>JAQTMF010000031.1:0-14210 GCA_028714515.1 Chthoniobacteraceae bacterium | reverse complement strand
GGCAAAACCGCAAAGACCCCGCGCTGGAACCGGAAAACGCCGCCCTCCTGCAAACCCTCACCGCCGACCCCTCCAACAAAGTCCGCCTGGAAGCCTACTTTTGCCTCCTCTCCAACCGCCAGCCCATCGACCTCAACGGCTTCATCGCCACCCTCAACAGCTTCCCCGAGCGCCGCGCCAACGACTACCGCATCGTCCGCTTCCTGCGGAGCAACTACCAACAACTCGGCCCCGAATTCGCGGCCTTGCTCCCCTTCCTCGAAGCCTCGCGGATGGACGACAGCGAAATGCAAAAAGTGCAGAAACACTTCGCAGGCGCGCAAAAGACCCAAGCGGACAAATTCGCCTTCGCCGTCCGGCGGCCCGCCGCCAAGCCCGTCCTCGCCACCTACGCGAAAAAAGGCGCAAACGGAGAGCCCGCGTCCCCCGCCGCCGCCGCCATCGAAACCGCGCGCATCCCCGCCGTCTTCTTCTACACCCCCGGCTGCCCCGACTGCGAGCGGGCCGAAAAAACGCTCGCCGACCTCAAAACCCGCTTCCCCCGGCTCGAAATCGAGCGGCAGAACCTGCGGACCGTCGAAGCCATGCGCCTCAACGAAGCCCTCTGCGAACGTTTCCACGTCCCCGCCGTCCTCCGCTCCGTGGGCCCCGCGCTATTCGCCAGCGAAGGCTGCCTCGTCAAAACCGAACTCACGCCCGAGAAAATGGCTGGCATACTCGCCCAGTCCGCCGGGCTCCCGGACGACTGGCGCAAACTGCCCGAAACCGAATTGACCCAAGCCGGAGCCGCCATCGGCAACCGCTACACCGGCTTCAGCGTATCCGTCGTCCTGCTCGCCGGGCTGCTCGACGGCGTCAACCCGTGCGCCTTCGCCACCCTCATCTTCTTCATCTCCTACCTGCAAGTCGCGCGGCGCAGCCCCGCCCAGATCCTGCAAGTCGGCGGCGCCTTTATCGCGGGCGTCTTCCTCGCCTACTTCATCCTGGGCCTCGGCCTCGTGGAAATCGTCGGGCGGCTCGCCGTCCTGCGCGGCGCGGGCCGGATCCTCAACGGCGCGCTGGGCCTCTTCGCGCTCGGGATCATGGCCATCAGCATCCGCGACGGCATCCTCTGCCTGCGCGGCCGCATGGAAGAAAGCACCCTGCAACTCCCCGCCTTCCTGAAAACGCGGATCCACAACATCATCCGCACCGGAACCCGCCACCGGCGTTTCGTCATCGCCGCCTTCCTCTCCGGCATCGTCATCTCCTTCCTGGAACTCGCCTGCACCGGCCAAGTCTACGCGCCGACCATCCTCTACATGCTCAAATCGGGCCGGGCCGCCGCCGTCATCTACCTTGGCGTCTACAACCTCGCCTTCATCCTCCCGCTCATCGGCGTCTTCGCGCTCGCCTACGCCGGAGTGCGCAGCGAAGCGCTGATCCGCATCCAAAAGCGGCACGCCGCGCTCATCAAATTCGCCACCGCCGCCCTCTTCCTCCTCCTCTTCCTCGTCCTGGTGCGGGAACTCTAGCCTGGGAGCAGTCTGTATTATTTTGTGTTTTATCTCCTAAACTTGTAACAAAAACAACGTCAGCCCGGCTCCTCCCGTCACCATAACCCGATGCTAGCTCAACTCGCCAAACAACCCGTCTTTGGCATTCTCGTCTTCTTTGGATGCCTTTTCATTTTTGGCGGAGTGTATAAAGTCGACGACTATTCAAAGCTGGCGTTTTCACCGTATCCGAAACCGATCCTTCTGAGCATCGCGATCGGAGTCATCATGGTCGGGCTGGGCGTGCTCCTCTACGTCGCGGCGAATCTATCCATCGGGAGCTTTCCGTTTTCGAAAGTCAAAAAGCTCGGCAACGGTTACTCCACATCCCACGGCACCCTTGTTCTCAACGTTCTTGTAGGCCAAATTCAAGAATTCGATTGCGCAGGGAGCGATTGCATGGTGGCGCTTCCGGCCAATGAATTTTTCGACGACGATTGCATTCACGATCCCCGCAGCGCCTTAGGCGCCTATGTGATGCACCATTTTCACAACTGCGCTGCCGAGATTCAAAGCCTGGTAAAAACCAAATTGAGAGACGAATCGAGCGAAAACGTCCCAAAGGAAACAGGAGTGATCGTGCCTAGTTATGGCGTCGGAAAAAGCGTCTACCTTGGCTCCCCCCTTTCGTCGCCAGCCCGTATCGCCATGGTATCCGTTACAACGAAACGAGCGGGAATCGGGCTCCACGCGGAGGCGCGTTATATCTTCGACGCCATAGCGGCCGTCCACCGAACAATGGCCGATCAGCGGCTCTCGACCCTCTTTATTCCACTGATCGGAAGCGGCCACGGAGGCCTCAAAGCCGAAACATCCCTGCTATGCATGTTAATCTCGTTTGCGGAGCTGCATCACAGCCCCCTTGGTCAGAATCTCAAAAACGTAAACATCGTTGTCTATAGCAAAAGCCCAACGTCAGAGCCCTCCATATCGCTGCGAAATATCAAGCGAGCCCTTGCATACACAGAGCAGTTCTTCAAAACATAACGCACCTGGAGATGGCGAAAAACATCCTCGCATTCTATTCGAAAAAAGCGACCGACTCAGAAGGGCGCACACTGGAAGAGATTCGTCTTTGGGATGACGATCAGCTTGAACAGGTTCACAACTACATCCAATGGCTTTTCCCGCTGCCCGAGCCCAGCGCTTTTAATCCATTGGCGCCGGTCTTGAGCAAAGGGCAGATTGCGGCATTCCGGGCCGACCGCCTCTTGCGCATGGAGCTTCTCGCATCCTTTGACATGATGCTCCGGTTTTATGGATTCCAGCGCGATCAGGAACAGATTACTTGTGCGGACAAATGGCCATCCCAAAGCGAGCGCTGGCTGACCCCGAACAATCACAATTTTCTGAGGATTAGCCGCATATTGCGATCCCTCTCGTTGCTCGGCCTTCAGGTGTACGCAAAGGCGTTCTTCGATACCCTCAGCGGGCTCTATTCTTCCCAATATGCCGATATAATCGGCAAGACCACTTACCACTATTGGAGAACAGCCGCAGATTCCAATCCGCCGGGAGATCCCGCCCGCTGACTTCAATATTGCCGAGACCCTACGGCTTCACCCTCGCGGCCCGTTCCCGCTCGATCTGTTGCAGCGCCGCGTCCATCCACCAGCGCGCGTCATCCCCGGCCTTTTCCCGCGCCGCCTTCAGCGCCCGGACCGCCCGCTCCGGCTGCCGGGCCAGCGCGTCGATCGCCTCCTTGCGCTTGCCGTAATCCGGGTCAGCCAGTTGCCGGATCAGCCCGGCGACTTGCTTTTCCGCGTCGATCTTCACCTCGAACGTCGCCGTCGGCGGAGCCGGGTCCTCCTGCAACTCCGCGTCAACGGCAATCGCCGTCAACCGGTGCGTGCCGCCGGAGAGCGTGCGAAACGAAACCGCCCCCGTCGTGCTGGAAACCCACGGCTGATCATCCAGCCGCCACTGGTAGCGAACATCCGTCCCGGCCTTGCCCGTTGCGCGCATCGTCACATCCACGCCGTCCACCGCCGTCTTCTTGATTTCAAGCGTCGTATGCGGCGGCTTCCCGCGCGGAGCAACCATCAGCAGCGTCCCCGGGTCGGTTTGGAGAAACGCCCTTCCAAAGTTATCCGTCCACGCCTTCGTGATCTTTCGGCCATTGGCAAACGGATCGGTTTCCTGTTCCGAAAACACCGGCACACACAACCCAAACCGGGCCTTGTAGAGCCGGTGTTGCCAAGTCAGCCAAGCCGCGTCCCGGTTATCAATCGCCAAAGAATCCGGCGACTGGGTCACACCCCCCTCCGGGACCAGCTCCGAGAGAACGCGCGGAGGCGGCGGCGCATAGCGGTCCACAATGGCCGCCTTCTTCCAGCCCGTCTGCGCGTCCCACTGCCAGCCCTCATTATCGGCCGTGATCGAGAGCCGATCCTCCGCGTCAAAAAAAGGTTGCCGCGTCGGGAAATTGCCCGCCTTCCCCACAATCTCCGCGGGCAGCCAGACATGCCATGCCGAGCCGTCGAAAAAATGAACCTCCCCGGCCCTCGTCTTGAACGCGATCCGCTTGTGATCGGCGCTATAATCGGGAGCCTCAAAGCCGGGGTGGCGGCCGAAGAACCGGGGCGGGTCCGCCAAATGGGCCTCATAAGCCGCATGGGCCGAGGCAAAGGTTTCCCAGCGATTCTCCCGGGGATTCAAAATCATCGGCGTCTGCTGCCGCACCGACGCGATCATCCAGATCCGTCCCTTCCTATCGGCCGCCAATTCGTAAAACCCGGCCCTCGGCTTCGGGCACGGGAAAACAGTCCACTCCCTGCCGTTCCATCGGCTCAAAGCATTCTCTCGGGCGCGCAAAAAAGTCCACAAATTCCCCTCGGGATCCGTCACCCACCCAAACAAATACGGCACCTCCATCGTGCGACCGGAGGACGGCGGATTCGGCAGCGGGCTCGCCGACGCGGCGGGGGAGGGGACGGAACCGGGGCTCGTCCTCGCAACAGGCACGGGGGCCATCTGCAAAGGGACGGCGGGAAGCGTGGCGGCCTCCTCCCCGGCGCACGCCATGGAAGCCAGGGCGCAACCCAAAAGGCACCCCAGCAAACGCGGATGAATCATGCCTACCACGTGTAATGCGCCGTGTACGTAATCTTCTTCTCCCCGTCAGGCGGCACCTGGACGCGGAACTCCATGACCTGCGCCGCCGTCTTCACATACGGGTCGGACGGCTTCGCGATATCCCAAGTATACCAGCGGTAAAGATGCTCCACCACGCGGATTTCCACCGGCTCCTGCTTGTGATTGCGCAACGTAATCTCGAACGATTCATCGGCATAATGCGCGCGGCTATCGCTCTTCCAGTCCGTCCGGCGGCGTTCGCCCACGAGGTCAAAAGCATTGCCCGTGTAAATGCGCAGCGTCTCATCCTTGGGCGTATGATCGATCACATTTTCCCCGGTGAACTCCGGCTGACCGTCATCGCCCCGTTTGTAAAAGCGGACCTGTCCTTTCGGCAGCGGCATCCCGAGGTGGTTGGCCTCCGCATTCTTGATCTCGCGCACCACGGCCACCTTGGGATTGCACTCCGTGCCGAAGTTCTCGTTGTTGCGGATATTCTCCATCCCCCAGCGCCGCTGGTCCTGGTTGAGCTTCAGGCCGTCGTAGAGATAAACGCGCTGCGACTTCACCCCGCTCGCGCGGATAAACTCCACCTGCTTGGTCTCGCGGTCGCGCAAAGTCGTGGGATGTTCCAGCGTATAGAGATGGTATTCGTCGAACGTCTTCTCCGTAACGGCCGGGCTGCTGGAATCCGCCATTTCCAACATCGCCGATCTCGCCCCCGCATACCCGAAGGATTGCCCCTGCTGGATCTTGCTGACATCCCCCGCCATGAGCTTGATCCTGGCATCCTTGAACGTCTTGCCGCTCTGGTTATCGATCGTCACCCATCCGGTAATATCCACGAGATCGCTCTTCTCCGGCGCGACCACATTGTAATCGGCGTCCCAAGTCATCCCGCCGGTGATATAAGCCAGCTCGGCATCGAGCTTCACCGGCTTGGCAATATTCAGTTTCCAGTCGAGCGCCGGTTTCAAAATCGTGTCATCGGCCAGCGCCGGGAAGATCGGCTGCCCGGGCAGGCTGAACTGCAATTTCCCGTCCACCTCAATAATCGGCTGGCCGGGGCCGCTTGCGCCGGGGAACGACATCATCGCCTGTTGCATCGCATACTGCTGGCCATAGCGGCGCATCGCGTTCTGGCTATGCATCACATAGCCGCTGCGGATCACCTTCCCCTGGATCACCTTCTTCTGCCCCCAGCCGAGATCCACCTGGAAGTCGAGCGTCTTGCCCTCGTTCAGCGAGAGGAGTAATTCCTGCGAAACCGGGTCATTGCGGTAATTCTGCTCCAGGATTTGCAGAGGAACCTTCCCCGCCGGGTCGCGAAGCATCACGGAATCCGTCTCCACATGCGCCGTGGTATCGGCGAACCGGATCTCATTCAGCCCCGCCTTGAGATCGAGCGGAACCACATCGCGCACCAGCGCGAAATTTTGGTTATAGACCGTCAGCGACGGAGCGGACGGCTCGGCGGCTCCGGCGGCTCCGGCGGCCAGGGGAGCGAGAGCGGCGCAAACCGCGAGACAAAGGGCGGGGGATTTCTTCATATAGATTACAACGCGGCCTATCGCATTTCCTTTGAACTTTTTCATAGCGGGCGGGACGAATATTCAGGCTGCGGGGCGGGCGTCTTTGGAGCCTCGCCGCTGTCCGCATCGGGCTGGAGCCGGTGCACCGCCCAGCCGACGGCCAGCGGCAGCGCGACCGCCAGCGCCAGCGGCAGCGCCTGCCAGCGGTATCCCGCGCCGCCATGCGTGGCAAACGCAATCGCCCGGGGGAACAACGCGCACAGCGTATAAGTCAGCCCCATCGCCGCCGCATTGAACCGGAACACCCGGCACGGCAGAAAAAGCAGCAAAGCCAGCCCAACCTCCCCCGTCGCGAGAGCGCAAAAAAAGCCCGTCCAGCTATCCTGGCGGATCGCCCCCAGCAAAGGGAACAGCGGCAGAACCACCGCCGTCAGCCGGGGAAACCGCCGGTAAAACAACCCCGCCACCGACCACAGCATCGCGAGCGTGATCAGGTGGGATAACCCGCCATCCGCCGCCGACAACACCCCGCGCAGCCACGGCACCGAGGCATTCACCTGGGGAAAAGAAAAAGAGCCGCACTCCGCCGGAAGAAAAAATCCGTTCACCAGCAGATCAAACCGGGAAACCGCGGCCAAGAGCACCGATGCCGCCAAAACACTCCACCCCGTGGAAGCCCAGAAAGCCGCCCGCTCCCGGCGCGCGCGCGGCCAGAGCACCAAGTGCCGCCACTCCCACCCAAAAGCCCAGCGGGCAAACCCCAGCGCCACCGCGATCAGCATCACATGGCCGAGATACCCCGCGCCGATCCCCAACACCGTGCTGAGCCAGTGGACAGCCAGGTAATTCGCCAGCGGCATCGTCGTCCGGTAATCGGCGAAAAACCACGGCAGCTTCAGCACAAACTCCGCCACCGCGATCGCCGCCGGAAAAAGAGCGAGGAGAAACCCGAGCCGCCAAGGCACCATGCGCCGCGCCACCAGCAGAATGAAAAGAATCACCGCCAAAACCGCCTGCGCCAGGTTCAGCCAACTCTCCACCTCGCCCGTAAAAAACTTCCTCCACCCCGACTTCTGCCGTTCCAGAATCCACGCCTCCGGCAACTTCACATAACGGCTAAAACCCACCGGTTCATCGCCATTGAGCCGCAGACAGGTGCGCAGCCGGGAATCCCCCCAATGCCAGTCCGTCCGCTCGAACTCAAAGGCGTAATCGAGACGGCGCTCCTGCCGGTTCGGCGAGCGGCTCACCAGCTTTTCGCGCGAAAAATCCACCCCGTATTGTTCCGCCAGCGTCTTCTTCGCCAGCGCCAGAGCCTCATCCGCCGGGAGACTCGCCCCGGGCGCCTCGCGCGGAACGATGTGGTTCCAGTTCAAAAGCCGCCCGCGCTTATCCAGAAGGATCCGAATCTCCTCCTTCTCCAGAACGCGGAAATAATGCGCCGACCAGTACGTATCCGGCAGCTCCGTCCGGTACAGCCGCGCCAGCCGCGCAAAAGACCCCTTTTCCAGCAAATAAGCCGAAGGCGTATTCTCCGCGCCGCATGTCAGAATCCGCCGGTACCGCGCCGGGTCAAACCCGTGTTCCCGCACAACCCGGTCCGCCACGGCGGCGATCTCCCCGCGCGGGAGATCCAGCGTCCCGAGCGCCCGCACCGCATCCTGCGGCAAAGGTCCCCAACAACAAACCGCGACCGCCACCGCCGCCGCGCAAACGGCCCAGCGTTGCCAGCGGCTCCACGCGATCGGGGCAAAAGAGCGCGCCGGAACCATCTCGGCCGGAGCGGGTGGGGGAGCCGAAAGCGCCCCCTCGCCATCCCCCTCGGGCGCGGCATTCCCCGCCCGGCGGCAAAGCCACCAGCTCACCCCCAACAGCACCACCGGCCACGCGGCCCCCGCCACCGCCCCCGCGCGGTCCAGCCAGGACGCGGACTGAAACACCACCATCTCGCCCAGCCAGCAATCGTAAAGATAATGCGCCGTCAGCGTCGTCAGCACCCCATAGCGCAGCATCAACACCGACCAGACAATCCCCGCCACCGTCAGCTCGATCCCCCGCGCATACCCCGGCATCTGCGGATAACTGCTATGGAGAAACGCCCACGTCGCCGAAGCCAGCAACACCGCCAGCCACCGCACGCGCACCACCTTCCAGAAAACCACCAGCCCGATCACCCGGAAAAGCATCTCCTCCAAAAAAGCCGCGCTCAACCCCGTCTCCACCGGCGCGATCCAAGGCAGCCAGCCGCCGAGCGTCTTGGCATCCTCAATCTCCACCGGAGCCCAAACGCCCCAATGCCTCCCCACCACATAAAAAGCCGATACATAGGCGACGCTCACCAAAGCGAACACAAAACCGATCCCCAGCGAACGCACCGTGCGCGGATCGCGGAACCCCTTCGGCCCCAACCCGCTGCGGAACGGCAGCAACCCCGGCAGCTTCTCCCGGTAAAGCGCATCCGCCACCAGCACAAGAAACCAGAGCGCGCCCACCGAAAGGAGCACATCGCGGAGCGTCTCGAAGCCGTTCTTACCCAAAAACGGCAGCCACTTCTCCGTCGTCTCATACCCGGCAAGCACCCCCGGGATCCCATTCACCTTCGCCAAAATCTCCACCCCCGCGAACAAAGCGAACCAACCCCACGGCAGCGCGTCCCGCCAGCGCAAACGGTGGTTGCGGATCGCCACGACCAGGCACACCACAAACCCCACCCCCACCGCCAGCAATCCCGCCCCGGCGGCGCTCATACAAAGATTGTTCGTCTCGCGCTTCTTATTGAAATCGCGCGTCCACCGCTCGGGAACCTTCAAAAACTCGCTATACCCGCCCACCTCGTTCCCCTGCACCCTCACCACAAGCCGGTAAGGAGCCTCGCCCAGGCGGAACGCATCCCGTTCCCACGTAAAGCGGTAATCCGTCCGGTGCGGCTTCTCCTCCGTGCCATCGGAGACAAACCGGAGCCCCTCCAACGGGTGCTGCGGAACGCACCGGCGCAAAAACCCCTCCGCCACCGCCCGCGCGGCCTCCTTATCCAGGAACGGCAGCGCCTTCTCCTCCTCGATCGTATGCGAAAAACCGACCATCCGCCCCTGCGGATCCATCGCCGCGCCAAACTCCTCGTGCTGCTCCGGCCGGAACCAGCGCCCGCTCCAATACCAGACATTGAGCCCCTCCCGCGTCACCTGCTCAAGGCGCGGAATCCCGTATTCCAGTTCAATATAGCGCGTCGTCTCCTGGTCCTCGCCGAACGACACCACTCCGTGGTATTCCTTCAGCGGATAGCCGAGCGCCTCGACAAAGGCCGCCATCCGCGCCTTCGCCTCCGGCTGCGTTACACGGAAGTCAATCGTCGCCGCCGGAAAAGCCCGGGGCCAAAGCACCACCGCGCCCGCGATGGAAACGAGCGCGAGAACCAACAAAATTGTTCGGTGAATAGGACGCATCAAAAACAAGGATTAAAGAGCCTTCGCGAAAATAGGCAAGGCCCGCATCGCGCGGCCCCTACAACTGGGTGCGATTAAAGGTGGTGTGAGTTTTCGTTTGTGTTCACGAATTCGCTAAAAAGAATGAGGAAACCAGGAAGAAGAGAAAGTTGCCGGCGAATCAAAACTGTTTCCTGGCTTCCTGGTTTCCTCATTCCTCCTGTTTTAACACCACCTTTAGCTGCACCCTCTACAACTCCTCAAAAGGCGGGCCCTTCTCCGCCCATTCATCCAGCAGCCGCCGCTCGCGTTTCGTCGGCCGGCCCGCTCCCCTCGGGCGCGTCGCCAGCGGGCGCAAATGAGAAGCCGCCCGCTGCTTCTCCCACTCCTCCGGCGGCGTCAGGTCCTCCGCAAACCGCGCCGTCAACTTCGCCCCCACCCGGGAAACCGGCGCATCGAGCACCCGCAGCGTCCGCGTCATCACCCCCATGCGCGCCGTCACCGACTCCCCCGGCTTCACCTCATGCGCCGGTTTGGCCGCCGCCCCATTCACCTTCACATGCCCGCCCTTCACCGCCTCCGCGGCAAGATTGCGGGTCTTATAGAGGCGAACCGCCCAGAGCCATTGATCGAGTCGCATCGGGAAGGAAAAAAGGGAAAGCGCTTCATCAACCCCCAAACCCCGGCAGCCACAACTCGGGCATCGCCTTCGGGGCGGGCGCTTCGGCCGGTTCCGCCAGAATCTCCTCAAACCGGGAGATCCACTTCAACGCCTTCGCCTCGGCCGGGTACTCCGTCACCAAGTGGCGAAGCCGGGCGAGGCAAGCGGCAACCCTCCGGGCCGTCTCCTCGGCGGAATCGGCATCCCCGGTGGAATCGGGGGCCAGCGTCCGCCGAATAAACTTCGCCGTCACCGGGCCGTCTCCCGCCGCCGTCAACACCCGCCGCCACTTCTCCGCGCGCTCCTGCGGCGTCTTCCAGCGGCAAAGCTCCCGGGCCTGCCCCTCGTTCTGGGGAAGGGCGGGTATATCTACAATTGCAGACAAATCGCGCATCACTTGGGCGCTGTCGATAAGCTGGTATGCCCGAGGCCGCGTCAAAGCAAGAACCGCGTGGACATAGGCTTCAAAGCTCGGGTAACTCTGGCGGTAAAGCCGCGCATTGCGGATCTCCATCAACGCCGTTCCCACGGCCACAAACGTCCCCATCCCCGCGCGGATCGTCTTTTCGCAGCACCGCAACCGGTGGCGCTCCTCCGGCGTCAGCGGAGGCACAATCTCCCGCTCCGGGATCGAGCGGCCAAAAGGCGAACGTTGAGAAACCCGGCCATCGAGATCCATCCCGCTCCCGCGTTTCGTGAAGAAAAACCGCACCCGCGCCGTGGCGCACTGCTTCTGGAGCGCGCGCACCCACGCGGCGTTGGTCGGCCGGGCCTGCCCGCCCGTCTCCGGCCCGGCAACCACCCAGTCCAGCTGCTTCAGCCATTTTGCCGCGACCTTCACCGGCCCCAGCAACGGCTCCACGGCCACCCCCCGGAACCGCGCGGGAACCTCCAGCAAAACAGGGATCCGCGCCGTCCTCTCCTGGTCCTCCACACTCGTCATCAGGCAAACATTCGCCCATCCGCCGCCCCAGTCCCCCGGGAGCATCGCCGCGATATTCTCCGGGCGTTTCGTCAAAAGCAGCCAGTCAAGAAACGGCGTCCGGCGGATCAGCTTCCACAAATCGGCGCGCCATGCGGGATCCGCCTCCGCATCGAAAACATCGGAGAGCCCCGCGCAAAAAACGCGGCGTCTGCGGCGACCCTCCATCGCCTCCTGGTTCCACCGCGGCGGCAGGCTCCACGCCGCTTTTGACGACCGCACCCTCGGCTTCCCGCGGCCCCAGGCGGCCCCGCCCTGGCGCATCCCCTCCGCCTCGGCGTAGCACTGGGTGCACCCCGGCGAAACCTTGGTGCAGCCGATCCAAGGGTTAAAAGTGTGATCCGCCCACTCGACGGAGGAGTATTTGGCCATACAAAAAAACTGCATAACACTTGCGCGCCGGGAAGAAAAGAGCCTCTTTCGCCGAGCATCACGAACCGCGAACACCCAGCGCCCCCTTCGGCAGCGAAACCCAAAACTCCGCCCCCGCTCCCGGCGTCGATTCCACCCAAGCCTGCCCCCCGTGGAGCGCCGCGATGCGGGCCACAATCGCCAGCCCGATCCCGGTCCCCTCCTGCGAAGAAGAAAGCCGTTGGAAAACCTCGAAAATACGCCGGTGCGCCTCCGGGGGAATCCCCTCGCCATTATCCGCCACGCAAAAGCGGAACTCCTCCGTCGTCTCCCGCCAGAAAACCCGGATACGCGGCTCCCGCGCCCCCGTTCCATACTTGAGCGCATTGGCCAGCAAATTCTGAAACACCTGCCGCAACCTCGCGGGATCGGCCAGAACCGCCGGGAAACCCTCCGCCACCTCGATGCGCGTCCCTCTGGCCGCCGCCACGGGAGCGAGCGTGCGGACAATCTCCTCCAATAGAGAAGACAGCTCCACCCGTTCCGGCTTCAGCGCCATGCCGCCCGCGCGGCTCAATTCCAAAAGATCCTGGATCAGGAGCCGCAACTGTTCATGCGCGCGGCCCAGCCCGTCCAGCGCCTCCGCCGCCTCCGGCAACTCCGCCGGGCCCACTTCCTCCCGCAGCAACTCCGCAAACCCCATGGCCGCCTCCAGCGGCGAGCGCAAATCGTGGGAAACCGTATAAATCAGACGCTCCATCTCCCGGGTCCTGCGCCGGCCCACCTCATACGCCTCATGCAGCCGGGCCTCGATCAGCTTGCGCTCCGTAATGTCCACCACCGAGGCCACGACAATCAGACCGTGCGCCGTATGCAGCGGGTTCAGGCCGATCTCCACGGGAAACTCCGAGCCGTCCTTGCGCACCCCCGTCAGATCCCGCCCCGCCCCCATCTGCCGCTTCACCGGGTGTTCGACAAACTGCGCGTGCAGAACCGGGTGGGTCCCCTGGAAGCGGGGAGGCACTAACACCTCCACACTCTGGCCCACCAATTCCCCCGGCGCATAGCCGAACATCCGCTCCGCCTCCGCGTTGCAAAGAGTGATCAAACCCTCCGTATCCGTTCCCAGGATCCCGTTGGGCACAGCCTCCAGCACCGCCCGGAGCCGTTCTTCTTTTTCCTGTGGAGATAGCGCCATGGATTGATTCAAGTTCGCCCCCGCAACGGGGGGTAGGTGGGTCTTTTTCCCCTGGAACCCGCTAAATTTTGCACATTTCCCAAAATTGCGGGTTGCAGAAAGGCCTCCGGCACTCTGTAATCTCCGACCCCGCTTGTGGAGCCTTTTTATTCCAAATATCCTGAAAAATAGTCATGAACGTCCAACTTGAGAACCTGCCCAACTGCCTTACCACGCTGCGCATCGAAGTGCCGTCCGACAAAGTAACCCAGGCCCGTGAGGCCATTGTCCGCGAATACGCCCAATACGCCAAGCTCCCCGGCTTCCGTCCCGGCAAAGCACCCCGCGCCCTGGTGGAAGCCAAGTTCAAGAGCGATATCCAGGAAGAACTGCAAAAGCGCCTCCTTTCCGACTCCGTGCGCGAAGCCGTCCTCGAGCAAAAACTGCGCGTCCTCACCGTCTCCAACGTCGAAGATTTGGAATTCGCCGCCGACCAGAGCCTCAGCTTCACCGCCACCGTCATCACCGCCCCGGCGTTTGAACTCCCCGAATACAAAGGGCTCAAAGTCGAAATCGCCGCCGAAGAAGTCACCGACAAAGACGTCGACGAAGGGATCGACCGCCTCCGCGACCAGGCCGCCGACTTCAAGGACGTGACCGACCGCGCCCTCGCCATGGACGACTTCGCCGTCATCACCTACAACGGCACCATCGACGGCAAACCGGCCGACGAAGTCGCCCCCTCCGCCAAAATCCTCGCCCACAACACCGACTTCTGGCTCAAACTGACCACGGAGACCTTCCTCCCCGGCTTCAGCGAGAAAATCATCGGCGCCGCCATTGGCGAAACCCGCGAATTCGACCTCGCCATCCCCGCCGACTTCGCCGTCAAAGACCTCGCCTCCAAGACCCTCCACTACACCGTCACCCTCGGCTCCATCAAAACCAAAGTCCTCCCCGAAGCCGACGACGCCTTCGCCGCCACCGTCGCCCCGGGCAAGACACTGGCCGAAGTGCGCGACCTCCTTCGCGGCGAACTGACCCGCCAGAAAAAAGCCGAGCAGGAAAACGCCAAGCGCGCCGAGATCATGAAGCAGCTCCTGGCCAAAGTGGAATGCGAACTCCCCGAAGGCATGCTGCAAAACGAAACCCAGCGCCTCCTCGAAGAAGTCATCCGCGAAAACCAGAACCGCGGCGTCCCCGAAGAAGTCATCCAGGAAAGCCGCAGCCAACTCACCGCCTCCGCCGGTGAAAACGCCCGCGACCGCCTCAAAGGCAGCTTCATCCTCCTGCGCATCGCCGAAGCCGAGAAAATCGCCGTCACCCGCGAAGAAATGGGCCGCCACATCGCCGTCATGGCCATGCGCTACCAGATGCCCGTCGAGAAACTCCGCAAAGAACTCGAAAAACGGCAAGCCCTCGACTCCGTCAACGAGGAAATCCTGACCGGCAAGGTCCTTGATTTCCTTGTGACC
>JAQTMF010000030.1 GCA_028714515.1 Chthoniobacteraceae bacterium | reverse complement strand
GCGTCGTCCTGCGGCACGGCGAGGCGACCGGCCCGCTCGACATCGAACCGGCCATCGAGCTGTACACCGAGAACCTCTCCGAATCGCTCTACGACCTCGACGTAAGCCAGTCCAAGCGGAGCTGGGGCGCGGAAGCCCGTGTCTGCCGCATGAAGCGCATCCGGGTCGTATCGGACCACTACCTCGCCTTCGGCAAACCGCTGGAAATCGAAGTGCACCTGGAGTGTTACCGCCCCATCACGAAAGGGATGCTCGGCATGGCCTTCAACACCGTCGAGGGGACGCGCATCCTCACGCTCGACTCCGACGTCAACGACCGTTACTTCGATCTCCAGCCCGGCAACTACGTCCTGCGCGCCCGCATGGAGAACCTCCCGCTGCACCCCGGCTACTACAACTTCTGCGTCAGCGTGGGCGGCGGCGGCCACTTCTTTGACATGCTCGACGCCGCCCTGTGGGAAGTCAAAACCAGCGACGAGGACCGGTGGAGCGACCGCGGGGCCGCCGGATGCCGGATCGAGCCCGAGCTTTGCATCATCCCGGAACATGGAAGCGCGACCGATGACTCCCGATCCGTGTAACCCGGCGCGCGAGGCGGGCATTTACATCCTCGCCAACGACTGCGTCCTGGAATACGCGAAAGCCCTCTTCCGCAGCCTGCGCCATTTCAACCCGTCCATTCCCGCGTACGTCATCCCCTTCGACGGCCGCATGGACGCCATTGCCCGGGAGGCGCGCGCCTTCCGCATCGGCATCTACGATGCCCCGCACGCGGACGATCTCGACGCGATGGCCGCCGCCTGCTTCGGCGAAAGCGGGGCGGGCCAGCGGATGTTCCGCAAGTTCACCGCGTTTTGGGGGCCGCTCGAAACGTTTCTCTACCTCGACGTGGACATCGCCCTCCTCGACGACCCCGCGAAGCTCCTCCGCGTCTTCGGGCGCGCCGATTGCGACTTTCTCTCCTTCGACTGCGACGAAGACCGCGCCTACCTCCCCGGCCCGCTGCGCGACGAAATGCAGCGCCTCCACGGCTCCAGATCCTTCAACGCCGGGGCCTTCCTCTCCCGGCGCGGCCTCTTCACGATGGAGCAGGTGCGCCGCCTCGCCGAGGAAGCCCGTCCGCACCAAAAGGAATTCGCGCCCTATCTCGGCGATCAGCCTTTCTTCAACTACGCGCTCGATAAAAGCGGCGCGCGCCACCGCCGCCTGCCCGAAGTGGTTCCCCACGCCCCCGAAAAAACCTGGAGCGACCGCACGCCCATCGCCTGGCGGGAAGGCGCATACCGCGTCCTGGACCCCGCCTCGCCCGACTGCGGCAAAGCGCTCCCCTTCATCCACTGGGCCGGGCACGCCCAGGGCGACGCCTTCCCCAACCGCGCCCTTTTCTACCGCTTCCGGCTCCAGGGAGCCTCCCCCTGGCAAGCCGCGCTCTACAAACTGGCCGACCGCTGGCGCTGGACCGTCCCGCCCCTTTGCAACCGGCTGCGCCACCTCGGCAAACGGCTCCTTCAACGCCTGAGGATCCTCCCGTCGTGAAATCGCCCCGCCTGCTCGTTTGCACCCGCTTTTCGCCGCTCGGGCAATCCGGCACCGCGACGTACCTTTTCGGCATCCTGCGCCATCTCCGGAGCCGCGGCTTCCGCATCACCATCTGCTGGAGCGAACAGCCCGCCATCGTCTGGCGGCGCGGCTGGTGGGTGGTGCCCAGGGAGATCGCGCAAACCGCCACCCTCCTCCTCCCCGGCGGGATCTGCCTCGGGCGGTTGCGCCTCTTTCCCCGCGCCCTCGTTGGCCCCTGGAAAAAGCGCCTGCGCGCGGCCCTCAAGCGCGCCCTGCTGGCCTTGGGGCTGGGCCCCGTTCTCGGGCTTCGGGAGCCCCCGTCCCCCGGCGCGCCCGGGACCGCCAGCCTGGCCGAGCTGTACCCGTGGAACCGCCCGCCCGATCCGTATGAAGAAGCGTTCTTCGGCCGCGCGCTGGCCCGGCTCCGCCCCGACGCCGTCCTGGCCAACTACTGCTGGCTCGACCCGGTTTTTCGCCAGGCGCCTCCCGGCGCTCCGTGCCTGAAAATCAGCCTCACCTACGATCTGTGCCACCTCTACAGCACGCTCGTGGACGGGCGCATCGTGCAGGTCGAAGGGCAAACCCTCGACCGGGAGACCGAGACCGCCTACCTGCGCGAGGCGGATCTCATCGTCGCCATCCGCGAAGACGACGCCGCGGCCTTCCGCCGGTTGCTCCCCGGCAAGGAAGTCCTCACCGTCCACCCCTCCTTCCCCGCCGCCCCCTGCCGCCGCGCGCCGCTGCCCCACCGCGTCCTCTTCGTCGCCGCCGACAACGAGCCCAACCGCGAGGGCATCGCGTGGTTCCTGCGCGAAGCCTGGCCGCAAGTCCGCGCCGCCCACCCCGCCGCCGAACTCCACGTTTGCGGCACCATCGGCCAACGGATCTCCCCGCGCGAACCGGGCGTGCTCGTGCGCGGGTTTGTCGATTCCCTGCAAGACGTTTACGAGGAGGCCGCCGTCGTCATCGTCCCGCTGCTGCGCGGCAGCGGCGTCAAGATCAAGCTCATGGAAGCGCTCGCCCACGGCAAGGCGTGCGTCTCGACGCCCATCGGCGTGGAAGGCGTCCCCGCGCTGGACGGCTGCGTGTGCGTCGCGGGGCGGGCCGGGGAATTCGCCGCCCACGTCGCGCGCCTGCTCTCCGGCGCGGAAGCCCGCCGCGCCTTGGAAGAACGGGCGCTCGCCACCGTCGCCACCCGCTTTTCCCCAGAAGCCTGCTGCGGCCCGCTGGCCGCCCGGATGCTCCAAACCGCCCGATGAGCACGCCCCCCCCCACGATCAGCGTCGTCCTGCCGGTCCACAACGCCGCGCGCTATCTCGCCCAGGCCGTGGAAAGCGTCCTCGCCCAGACGTTCCGCGATTTCGAGCTGATCGCCGTGGACGACGGCTCCACCGACCGCTCGCCGGATCTCCTGCGGCGCTTCGCGCAACGCGATCCGCGCGTCCGCGTGCTGAGCCGCCCCAACACCGGCATCGTCGGCGCGCTCAACGACGGCCTCGCCGCCGCGCGCGGCCGCTACATCGCCCGCATGGACGGCGACGACGTGGCCGATCCCGCCCGGTTCGAGCGCCAACTCGCCTACCTGGAGGCCGCGCCCGATTGCGTCGCCCTCGGCACCGCCGTCCGCTTTACCGACCCCGAAGGCCGCCCCCTGAAAGCCTACCGCCCGCCCGCCGGTCACGACGCGATCCGCGCCGAACTCTCCTGGGGCAACGGCGGCGCGCTCGTCCACCCCACCGTCATCTTCCGCCGCGAGGCGCTGGCGGCATGCGGCGGCTACCGCCAGCCGTTCCTTTTCATCGAGGACCTCGACCTTTACGTGCGCCTGCTGCGCTTCGGGCGGCTGGCCAACCTCGGCGATATTTTGCTCTCCTACCGGCAGCACCCGCGCAGCGTCAACCACATCATCGGCGACCGCTCCGCGCTCACCGCCGAGATCATCGCCCCGCTGCGGCGCGAAATGGGGCTCCCGCCGCTGGCCGCCGAGGCCGTGGCCGGGACGATCGCCTTCCCCGCCGGGGTCGCCGCCTGCCGCCGGAAATGGGCTCTCGACGCCGCCGAGGGGGGCAACCAGCGCGCAGCCCTGGCCAACGCGCTCCTGGCCGTCCGGCGGAATCCCCTGGAAAAAGCCAACTGGTCCTGCTTGCATTACGTCCTCGGCCTGCGGCGCCAAGCCCGAACCTCGCCGCCCGCCTAAAGCCATGCCCGAGCTTTCCGTCATCCTCTGCGCCCACAACCCGCGCGCCGATTACCTGCGCAGGACGCTCGATGCGCTCCAGGCCCAGAGCCTCCCGCGCGGCCGGTGGGAATTCCTGCTCGTGGACAACCGCTCCGAGCCCCCCCTTGCCAACGCCTGGGATCTCGCGTGGCACCCGAACGGGCGGCACTTGCGCGAAGAGGAACTGGGGCTCACGCCCGCCCGGCTCGCCGGCATCCGCGCCGCGCGCGGCGAGCTTCTCGTCTTCGTGGACGACGACAACGTGCTGGCTCCCGATTACCTGGAAAACGCCCTCGCCCTCGCCCGCGAATGGCCCCGCCTGGGCGCGTGGGGCGGGAGCTGCCGCGGGGAGTTCGAGGAGCCCCCGCCCGAATGGACGCGGCCCTATTGGTGTTACCTGGCATTACGCGAAATCCGCGAGAACCGCTGGTCCAACAACCCGCAGGACTGGGATTCCCTCCCCAGCGGCGCGGGCCTGTGCGTCCGGCGCAACGTGGCCCTGGCCTACGCGGACGACGCGGGCGCGAACCCGCTCAAAAAATTGCTGGGCCGCAAAGGCGGGAGCCTCGCCTCCTGCGAAGACTCGGACCTCGTGCAAACCAGCACCCGCTTTCAGCTCGG
Source organism: Chthoniobacteraceae bacterium (assembly GCA_028714515.1). Lineage (GTDB taxonomy): Bacteria > Verrucomicrobiota > Verrucomicrobiia > Chthoniobacterales > Chthoniobacteraceae > UBA695. Next base: position 17,662 of record JAQTMF010000030.1, on the reverse strand, counting down.
CTTCGGCCTCTTTGGCAGCCTGAACCTGACGCACCTCATCCCGGCCAAGCGTCTCACCGAAGATTACCTCGTGGCGCTCCTGCGCGAGATGAACACCTCCGTCCTCCTCCTGCGCTACCTGCGCGAGGGCGGCATCCCGGATCTCTCCCGATCCTTTCTGGAGCGTCTCCGCAACGCCTCCTACCTGCTCCGCGCCGGCCACCGCGCCCGGCGGTTCTTCCTGGCCGAAGAGGAGGCCAAACGCAACGCGCGCAAACTGATCCTTGAATGGGAGGCCCGCAAATCATGAAAACCTTTGCCCAGACCAGCGCCTACGCCTCGCCCTGGACCTTGCGGGAGCGCCTCGGCATGCTCCTATGGGAAGCCTGCTGGGGGCTTCTCTGCCGCTGGACGCCCAAGCCCCTCAACCGCTGGCGGCTCTTCTGGCTGCGGCGCTTCGGCGCGAAGATCCACGGCTACCCCTTTGTCCACCAGCGGGCGCGCATCCAGATCCCGTGGAACCTCACGCTCCACGATCGCGCCTGCCTGGGCGACCGCGCCAACGCCTACACCCTGGGCGAAATCGAAATCGGCCCCCGCGCCATCATCGCCCAGGAAGCCTACCTCTGCACCGGCACGCACGACCTGAACGACCCGAACCTCCCGCTGCAAGTCGCCAAGATCACCGTGGGCGCGGATGTGTTCATCGGCGCGCGCGCCTTCCTCATGCCGGGCGTCACCGTGGGCGACCGCGCCGTCGTCGGGGCCTGCGCCGTGGTCATCCGGCATGTGAAAGCCGATACCGTCGTGACTGGCAATCCGGCAACCGTCCGCCGAAAACGGCAGGCCAATACGGCACCGTAAATCAATCAACGAAAAGTTCTGGTACCCTGTAACGCGCAACACTTCGCATCAAAGGCAAAAGAGTTATCCGCAGATTTTATCAGGGTAAATCTGCGTTCATCTGCGAAATCCGCGGATTCTCTTCTTGCGAACAATATCGTGGGACAAGGTAATAGGGCGTGTTCACGAATTCAAACCTGAAGAAAAGAGAAACGTTGGAAATTTTAAACAGGATTGGCAGGATTTCTAAAGATTAACGGGATTTTGCTCAGATGCCGCAACAACGCCCTTCATCTTATCCCGTAAATCCTCCTTAATCTTGTTAATCCTGTTATCAATTCACGAGGTCCTAACCGACACGCTTGCCTGTAATTTCCCTTCCTGCCAAGTTGTGAACACCGCCTAAAATATGATCAAAATTGTTCAATGTTGGGATGATGGGGTTGAAGACGACATCCATCTCTGCGAAATCCTCCGGGCCAAAGGAGCCCGCGCCACGTTCAACCTCAACTCCGGGCTTCACGGCGCGCAGCGCGGGAACTCCTGGCGCTACAGGGATTGCAAAGACGTGTACCGGCTGGCGAAAGGCGAACTGGTCGCCAACTATGACGGTTTTACGATTGCCAACCACTCCGTCTCTCACCCGAGGCCGACCCAAATCCCCATCGCCCAATGGAAAAGCGAAGTAGAGGATGGCCGGAAACAGCTCCAAGACATCTTCGGCCAGGAAATCCTCGGCTTCGCCTATCCCTTCGGTGACACCAATCCCGAGGTGATGGACGCCGTCCGGGAAGCGGGCCATGTCTATGCGCGCGGCGTGGCGAACGCGACCCCGTGCTTCCCGCCCGCCGATCCCATGCACTTCCTCGCCGACTGCCATTTTGCCTCGCCCGACTTCTGGGACCGCTACAAACGGGCAAAGTCCGCGGGATCGCCCGTTTTTTACTTCTGGGGGCACAGCTACGAGATGGTCACCGAGGAGGACTGGAACGCATTCTCCGGGAAACTCGACCGCATCAACGCGGACCCGGACGCCGTTTGGGCCAATCTTCCGGACCTTTTTTGCGGCAGCCAAGCGTAGGGTCACTAAAAAGAATGAGGAATCCAGGAAACCAGGAAGGAGAGATGTTGCAGGGGAATCAAAACTCTGTTTCCTGGGTTCCTGGCTTCTGAATTCCTTTCTTGAATTCGTAAACACTGCCGACGGGCGTCTCTTCGGGGATCGCCCCGTCCAGCGCTCCGAACCGGCGCAGTGCGGGCCAAGCCCACGCCACCGCGATCACCACCAGCACCGTCCCGATGCCGCCTCCCACCACCGAGGCCACCGGGCCGAAGAGCCCCGCGCTCAGCCCGCTCTCAAACGCGCCGATCTCGTTGGAACTCCCCACAAACACGTTGGCCACGGCCGAAACCCGGCCGCGCAACGCCTCCGGCGTCGCCAACTGCACCAGCGTGTGCCGCACCACCACGCTCACCGCGTCGAACGCTCCCGTGAGGAACAGCAGCCCAAAGGAAAGCCAATACCAGGGCGAAAAACCGAACCCGACGATGGCCACGCCATAGGCCGCCACCGCCGCCAGGAGTGTGCGGCCCGCGTGCTTCATCGGCGGCAAATGCGCGATGAGGAGGCTCATCGCGATCGCCCCCAGCGAATCCGCCGAGCGCATCCAGCCCAGGCCCACCGCCCCCACGTGCAGCCGGTCCGCGAAGACCGGCAAAAGCGCCGTCGCCCCGCCCAGCAATACCGCGAATAGGTCGAGCGTGATCGTCGAGATCACCAGTTTGGTGCGAAAAACATAGCGCAAGCCGGAAAGAAAATCCCCCTTGGCCATCCCCGCCCCCGTCCCCTCTTGCACCTTGGGCTGCCGGATCGGGATCGGCGCCACCAAGGCCACGAATGCCAGGGAACCCACCGCGTCGATGGCGTATACCAGCGGAAATCCCGCTTTCGCCACCAAAAGGCCGCAAAGAGCGGGCCCCAGCGCGCACGCCGCCTGGAACAGGCTGGAATTCCACGCGATGGCGTTGGAAAGCAGCGTCTTGGGGACCAGCAAGGGGACCAGCGCCGTCCGCGCCGTCCACCCGAAGGTCCGCACGAGCCCCGATACCACCATCAGCGCCAGCATCACCGGGATGCCGCGGTCCACCCCCGGGGCCGCCGTGTGGTCCACCCGGGCCACGATCCATTCCAGCCCGTGCCGCGCCCCCTCCAGCACCGGCCAGGCGGGCAAAGAAGTGTGCCATGCCGAGAGCAACGCCAGGCTCACCGCCGCGAAACACGCCACCACCTGCGAAAGCAGCACGATCTTTTTGCGCGACCAATGGTCGGCCAGTTGCCCGGCGGGAATCGTGCAAAGCAGGAGCGGGAGCGCCGAGGCAAGCCCCGCCAGCCCCAGCAGCGTCGGCGAGTGGCTGCGCTGGTAGATTTCCCAGCCGACGGCCAGGCTCGTCATCTGGCGGCCCACCACCGAAGTGACATGCCCCATCAGAAAACGGCGGAAACCGCGCAGCCGCCACGCGCGATAGGGGTCCAGGGAAGAGGGGGCGGCCGCTCCCGGGCCAGGTTCGGAGGAACCGGAAGATTCGGAGTCGGGGTCTTTTCGCGTCATAAAGGTATCGACAGATACCGGAACAACGCGGCAGAGCTGATCAACAGAAGGAGGATGCCACGTTCAGTCTTTTTTTCACGCCCTTTTCGGCCCCCGCCGCGGAAAAAAACGCTCGCAATCGCGCGCCGACTGGCTCAAGGCTTCTCCCATTCACACCCTGCTTTTCGCTCCATTTTTCCGATCCAGCCTTCTCTATCTTCCGTTCATCTCATGAAGACTTCGCTTTCCTCCGGTGATCTGCTGGAGCGCTCCTACAGGGGAGACAAACCGTGGCGCACCCTTGCCAGCATCTATGGCCGCCACGCCAAATCGCTCATCCTGGCCGCGTTTTATAACGTCATCAAATCCTCGCCCACGTGGATCATGCCGGTGATCACCGCCAACGTCATCAACATCGTCTCCACCCCCGGGGCCAATGCGGCGCGAGGCCTCCTCTTGAACGCCGCCGTGATGGTCGTCGCGCTCGTTCAGAACATCCCGATGCACTGGCTCTACATGCGCGAGATCAGCATCGCCGCCCGGAACGTGGAGGCCCAGCTGCGCGCGGCGATCGTGCGGCGGCTGCAACTGCTCTCCATCGCCTTCTTTAAAAACGCCCGGGGCGGCGCGCTGCAAACGAAGGTCTTGCGCGATGTCGAGGCCGTGGACCAAATGAGCCGCACCCTCTTCGACGGCGGCTACACCGCCGCCACGGCCATCCTCTCCTCGGTCATCATCACCGCGTACCGCGCGCCGAAATTCCTCGTTGTCTTCCTCATCATGGTTCCGGTGGCCTCCGGGTTGCGGATCTTCCTTTCCGGCTCGCTGCGCAAGGGCAACCGGGACTTCCGGCGCGAGATCGAGTCCATGTCGGCCCAAGTCCTGGGGATGATCGAGATGATCCCCATCACCCGCGCCCACGCCGCGGAGGAAACCGAAATCGCCCGGATGACGCGCAAGCTCGGCTCCGTCAAGGACGCCGGGTTCCGGCTGGACCTGCGTAACGCCCTCTTTGGCGGCGTCACCTGGGTCACGTTCCAAATTTTCGGCATGGGCAGCCTGATCGTCGGGGCATGGCTTTCCTATACCAAGATCATCCCCCTGCAAGTGGGCGACGTCGTCATGCTCTCCTACTTTTTCACCTCCATCAGCAACGCCGTGATGCAGATCGCCAACATGATGCCGACCATCACGAAGGGCTTCGAATCCGTCCGCTCCATCGGCGAAATCCTGGAAAGCCCGGACATCGAACAGAACCTTGGCAAAGCCCAGCTTTCCAATGTGCGGGGCGAGTTCCTGTTTGAGAACGTCGGCTTCACCTACCGGGGCACCAAGCGCGGCTCCCTGCGCGGCTTCACCCTGGAGGTGCGCCCCGGCGAAACGCTGGCCGTCGTCGGCCCCAGCGGCGCTGGCAAATCGACCCTCATGAATCTCATCCTCGGCTTCGAGCGGCCCAGCGAAGGGCGCATCCTGCTCGACGGGCACGACATGAACGCGATCGACCTGCGCAGCTACCGCCGCTTCGTCGGCGTCGTCACGCAGGAAACGCTCCTCTTCCACGGCACCCTGCGCGAAAACATCCTCTACGGCGGCCACAACATCCCGGACTCCCAAGTCCTCGACGCCCTGCGCAACGCCAACGCCGCCGAGTTTATCGAGAAACTCCCCGACGGGCTCAACACCATCATCGGCGACCGGGGCGCGCGGCTCTCCGGCGGGCAGAAACAGCGCATCGCCATCGCGCGGGCCCTCATTCGCAACCCCCGCGTCCTCATCCTCGACGAAGCCACCTCCGCGCTCGACACCGCCTCCGAAGCCGTTGTGCAAACGGCCCTCGACCGCCTCATGAAAGGCCGGACGACCTTCATCGTCGCCCACCGGCTCTCCACCGTCCGCAACGCGGACCGGATCCTCGTCCTGGACGAAGGGCAGATCGCCGAAATCGGCCAGCCCCGGGAACTGCTCGAACGTGGCGGACTATACGCCCGCCTGTGCGCGATGCAGCAGATCGGGTAGCAGCCGCGAGATCGCCTGCTGGATGTCCTCGATCTGCACCGGCTTGGTCAGATGCACCGCAAACCCCGCCGCGCGGCTGGTGGCGATATCCTCCTCCATGCCATAGCCGCTCACGGCGATGCCCGTCAGCCCGTCCAGCTCCCGCAATCGCCGCATCAGCTCCCGGCCGTCGCCGTCGGGAAGGCCCAGGTCGCTCACCAACAGGTCGATTTTGACGCCCTCCTCCCGGGCCTTCCGCGCGGCGGCCAGCGCGCTTTCGACGCTCTCCGCCGTCACCACCGCGCACCCGGCCCGGCGGAGCGACCGGCTGAGAATGCGCAGCGTATCGGCATGGTCTTCCACCAGCAGGATGCTCAACTTGCGGCCGTCGATCTGCGGCCTCCACTCCCGCTTCGCCGGCGACTCGGCGGGCTCCCGCCGCTTCCCCTCGCCGCACACCGGCAGATCCACCGTAAAGACGGCCCCCTTGCCCACCCCCTCGCTGTACGCGGAAATCTGGCCGCCATGCATATCCACCACGGCCTTGCAAATCGCCAGGCCGAGCCCGAGGCCCCCCTTTCGCCTCGCCCCCCCGTCTTCCCCTTGCTCAAACGCCACGAAGAGCCGGGGAATCACCTGCGGGTTGATGCCGCAGCCCGTGTCCAACACCTCGGCGCGCAACAAATCCGGCCGGGGATTGGACGTGCGCATGGTCACGACGCCGCCCGGCGGGGTAAACTTCGCCGCGTTTTTGAGCAGGTTCCAGAAAACCTGCTGGACCCGTCCGGTATCGGCCTTGATCCGGGGGACCTGCGCATCCAGTTCCATCCGCAGCGTCAGCCCCTTTTCCTCCATTTCCCTCCGGCAGATCGTCGCCACGTTGCGCAGGGTGCTGTGCAGATCGCCCCCCGGCAGCAGGCGCAACTCCGCCTTGCCGTGCACCAGCCGGTTGAGATCCAGGAGATCGTCGATCAAGCGCGCCTCCAGTTCCAGGTTGCGGCGCGCCATTGCCATGTCGTCGCGCACCCCCGCCTCCAGCGTCTCATCCGTCTCCCGGTCGCGGACCGCCAGCAAAACAGGCGTCAGGGGCGTGCGCAGCTCGTGGGAGAGAATCGCCAGAAAGCGATCCTTCGCCCGGTTCGCCTCCTCCGCCGCCTCCTTGGCCCGCCGCAGATCCTCCCTCGCCCGCCTGCGTTCCGTAATCATCTCGGTGCAAAGGATGACACCGCCGACCGATCCGTCCCCCAGATACCACGGGCGGCATTCCCATCGCAGCCAATCCGAGGTCCCGTCGGCATGGATAAAAAACTCGTCCTCGCCGTGCTCCACGGCTCCGGCCAGACAGCGTTTGTGAACCCCCGGCCAATGCTCCGGCAGATTGGGGAAAATCTCGTAATGCGAACGGCCGATCACGTTCGCCTCGGACAGCCGGAAGTCGGCCAAAAAACGGTCGCTCACCATGAAGTAGCGCATCGAGCGATCGAAAACGGCCATGGCATTCGGACTGTGCTTGAGGATGTAGCGGAACTGGCGTTCGCTCTCCCGCAAAGCCGCCGACTGTTGAGCCAGCAACTCGGATTTCTCCCGCGCCGCATCGGCCTCCGCCACCCGGCGGCTCGCCCGGCGCAACCCTTCAAAGACCCAGACGATCAGGCAGTTGTTCAGCACGAAAACCAGCATCGCCAACAACTGGTTGGGGGAGAAAATCGACTGCGGGCTGACCTCCCCGACCCAGTACGCACCGGAGACAGTCGAAAGAAAAACCGCCAGAAAACCGGGCCCGACCCCCAGCACCGCCGCCGCGAAAATGACCACCGGAAAGAAGAAGAGGTACGGCCAGTACCCGCCAAAATAGGCATAGAAAACCCCGCGGCACACCGTCGCCAGCGCCACCGCCAGAACCGCCAGTCCGTAACGGAACCCGATGGAATATTTATCCCGCATCGTCAACGCGCCTCAAAATGGAAGAGAACCGCCTAAATCCTTTTTCTATCATCATACGGTCGAAACAGGGAAAATCCACGGGAAAGCCCGGGCGGCCCGATGCCACCCTCCGTGCTTTCCCCTTTGTCTCCCGGCGCATTTTGAGAGATGCTTGGCCTGTCTTGCAACCCCTTCTTCTCAGTACCCTCAACGCCAAATACCTCCACGCCTCCTTTGGCCTGCGCTGCCTGGCCGCCAATATGGGGGACCTCGCCCCGCGCACCCGCATCGCCGAGTTCGACATCAACCAGCGCCCGCTGGAGATCGTGGAAGCCCTGCTCGCCCCCAACCCGGCGCTCATCGGCCTGGGCGTTTACGTCTGGAACGCGCGGGAAACCCTGGAAACCGCCCGCCTGCTCAAGCGCGTCGCCCCCGCCGTCCCCCTCGTCGTGGGAGGCCCGGAAGTCAGCCACGAGCCGGAAGCCCAGGAGATCTGCGCGCTGGCCGACGTGGTGATCTGCGGCGAAGCCGACCTCGCCTTCGCGGAAGTCTGCCGCGACCTGCTGGCCGGAACGCCCACGCCCCACCTCATCCGCGCCGAACCGCCCGATCTCGCCGCCCTCGCCTCCCCCTACGCGCTGTATGCTCCCGAAGACCTGGCCCACCGCGTCCTGTACGTGGAAGCCTCGCGCGGCTGCCCCTTTGGGTGCGAATTCTGCCTCTCCTCGCTCGCCCCCGCCGTGCGGCAGTTCCCGTTGGAGCGGTTCCTGGAGGACATGGAGCGCCTGCTCGCGCGCGGGGCCCGGCAGTTCAAGTTCGTGGACCGCACGTTCAACCTCCACCTGCCCACCAGCCTCGCCATCCTCGACTTCTTCCGCCGGCGCTGCCAGCCCGGGCTGTTTTTGCACTTCGAGATCGTCCCCGACCGCCTCCCGCAACCCCTGCGCGAGGCCCTGGCCGCCTTCCCTCCCGGCACCCTGCAACTGGAGGCGGGCGTGCAGACCTTCAACCCGGAAGTCGCCGCGCGCATTCATCGGCGGCAGGACTACGCGCTCCTGGAGGAAAACCTGCGCTTCCTGCGCGCCCACACCCACGCCCATCTCCACGCCGACCTCATCGCCGGGCTGCCGGGCGAATCGCTCGAAAGCTTCGGCGCGGGGTTCGACCGCCTGCTCTCCCTGCGTCCGCACGAAATCCAGGTCGGCATCCTCAAGCGGCTGCGCGGCGCGCCCATTGCCCGGCACACCGATGCCTGGGAGATGGTCTACGCCCCGGGAGCGCCGTACGAACTCCTCCGCAATCGCGACCTCGGCTTCCCCGCCATGCAACGCCTGCGCCGCTTCGCCAAATACTGGGACGCCCTCGCCAACAGCGGCAACTACCGGGAAACCGTCACCCGGCTCTGGGGCCCCGCGCAGTCTCCCTTTCACGCCTTTCTCGCCTTCGCCGACTGGGCCTTCCAGCGGCTCCGCCGCACCGACAGCATCGGCCTCAACACCTGGGCGGAAACGCTCTTCGCCTACCTCACCGGCCCTTGCGGACAGGAACCCGCCGCCGTCCGCGCCGCCCTGGAGAGCGACTTCGCCCGCGCGGGCCGCCGCGAACGCCCCGCGTTTCTACGCCAGGATCACCGCGCCCCGTCTCCCGCTTCCGCATCCCCCGCCCCGCCCAAGCGCCAGCAACGGCATCTGCAAGCGGAGAGTTAGGAGCGTGTTCACGAATTCAGAACGACAGAGGAGGGTCCGCAGATTTTCGCGGATTCTCGAAATGACAATATAGGATTTTCTGCCTTCAAATCTGCGCCCATCTGCGAAATCTGCGGATAAACCTCTTTGAATTCTAAGAGCGCTGCCACGCGCCGAAACTGCGCGCCGCCTGGAACCCGCGCACGGAGTTCATCAAAATATAGGCCGCCAGAATCCCCGTCCAAATCGACTCGTCCAGGAAGGCCCATACCCCGAGCCCGACGGCCCCCACCACCCCGATCACCGTTGCCACATACAGACTGCGCACCGGCCCCATCCCGAACCACAAGAGCGCGCGAAGGATCTGCCCGCCGTCCAGCGGATAGACCGGCAGCAGGTTGAAAACGAGCAAGACGGCGTTGATGCTCCAGATTTGTTGCAACCAGTCCCACGCCAACGGCGAAATGGCAAAGGCCGAGGCATGGACACCCCATACCGCCGCCGTCAGCCCGATGCCCAGCACCACATTCACCAGCGGCCCGGCGGCAATGCTCCACAGCACCGCCCCGGGACGTTGCGGCGGGGCGACATACGCCACGCCGCCCAGCGGCCAGAGCACAATCTCCCGCGCCGTTCCGCCCACCTGGCGGCAGGCCAGCGCATGGCCGAACTCGTGCATCAGCACAATGCCGAAAAGCGCCAGGTATTCCGCCACGTTCCAACCCAGCGAAGCATAGCGGCCCGAGCGCTGATCCAGCTCGTAAGCCGCCGCGAGAAACCACGACCAATGCAAAAAGACCGTGATGCCGAAGGCGCGGAAAAGCCGGAAATGCTGCCGGGAAGAAGAGATCATTGCTCCACTCCTACCCCAGCCCCGGGCAAAGCACAACCCCGCTAGCAGGCCCCCGGGTCGCGCAGATCGCGGAAAGCCGCGCCCAGCGTGCCCAGGAGATCCGTGGCCGCCAGCGATTCCTGGCTCTGGCCGCCGTGCGACAGCGCCCGTTCGGCCGCCCGCCCGCACACCCACGCCCCCACGCGCGCCGCATCAAAGAAGGCTAACCCTTGGCCCGCCAGCGCCGCGCTCACCCCCGTCAACACGTCCCCCATCCCGCCCGTCGCCATGCCGGGCGCGCCCGTCGTGTTCCACGAAAGCCGCGCCGCCGCGCCGCCGGAGGAGCGCTCCGCCACCAGCGTCCGCGATCCCTTCAACAACAGCGTCAACGCCCCCTCCCCCTGCGTCCCCAAAAACCGTTCCACCGTCTCCCGGCGCGTAAGCCGCGCGCTCTCCGGGAAAAGCCGCAGCATTTCCCCGGGGTGCGGCGTCAGCAGGCGGGGCCCCGCCGCGTGGCGGAGCGTCTGCGGGCTTCCCGCCAGAAGGTTCAGCGCGTCGGCGTCGATCACCAGAGGCCCTTTGAAGTCCTCGCAGACGGCCAGCACGTCGGGCCCATCCTCGCGCCCCAGCCCCGGCCCGATGGCCAGCGCGTCCAGCGGACGCTCCAGCACCGCGAGATAGCAATCCACCGGCGTCACCATCACTTCCGGCAGCGCCGCCGCCGCCACGGGCGCGTAAATCTCCGGCGTCACAAAGAGCGACACCAGCCCCGCCCCGGCGCGAACCGCCGCGTTGGCCGCCATGATCGCCGCACCGGTCATCCCCCGCGAACCGGCCACGATGCCGACCCGCCCGCATTGGCCCTTGTGCGTGCCAAAAGGCCGGGGCGGAAGCAGCCCCGCCAGGCTTTGGGGCGTCGCCACGCCCTCCGGCCCGGCGTCCGGGGCCTGCGCGCTCAACGCCGCCAGCGGGAGCACCGCCAGACGCCCCACGAAATCCAGCGCCGCGTCGGCCAGCAGCCCCCGCTTGGCGAATCCGACGCAGAGCGTGAAGTCCGCCCGCACCGCGCCGGGATCGGCTTCGCCCGTATCGCCGTCAAGTCCCGTCGGAATATCCAGCGCGAAAACCGCCGTGCCCTCGTCGTGGCGCAACCGGTTGATCGCGGCCGCCGCGTCGCGGATCGCCCCGTGCAATCCCCTTTGGGCGCCGATCCCGAGCAGGCCGTCGAGCACGATGCGCGGCCCCTCCTCCCAGACGGCGGGTTCGGGCCCCCGGGAGCCCAGCGCGTCAAGTTGCCGCCGTGTTAATGGCGCAAGCGTGTCCGGCAGGAAAATCGTCTCCAGCGCCACGCGCCACCCGGCGCGCGCCAGATGCCGCGCCGCCACCAGCGCATCGCCGCCGTTGTGCCCTTTGCCGTAGAAAACGCGGCACACGCCCGGCTGCGGAAAAAACTGCCGCACCGCCCGCGCCATGCGCGCCCCGGCCTCTTCCATCAACGTCTCCGCGCTGGCCCCGGCGTCGAACGCCCGGCGCTCCATCGCCCGCATCTCCTCACAGGTCACGTTCATGGCCGCCATTGAACCAGCCCGCGCGCGCGGATTCCAGCCCCGAATAGCGCGGCCCCGGTCAGCCTTTCAGAACCGCGCTTGCGATCGCCTGGGCGAGCTTTTGCCGGTAGGCGGGCTGATTGCAGCGGGCGGCGTCCTCGCGATTGGTGAGGAACCCGCATTCGGCGAGGATGGCGGGAATACGCGTCTTGCGCAAAACGTAGTACGGGCGGCGTTTGACACCCCGGTTCTCGCCGGAGTGCAGCGCCGTGAGATTCGCCTGCACGCGGGCGGCGACCCCGGCCGCCTTGCCGTTGAAATAGTAGGTTTCAAACCCGTCGGCGCCTCTGCGGACGGCGGAATTGAAATGGATGCTGACAAACAGGGCGTCGCGGTGGGCGTTGGCGATGGAGACCCGCTCGCCAAGCGGGATGAACGTGTCATCGCAACGCGTCATCACCGTCTTCACGTCGTTCTGCTGAAGAATGGCGCAAAGGCGTTGCGCGACATCCAGGGCGAGCGTCTTTTCGCACGCGTAATTGCCGGGGGTGCCGCCCCGGTCATGGCCGCCGTGTCCGGCGTCGATCACCACGGTTTTCGGAACCGCACCGAAAGCGGAGGCGCAAGCGGCGATTCCCGCGAGCGCGAGGAGGAGGAGATATTTCATGCGAGGGAATGAAACGATTTTGCGCCGTTGCGCAAGGGCACATTCCAAAGAAATCTACCTCGTTCCCAAGCTCGGCTTGGGAACACACTTGTCTTCAAAGCTCCAGCTTCGTCATCGTATCTACCAAGCCTCGCATCGCGTTTTAAGCGGCGTCCCCGATCTTCCTGCTTGGGAGCACGCTCGTTCCGGCAACTTCATTGCAGGGAATGGCTTGCTGTGGTCCCACCCCCGCCCGAAGAACCCACCGGAAAGCTAGACGTCCCCAAGCTGAGCTTGGGAACAAGAAGAACGCGAAGAAAAAGGCATGCCCGGTATGAGAATGCTCTCGTCTATTTCCAACGCGGCGCTATTCCTCCATATATTTCGATGTTTTTCCACGATGACTGTCATAATTTGCTCGGGCCCCAACTCCCCTAGGCGCAGTCGAGATTCACCGAGATTTAGAATAGCGGGAGATGTCCTGCGGCTGCGGTTTTGAACACGCACTTGCAATTTCCCCGGTGCCAATTCCTCCAGGGAAAGCAACCGCACGGAACTCGGGGTTACGCCGCCCAAGCTTCCCTGGCGGCTCCAGTCGCCCTCGCCTACCGGCGCGACAACGAAGGAAGGAGCAAACAGGAGCGAGTCCGCCACATGGTCCGGCTCGGCGTTCTCTCCAAAAAGGCAAAACTGGAACTTGAGTTCTCCGCAATCCACGGCGGGCTGCCAAACCTTGTCGCCCGGTGCGGTCTCCACATCGTTGGCATAGCGTGAGGCCCGGGCAAGTGTCACTCTCAGTTCTTCGGGCGTGGCATCGAAATCGCTCAAGACATCGCTCACAAACCCGACTGTTTTGCCCGCCTCGGATCGCACCACCCATCTTCCTCCAGGAACCTGGCCTGCCTCGTTGCGAGGAACCTTTCCTCCCGGCACGTCATACTCCAGTTCTCCCCGACACGGCAGAACGAGTTTGACGCGAGCGCTTCGTTCATTCCAGAGCATACGGCCCTCGACCTTCAACTCAGGCGACCCCGCAGCCAACACAAACGTCAGATCAAGCCACGACTTTCTTCCCACCCAACGAGTCCAAAGTTTCACGCGAAGGGGGCCATGCTCCAGGATCTCACTCTGCTCAAGGCTCCAAACCTCGCGAATTTCATCGAAGTTGATGATCTCCTCGTCCATCCCGCCCCATGATCCCCACGGGTCTTCGACAACATGGATGTCCAAATCTCGGCCCGAAGAGAAGAAATTCTCCCCATTGCGGCGGATGCCAAGCTTGTTGCCTATTGCTTCAACCGACCATTCATCGTTGCTGATCCGCGTGGTGCCGCCATCGCACTGCGCATCGCAGACGGGCTTTACCGGTGCGGCTTCTGGCTCATCACGCCAACCAATGCGCAACGTTGTCCAGCCCAAGGCCGGGATTTCAACCGGAACGACCACGCGCCGTCTCCATGGCACGTTTGTCATCGAGCCATGCTCCGTATGCACGATCTGAAACGGCGCGGGATTTTCAGCGTGATCGAAAACGACCACGGGCATCTCCTGCGGCCGATCCTTAAACTTCCAGATCGGACGCCAGTCGATCTGCACTTCCACTTCGACCAAGCCGCCAAACGGCCTTGGCAGGGGATTCCAGACCACGACAGGCACGTCTGTCGCGACATCGGGCTTGCGCGCCGGGGGAACCGTCGTATCAACCCTGACCGCCAGTTGGTTCAGCGCTACGAATTTCGCCTGCGTGGAACGGTGGCGGGCCAAACCCATCCACGCTGTCTGGTCTTCAATCGCCCGCTCGATGCTCGATCCGGGCAGGATGTCGTGAAAGGCGTTGAATAACAGGGCATCCCACGCTTCCGCCAAATTCGGAGTCGGGGTTTCCGTCGCGGCACCAATGATCGAGCGCGTCACTTCCGCACCCGCGACCTGAGACTCCCCGTTTCGATAGAGGCTCTTAAATTTCTGGACCGACGAATAGCAACCGCGAAGACAGTAGCCAAACTCCCCTCGCACCGTAGGGATCGCTAGCTCCGGCTTCGACGCTATTTCTTTCGTCAGCTCCGCAAAAAATCCATGAAGAGTACTGAATCTTACCTCGACCTTGGGATGCTGCCGCCGCCACTGCTCAACATCTTGCAGATGCCTGCGTGAAGGGCCGCCTCCGTGATTGCCCAAACCGAAGAGCACCCCAACGCAAGCCAAATTCTGCTTCGCCGCGCCACATAGCGTTTCATCCAAGATCTCGACCACATTATCCCGCTCGCTACAATACCACATCCAGTGTTGTCGATAGCACAGAATCCGATTTTTCCAGTCGCCTTCCCACCAGAAAGCCGGCGAATCCAATGGAAATTGCTTCTGCTGCGGACGGGTAAAAGTAAACCCTTCGATGCCAAAAGCGGAAAAAATGTTGGGCAACCCCGCCGTATGCCCGAACGAGTCCGCCAGCCATGCGACGGTAGGCCGAACCCCGAGGTTTTCTTTGAAATATTTTAGCCCTCTCTCATATTGCCTGCAAAGAACCTCCGTTGAGGCAAGATTGGTATCGGGCTGGATTACGGTGCCTCCGACGACATCCCAGCGCCCCTCCTCGATACGCTGCCGGATTCTCTTGAATGTGGCGAGATCCGTCTTTTGGATGTGCTCGTAAATCACCGACTCGCCACGCATGAAGGTCAATTCGGGAAATTCATCCATCAAATTGAGCACTGAACGAACGGTCGTCAGCCCCTCATTGAGTCCTTCTCTCCAATCCCAGAGCCAGACGGGATCGAGGTGGGCGTTTGGGAGTAAATGGAAAATCAAGCGATTCGGATCTGGCATGCTGTTTACAACGATTGTTTTCGGTCATGGGAAATCATCACATGTTACGGCAGGTGCGCTCTCGCAACCGATGCATCCTCGACGAAAGAACTCCCTCTGATCGTCTGAGGTGTTTAACGTTTCAGTTTGAAACTGTCCAGCTCTATCGAAACCAAACCAGTGACTATTCGAATCCAAATCAGGAATGCCCATTTGAGCAAACCCCAATCAGAGAAAAGAACCAAAACAAGTCGCGCGTTCCCTGCGCAGGCCATCCGTTAAGCATGGCAAACATCATTAATTCTGTTTGCAAATAACTGTTCCCGAGGGAACACAAGGTGAGAGAATACTAACGGTTCCCCGGCTGTGGGGGATATTTTCCAAGACTCTGACTAACAGGCAGAAGCCCCTATCCCCACCCCCGCCCCAACCTTCGTGGATTCGCGGATGATCAACGGAACTTCGGGGGGTTGCATAAGAAGCGGCCCCAGCCATTTTTGGTCCGGTTTCGACATCCAGTTCAGGCAATAAGAAATAAACGGCGTCGGGTCCCCGGCCTCCAACGCAGTCAATGGAGGATTCAACATGGGAGCCAAGCCCTCGCCGTTGGCCGCGCAAATAGCAAGGTCGCGGCCCGGCAGCAGTCCATGGTCAAGAATTGCCCGCATTGCCCCAAGTGCTGCTGGAGTTGTGATAAAAAACCAAGCTGTTTCTTCCCGATGCGGGTTCGACAGCACCTCGTTCATCAACTCGTAGGCATGCAGAATCGGCGACACGTGAGGGGGAACGGCGCTGTCGATTAATCGGCCTGAAAAGCCGTGAATTCCCATCCAGAAACGCCATTGGTCAATTCGCTCGTGAATCTCCGAGTCCCCGGGCTGCGTGTTAAAACAACCGATCTTGGTGTGTCCAAGCGATTCGAGGTGGTTGAGCAACTGCTGCACATAAACTGGCGGGAACATCCGTATAGAAGGAATCCCATACTTGCTAAAATCATTATCTATCACCACAACTGGATGTTCGGGTTGGCGGAGCCGCGCTGCTATCGCATCAGGAGGAGGCGTAGGAAAAGGAGATAAGAATACGCCATCGAAGCCATCCACTGCATCTATGAGGACCGTATCGTCCCAATTCATATATAACATGGGACGTACGCTGCAAAGTAGGCCTTCCGTGGCTTGCGCGATGGCAGTTCGCCAAACCTCCAGCGCTTGCGAAGCCAACGTCGGCAATAAAAGAGCGAAATTGAGGTGTTTTTTTGCACCCTGCTGGATGCGTTTGACCTGCATGCGGCCATTTGGCTGGCGCACGATCAACTGGTCCCTCTCCAGTAATTGGAGCCCTCTGCGCACCGTCATGTAGTTCACCCCAAATTCCTCAGCAAGCTGCCGCTCCGAAGGGATCGGTTTTATCACGTAGTTTCCATGCAGAATACGCTCGCGAAGGCTATCGGCGATTCGTTTGTAACTGGGAAAAAAGACAGGCTTTGCCACGGTGAT
The DNA here is from genome assembly GCA_028714515.1 of Chthoniobacteraceae bacterium. Taxonomy (GTDB): domain Bacteria; phylum Verrucomicrobiota; class Verrucomicrobiia; order Chthoniobacterales; family Chthoniobacteraceae; genus UBA695. The sequence goes on along the minus strand of JAQTMF010000030.1, from coordinate 1,320 downwards.
TATGGAATTCGGGAAGTTAAGAAAGTAGAGGAGACGCGAAATGAACACCTCGCTGGGCTTTCACGCTGCCGTGACGGTTGAAAATCACCAACCATGGAACACTGCCAGATTGGAGCCTAAGCCGAGACGTCGCTACGCCAACGGCCCCGCCAAGTCTTGCGGAGATCGCCAACGAAATGAAACTATTCATGGGGGAATTCTACGTTGATGCCGCAACTTGTAAAGAACATTCCGCATTGGCCGAGAAGTCAACACGGCTCGTATATTCTCGGAAGGGTTACAAACGCCCCTAGATGTTTACTCCCGATCTTTGATCGATGCAAAAACCCCGCCGGAAGAAAAATGCGCGACGGCACAAATTCTTCATGAGAGCGCCGCAATAACAAAGGTGATCCGCCGAGCTTACAAAATACCTCAAAAACGAAGACGCTACGGCACATGGTACCGCAGCGTCTTCGTATAGACCGCGTGTCAGCCGCCCCCCATCGACTTTACCCGCGGTTACGATTGCGCATTTTCTGCATACCTACGAGCATTCCGAACCCACCAACTAACATGGCCCAAGTACTCGGCTCGGGGACGATAAGAAGGTCGACTTCGTTCCCATTCCCGTATTTAAGGGAAGCCCCCGCATACTCCGACAGGAACGAGGAGGAGAGGCTCAATGTTGGGTCTGTGGTAAGGCTGCCTGTATAGGTAAAGAGGGCGTATGTTCCGGCCGTGAGATTGCCTCCGATGACGTTGATGTTGATCTGTCCATCCAGCGTCAGGTTTCCGATGACCGCAATCAAATCATTCATCCCGCCACCCGTTGCATGGCTGCTCGCACTGAGATCAAAATTAACTTGCGAGGTGGAAGTGAGGGTGAAATCACCGGTACTTAACGTACCGAAGGCTCCGTCGTTCCCTGGGCTAACGACGCCCGTGTCGCCGACGTTCAAGGAGCCGACCGATCCGCTTCCGCTCAATTGACCATTAAGGGTGATAGTCGCGCCCTGGTTCACAAGTCCGGTAGCGGTAAGGTTCAGCTCGGCCCCCTTTGCGACCAAAACCGAACTGGTGGCCGAAAGACTGCCGCTGACCACTGTTTTGCCTCCGAAGAGCGATGTACTCCCCGAGTAGTTGTTCGCCCCGGAAAGAGTGAGTGTCCCTGCGCCGCCTTTTACAAAGGAAACCGCTCCGGTTCCCGTGCCATTCTGAATTTTACCAGCGAAGGTATTGTCCGAACCATTGTAAACCGTGAGGGTAGCAGCGGCATCGCTGGCACCATTTGTAATGACGGCGTTGGACGATGTGCCGCTCAAGCCCGCGAACGTGCCA
>JAQTMF010000029.1 GCA_028714515.1 Chthoniobacteraceae bacterium | reverse complement strand
CGAAGCGAAGAAGGAGACCATCCGCATCAACCTGCCCACCCAGGCCGGTCCGAAGCGCGATACCATCCGCATCAACCTGCCCGAAACGGCGCGTCCCCACACCGCCGGCAGTCCGCGCGTTGACGAGGAATCGCGCACGACGATGCCCATCCAACTGCCGAAAGCTCCCATCCCCGCGCGCGCCGCAGCGCCCACCCGTGCTGACGAGGAATCGCGCACGACGATGCCCATCCAGTTGCCGAAAGCCCCCGTCCCCACCCCGGTCGCGCCGCCCAAGCTGCCCACCCCTCCCACCAAATTTACCGCACCGACACCGCCCGCCGGCAAACTTCCCATGCCGCCCAAACCTCCGGGCGACATACCGACCCCGCCGCAGACTCCGCATCTCCCCGTCCCGCCCGCACCCGCGAGCATGCCGTCGGTTCCCAAGCCTCCGGGGTCCCTCCCCTCTGTGCCGAAGCCCCCGGGAGCGCTGCCTACCGCACCCAAACCTCCGGGAGGTCTCTCCATACCGAAACCGCCTACCCCGCCCGCTGCGCCCGCAGCTTCCGCGGCCCCGGCGGCAATGCCGGCGAAACCGGCCGCACCGGTTCCTCCCGCCAAACCGGCTTCGGCAGCCGCCGCCGCACCGGTGCCCCAGAAACCGATCGCTCCAAAGAAAGAAACCACGCGCATCTCGCTTCCTCCGAATCCGAAGATGATGCCGAAGGCGACCGTCAAGCTCAACCAGACGGCCCCCCTTTCCGCCCCGATGCCGGCGCCGAAACTCAAAACCGCCGACATCATCACCAACAACGAAACTCAAGAAGAAGAAGATCCCATGACGCTCCCCTTCAGCATCGCCGTCCTGCTTGCCTCGCTATTCGCCCTCGCCACGGCTCTCCTCGGGTAATTTCATCCCCTTTCCTTTAAAGCGGCGCCTCTTTTGGGAATCCGCTTGAGGGGGGGGCAACATCATCTCCTATCCATGTCCAGTCCCAACGTCATCCAGCTTACTGAAGCCACCTTCGACCAGGAAGTCCTCAACGCCACCGCCCCCGTCCTCGTGGACTTTTGGGCAACGTGGTGCGGCCCCTGCAAGATGATCGCCCCGATTCTCGACGAAATCGCCGAGGAAAAGGCAGGCTCCGTCAAAGTATGCAAAGTAGACGTGGATGAAAACCAAGCGATCTCGGCGCGGTATGGCATTCGCGCCATCCCCACCCTTCTCCTCTTCAAAAACGGCGAAGTCAAAGAGCAAATCGTCGGCGGCATGGTCAGCAAACGCGACCTGCTCGCCAAACTGGATAGCCTGCTTTAGCGGCGAGCCCCGAAAATAGCCCCGGCCGCCCGGCCTTTAGAAAAGCGTCCCTCCCAAGGGGACGCTTTTTCTGTGTTCGGAAAACGGGCATGGCGAAAGGCCCCCAAGCGCGGCTTCGCAAAGGGTAGAGATGGCACTCCGTGCCGTCCAACGCGGTGCGTCGAACCGTCCTCAACATGCCTTGCGCCAAAGCGCTCGCTCCTCAACTCTCTTTGGGACCGCACGAGCAACGGCAATTCCCGCGCGGGATGGGGCCCCGATTGCACAAAACACCCCGATGATTAACGAACGCCGTCCGGCTTTCCACAGGTTGCGAAGCTGGAGCCTCGATGACATTTGCATTCCCAATCGGGAGATTGGGAACGAGGCCCCCTCTGGCGACCGAGGCCTCCTCCGGTGATTGCGCACGCCATTACCGAGACAAAGCCCCCAAAGCCCTCTTCTCCCCGCGCGCAAAAAAGAAAAAGGCAGCCCCAAAAGGGACCGCCTTTTTCAAATCGAGAACCGTCTATTGCCGAATCTGCCGGCGCTACCGGGTATTGATCATGGCTCCCATGATTCCCCCGCCTTCTCCACGCTCGGGAGTATTCCAGGGCATGGTGCTGACCCGCTCGGGATCGGTTGACTTGGGAGGTTCAGAAGCGCATCCGCCGACGAAAACCGCGGCAAATGCCAGAAGCAGCACGCAGAAACGACTCATGGAAAATTAATTACGATCCGGGGAAGATGACCACATCGCCGGGCTGGATGACCGACCCCTTCGCGACGGTGCCCACTTGGACATCGGCGATGGAGGTGGACGGCTCAACGGAAGTGACGCGCAGTTTGGCAACCAGGTTGCCGCCGCGCTTGACGATCAGCGAGGAACCGGAGACGACGCCCTGACGGTCGCCAATGCTCAGCACCACAAAGTTCCAGTTCGGATTCACGGCGAGGACCTTGCCTTCGAGGCCGGGTTTGTTCAGACCGGCAACGCGCCGGGCGTTATCGGCTTTCAAAGCGGTAGCTTCTTTCTCCGCCTCTTCGGCCTTGGCCTGGAAGCTCTTCAGCAGCGTCTCTTTTTCGGCGGCCACGGCTATGGCGTCAGCCAGTTTCTTCGCCATTTCGGGATCCTGCGCGGGAGCCACCGGAGCGGCGTTGGTATTCCCCGCGGCATCGGCCAATTTCTTCGTCAAATCGGCGATTTGGGTCTCTTTCTCCTGAATCTGGGCTTGGGCGGTTTCGGCGTCCTTCTTGGACTTCTCGGCCTCCGCCGCGACGGTGCCAGCCTTGGCCTCGGCGGCAGCCTTGGCGTCACTGGCGACTTTTGCCTCGTCCTTGGCGGCTTTCGCTTCGCTAGCCGCCTTCTTGGCATTCTCCTCAGCGGCGATTGCCTTTTCCTTGGAGGCTGTTGCCTCCTGCCGCACTTGCTCTATTTTCCCCTTGTTCAGGTGGTTGACAACGCCGGTACCGGCGGCGGCGACAAACGCCGCGGAGAGCACGATTCTAGAGATGAGGGAGGAACTGGCCATAGATGAGTAGTGGATGAATTGGGGGCGCACGCGCGGGAAACGCGCAATCACGAGCGGGCATACTTCTATGCCTTCGTTCGCGAAGAATGCAAGCCGATTGACACAAAAAAATTGTCATCGGCGCGTTTTCCCCCGATAGTGCCCTCGTCGCCAGGGACTGCGGATGGAGAGCAGGCCAACCCCGCCAGGGCAGGAATGCAGCAACGGTCGTCTGACTCTCCTTGTCGCAGCTCTCTGGCGACGCTTATATGACGCGTTCCCAAGCTCCAGCTTGGGGACGTCTGACTTCCCGGTGAGTCCTCCGGGCGGGTTCTCCCCGGCTTCTCTTCCACCTCCACCCCCCCTCCACTACCTCCGGCCCATCGGCTCCGTCAGAAAAGCGGGTTGAGGAGTCGCCCCCACCTCGCCGCAACGGCACGTGCCCCTCTGGAAGCGCAGGACAGCGGAGCGCCGTTCCAAGCCATCGGGCGATTCGGCGACGATGGGGATGTTGAAATCGCCATCGGGGAAAACAAAGTGGTGCCGGAAAGTGCCGTCGGCATTCAACTGGATCGGCTTGTCGTCGATCCAGACCTTCGCGCGCGGGTCGGTGCCGCCGTAGAAAATGACCTCGGCATTGACATGGAGAAAAAACTCGCGAGGGCGGCCGAAGGGTTGGGCGCTCCAGCTTGCGCCGAGGCCGGAACTGAACGCCCCGGAAGCCCCGCCAAGCCCTCCCTTCCACGAACTCAACCAGGAACTCCAGAAGCTCGACTGCGCGACCGCGCCGGCCCAGGAGGAAAGCCAGGAGCTCGCATAAGAGGAAAAGCCCGAAGACAACGCGGACGCCCCTCCCCAGGAGCTGACCCACGAACTCCAAAAACTGGACTGCGCCCCCGCCGCGCCGGACCACGACGAAAGCCACGAACTCCAAAACGCCTGGCCCTTGGCCGCCGCCTGCCAGGAGCTTAGCCACGAGCTTTGCAACGTCTCGGACGCCCCGGCAGCCACGGACCACGACGACAACCAGGAACTCCAGAAAGAACTCTGCGCCGCGCCGGGCCACGAGGCCAGCCACGAGGAGAGCGCGCCGCCGGGAGCCCCGGCCCCGGGCCATGACGCCAGCCACGAGGAGAGCGCGCTGCTGGGGGCTCCCACGCCAGGCCACGACGCCAGCCACGAACTCAACGCCTGGCCCTGAACCGCCCCGGGCCACGACGCCAGCCAGGAGGCGAACGCCCCCACTTCCGCGCCGCCCAGCCAGGAACTAAGCCACGAACTCAACTCCCCCTTCTCCAGCGCCGCCTGCCACGAAGCGAGCCACGAGCTGAGGCCAAACCCCACGCCGCTAAAGAGGCTCGCGGCGGCAGCCTCCAGCGCGCCAACCGTCAGACCGCTCGCGCCTTCGCTGAAGAGCCGCTCCTGCAACTGCTTGCGCAGGATCCGGTCGATCTCCACGGCTTCCATCGTCAGCATCTCGGCCAAATCATTGCCCAGCAGAGCGGCCAGCACGCGGCGCTGTTCATCGGTCCACTCCGGCACCTGGCCCAGCACAAAAGCGAGCTTGCGCCCCTCGCCCTGGATGCGGGCAAGAGCTTGAAGAAGAGACTCCTCCCCAACCCGGGCCGCTCCCATCATGTCGAGCATCTTCTGGAAAGCGAGGTGGTAGGGAACCGTGGCAAAAGTATCGGCGACCTGCTCCGAAAGCCCCTCCGAAGGCGTCGTCGTTTCATTGGAGCGGGCGATCACCTCCCACGCCCCGTCGGCGTTGATAAACCCGAGTTCCGCGACATACGCGGCACTGCCGTGCCCGGCGGAAATATACCAGTTGCGGGCCTCGGGGCTCACCTCCGTGCAGTAAACCTCCGCGCCGCCCGCCACTTCGTAAACCTTCAAAAAAACCTTGCCGTCGCGCATCCGGGAGGTGGGGTAAGCGCTCCAATCCACATCCCAGTAGCAGAAAAGCCAGTGGGGATCCCGCGCTACGAGAAACAGCGATTGCGAACCGTAGGAAGACGGGAGCTGTCCCAGATCCTCGAATGCCGGAAGCTCTGAGGCCCCGGCAGGCGATTCCCCTCCCCCCGCTTCATAGCCGGCCTCATACTTATGGACATTTTCTTCCGGCCTCCCGTGCACCACCGGTTCCTTGGAAATATGGAACGCAGGTTTCTTTCCCATTCGCTCCGCCTTTTTTCCAGTTTCAGTGTTTCCCATAGCCCGTGATCGTAAAAATTAATGATCCCATACGTGACCTAAACCGCTGTTTGTGGACCCGTGAGGCGATGCTAAAGTCAAGCGTAGACAACGCAATCAAATTCCTTTCCAATCAGGTTTCACCCTAAAAAGGCCGGGCAAACCTTGCCGTCCCGGCGTCCCATCCGTTACATTTTTCCCATCATGTTGACCAAACGCATTATTCCCTGCCTGGATGTGCACGACGGCAAAGTCACCCGGGGCGTCCAGTTCGGCAAAGCGGAAGCCGGAGAACTGCGCAACGTCGGCGATCCCGTGGAGCTGGCCGTGCGCTACAACGCCCAGGGCGCGGACGAAATGGTCTTCTTCGACATCACCGCCACGGCGCAGGGCCGCGCGTCCATGATCGGCGTCATCGAACGGACTGCCGACCAATGCTTTATGCCGCTCACCGTCGGCGGCGGCATCCGCACCGTGGACGACATGAGCCACATGCTCAAAGCCGGGGCGGACAAGATCAGCATCAACTCCTCGGCCATCGCCACGCCGGAACTGATTACGGCCGGAGCGGAGCGCTTCGGCAGCCAGTGCATCGTCGTCTCCATCGACGCCAAACGGGTCGCGCCGGACCGCTGGGAGGTCTTTTCCCACGGCGGGCGCAAGCCGACCGGCCTGGACGCCGTGGAATGGGCGGTCAAAGCCGTCGCGCTCGGGTCCGGGGAAATCGTGCTCAACTCCATCGACGCCGACGGCACCAAAGCGGGCTACGACCTGGAGATCACCCGGCGCATCAGCGAAAGCGTCGGCGTCCCCGTGGTAGCCAGCGGCGGCGCGGGCAAGCTGGAGCACATGGCGCAAGTCCTAGCCGTGGGCAAAGCCGACGCCGTGCTGGCCGCGAGCGTCTTCCACTTTGGCCAATACACCGTCGCCGACGTGAAGCGCTATCTCGCCACCCAGGGCGTCCCCGTGCGGTTGGTTTGAGGGAATCGGACTGAGGACCGCCGCCACGGTAGGGGAGGCACCCCGTGCCGCCCTTTGGACGCAGCCAAGCACACGGACGGGCACGGGTATCTGTTTAGCCAGGAGGAAGGAAGCGCGAATCAAGAGAAAGAACCCCTGAGGGGTTCCAGACGTTAGCCGGTGGTTGAGGCGCGGCCACGCGCCGACACCACCGGAACAGGTTCGCAATGAAAATCACCCCGGAAGGGGTGGCAGCGGTTCTACCACCCCTTCCGGGGTGAGATAAACGTCTCAAGTATACCGGGGGTGTCGCTTCGCTCGACCCCCGGCTACCATCTTTCAATCCTTCGGATTGATTTCTTTTTTGCGCGCTAAACAGATACCGGCACGGAGTGCCGCCCCTACCTGGGATGAGGCCTCTCCAAAGCGCCCGGACGCACCCTTTGCGCAAGTCCTAACGTCTTCTCAGCGCAGCTTGATCCGGTGGCGCAGGTAGGCCGGAACGTCGAGATCCTGGCCGTCCACGATCGTCGGCTCGCTCTTCTCAAAACGGCCGCGCGTCACGGGCTCAAACTGCATCACCTCCTGGAGAGGCGCCTTCGCGCCGGGCCCGGGGGCCGCCGCGGCAGGCTCCGCGGCACCGGCTTCCGTAGGACGCAAGGGCGTGCGGCGCTCCGGGCGGCGGAAGGGGGCGCGAGCCACCGGCGCGGGCTGGGGCGGCGGCTCGGGAACCACAGGCGGCTCCGGCTCGGCAACCGCTTCCGGCTCAAACGCCGGTTCGGGCTCGGATTCCATTTCCAGCTCCGGCACGGGCTCCGCGAAAAACTCGGGCACGGGCTCCTCGGCGGGAGCGGCCTCCTCTTCGGGTTCGGAAACGCTGGCGACAACGGCCGGCGCTTCCGGTTCCGGCTCGGGAACAGCGACGGGTTCAACCACGGCGGCGGGCTCCGGCTCGACAACCGGCTCGACAGCAGCCACGGGCTCCGGCTCGGGCGCGGGACGTTCCGGGAAGGGCCGGTGCAACATCCGCCCGGGAACGGGGGGAGCCACCCGCTCAATGGGGGCGAAAGGCTCGTCGCCAAACAGGGAAGCCTGCTGAGCGGCCACGCGCAATCCGCGCGGCTTGTGAATGCGGGGAGCGGCGGGCACCGGCACGGACTCCGTAACCGGTTCCGGGGCCGCCACCGGGGCGGGAGCGGCGGGGATTTTCGGCGCGACTTCGGCAACGGCCGCCTTCTCCTCCAAAACCGGTTCGGCGGGGGCGGGTTGAGGCGCAACGGGCGCGGGCGCGGGAACCGCAACCACCGGCGCGGGAGCCGTTACGACAGGCGCGGGCGCGGCGGCGGTCTGCGCCTCGCCCAACGAACTGAGCACCGTGACAGTAAGACGGCCCGCCAACTCGGGAGCGACGGCCGCGCCAAAAAGAAGCCGGGCCTGGTCGCTGAGGCTCCGGTTCAACTCCTCCATGAGGAGCTGGACTTCGTCGAGCATCAAATCGGGGCCGCCGCTGACTTGCACGAGAACGGTTTCGCAATCGCGCAGGAGGCGGCCCTTGTCCATGAACGGGTTTTTCAGCGCCTGGGCCAGGGCGTCAAAAGCGCGGTTGTCCCCCTCCGCCTCGCCATAGCCAAACAGCGAGCGCGGCGGAACGTCGCGCAAAGCGGCGGCGAGATCGTCAAAGCCGAGGTGGATCAACCCGGTGCGCCCCAGCAGCCCGGAGAGCGCGCGGACGCTTTGGCTCAGGGTCTCGTCGGCGGCGGCAAAGGCGGTCTGGATGCCCGCGCGCGGAGCAACGGCGTCGCCCATGCGGCCGTTCTCAAAGCAAAGGATGGCGTCGGCCTGCTCCTGGAGAGCGGCCAAGGCTTCGGCGGCCTGGGCCTGGCGGCGTTTGCCCTCGAAGCTGAAGGGAAGCGTGACAATGGCGATCACGAGCGCCCCGGCTTCCCGGGCCAACTCGGCGACATACGGCGCGGCCCCGGAGCCGGTTCCACCGCCCAGCCCCGCGAGCACAAAAACCGTTTCCGCGCCCTCCAGAGCGGAGCGCAGTTCGGCGGCCGATTCCTCCGCCGCGCACCGTCCCACTTCGGGATCGCCGCCGGAGCCAAGGCCCCGGGCAACCGTCTGGCCAAGCTGGATTTTCCTGCCCGCGACGGAAGCGGCGAGCACCTGGGCATCGGTATGAGCCGCGATAAGCCGCGCCGGGGCGACGCCGTCGAGAGCCATCCGGTCGAGCGCGTTGGCGCCCGCGCCGCCAATGCCGATGATGGAAATGTTCCGGGCCGGGGCGGAGCCGCTGCGGGAGGTGAGTTCGATCATAGGGAGGAGGTTTTTTTACCGTCTGCCAAAAAATCCGCGCAATTTCTCAAAGAAGCCGTCTTTCTGGGGCCGGTTGGCATAGGCGGCCTGGCCATAACGCAGGAGGCCGATGGCGGTGGAAAACTGCGGGTTCTCCGCGGCGGAGACGAGACCCGAGGTAGACCGCGAGTGGGCGACGGTGACCGGGATGCTGAAAATCTCCTGCGCGAGCGGGCCGATGCCGCGCATCTGCGAACAGCCGCCGGTGATGACGATCCCCGCGCCCAGCATGGGCAGATACGGTTCGCCGTCCATGGCGCGCTTGAGCAGCTCGAAAGTCTCGCGCAGGCGGTAGTGGATGAGGGTGTTGAGGATCTCGCGTTCCACATCGCGCCCGGCAAAGCCGGTTTCGGCCTTCAGGAAAATGGTTTCGCCCGGCAGCGCGTTGCCCAGCGTGGCGTCGCCTTCCTCGATTTTGAGCCGCTCGGACTTGGCCATCGGGATGCGCAGGCCCATGGAAATGTCGTTGGTAATGTGGTCGCCGCCGACGGCCAAAACGCCGCTTTGCTTCACGGCTCCGTCCACATAGACCACGTAATCCGTCGTGCCGCCGCCGATGTCGATGACGAGCGCGCCGAGGTCTTTCTGCTGCTGCGAAAGGATGGCCTGCGCGGTGGCGTAGCCGTTGAACACCACGTCCTCCACCTCGATGCCCAGTTCCTTGATGCAGCGCACCGTGTTGCGGATGCGGTTGCCGACGCCGTGGACGATGTGGAAATCGGCCTCCAGCATGCGCCCCAGCATGGCGACGGGATTCAAAACGCCCTCCTGGCCGTCCACGTAGTAATGCTGGAGAATGGTGTGCAGGAAGGCGTTCTGCTGCGGGATATTGACATCGCGGGCGCTGATGGCCACATCCTCGCAGTCGGTCTCGTCGATCTCCTCGCGATCTTCGGGCAGGTTGACGCACCCCCGGTTGTTGAAAGACTGAATATGCGCGCCCGTGACCCCGGCGAAGACGGCCTTGATGGTGACGTCGCTCTTATCCTCGGCGTCGGCGATGGCCTCGCGGACGCATTTATGGACGTTCTCGAAATCGACGATCTCCCCCTTGCGGATGCCAACGGAGGGCGCCTGGCCGACCCCCAAGATTTTGATGGGTCCGTCCGGTTTCGCCTCCCCCACCATCACACACACCTTGGAGGTGCCGATTTCGAGTCCGACGAGGATCTGGTCTTTGGCCATGGGCGAAAATCACGGTTTGACGGCTTCGGCCCGCCGGATCACGGGCTCGGCCCGGCGCACCACCGGTTCCGCGCGGCGCACAACGGGCTCGGCCCGTTTGACGGTGGAGGACGCGGTGGCGTCCACAAACTTTTTGCGAACCGCTCTGGACGTGGATTTGTCGGGGGTGCTCTTGGACTCGGAGGATTTGGCGGACGGCTTGGCAGAGGGCTTCGCGGAAGGAGCAGGCGAGGCCGCCTTGGCGGGAGCCGGTTTCGCGGGCGGCAGTTCCTCGGCCACGGGAGCCTCGGGCTCCGCCGGGGCGGCGGGATCCACCAGCAGGGCGGGGATATTCTTTTCCACCATCAGGTTGACGGTGCGGATCTCCTTGCCCTGGGCGGCGGCGTAGTCGAGAACGGCTCCCAGGCGTTCCAACTGCCGGCCGATGTCGTCCAGGCCGAAGGTCAGTTTCGCGCGCCGGGCGTCGGTGGCGATGAGGCAGTAACCCTTGGAAAGATCGACACTCTGGAGCCGGAACCGGTTGGAATCCGAGTTCTTCTGCACCAGTTCCAGCGCGGCGCAAACCTCCGGGGCGCTGACCGTATCGCCCGGCAGGTGGCCCTCCACATCCGCGCCGTAGATGGCGGGCAGGCGCAGGTATTCGGGCAACTGGCGTTTGGGCTTGAAGAGGACGCCTTTGCTGTCGATCAGGAACGACTTGTCGGAGGTCGAGGGATCGTCCGTCTTGGCGTCGGCGAGCCACGCCACGGGGCGGCGTTCCACGATGTCGATGGTAATCCGGTTCGGCAAGGCGCGCTGCAATTCAACGCGTTCCACCTGCGGCAGGGTCATGATCGCCTCGCGAGCCTTGGAGAGGCTGACTTTGAAGATATTGTCGCCCAGGGTGAGCTTGGCGGTGTCGATGATGACATCCCGGGAGAGCGCCGCGCCGTCGTCGGTGATTTCGACGGCCGCGAGGTTGTAATCCGGGTTTTTGAGGAACATCCGGTTGACGACGGTGCGGACGCCCACGACGCCCCCCGTGACGATGGCGAGGGCCAGCGTGATCTTGCATGCCCACACCAGGATGGCGTGGTTACGCTGCCGGTGGAGCAGTTCGGAGCGAACCTTCACTTCGAGAAGCCCCTGCATCCGATGCTGGCTCCCGTTGGAGCGGCGGCGGTTGGTGAGACGGTTGCGAGTGTTGTTCATTGGGCGGGGAAGCGGGCGAGAGAAAGTTGGGCGATCCGTTCGCACAAGGGGGCGTAGCCGATCCCCGCGGTCTTTGCCGCCTCGGGGAGCAGGCTCGCTTCGGTCATGCCGGGGATGGTGTTGATTTCGAGCACCACGGGCTTGCCGTCGGCGGGCAAGAGCAGATCGACGCGACAGTAAATCCGCAAGTCGAGCGCGTTTTTGGCGGCGAGCGCGGTTTCCTGGACGCGGCGCGTGGTTTCGGCGTCGAGCGCGGCGGGGCAATAGTGATCGGCCGCGCCCTTTCCGGTCGGGTCGAGGAAGGGGTATTTGTTGGCCCAATCGTAGAAGCCGACGCGGGGGCGGATCTCGATGATCGGCAGCGCCTGGTCGTCCAGGATGCCGACGGTCAATTCACGCCCTTCGACGAATTCCTCGACGAGCAATTCCTTCGCAAACTTGGCGGCATCGGCGATGGCCTGCGCGGCCTCCGCCTCCGTCTTGACGATGAAGACGCCGACGCTGGAGCCCTCGCACGGGGCTTTGATCACGTAGGGGGGCTGCATTTTTGGGGCCGCGCCCGCCGCGACGATCTCGAACTTGGGCGTGGGCACGCCGCGCTCGATGAAGCGGGCCTTGCTCTGGAGTTTATCGAAAGCCAGCTCGCTGCCGCGCACGCCTTCGCCGGTGTACGGGACGCCGCGGGCCTCCAGCGCGCGCTGCACGCCGCCGTCTTCGCCGAAGGTGCCGTGGATGATGTTGAAAACAAGGTCGATCCCGGCGGGAAGCTCAAAATCGGGGCCGGTGACGTCGATCTCCGTCACCTCCGCGCCAAGTTCCCGCAGGGCTTTGGCGACTCCCGCCGCCGAGGCGTGGGAGATGGTGCGTTCGGAGCCGGGGCCCCCTTTGAGGACCGCGATGCGTTTGTGGGTAAGACTGCTCATTTCAAAAATTGACCGTAAAAAATAGAGTTGCCGCAAAAAGACGCAAAAGGGGAAGACAGTAAAAACTCTCTAGGTCTTCAAGTTTCTTCCCTTCGTGCCTTCGCGCCTTCGTGCCTTCGTGTGAGAAGGAAAACGCGGCGCGGGAAAACCGGGCGAGGAAGTTGCTCCAGAGCTTTGCCGCAGGCAGAGCGCAAGGGGAAAAGCCTTCGTTTGTCCCTTCCCCACACGAACCATTCAGGCTCCTTGGAAATCTCGAAACCGCTTGGCCATCGCATGCCTCTTTTTTTTCACACGAAGGCACGAAGGCACGAAGGCACGAAGAAAAGACAGAGGAAATCAGGTCCTTTCTTTTTTGCGTCTTGCGCGCTTTTTCGCGGTTAAAAATCATTTCAGAAAACTTTCCGTTTCGCCTACGATTTGGACTTCGGTTTCGAGCGCGATGCTCCGCTTTTCCTGGGCGGCTTTTTGGATGCGCTCGATCAACGCCAGAACGTCGGTGGCGGTGGCGTGGTCGGCGTTGATGAGAAAATTGCCGTGAAGGGCGGATACGGCCGCGCCGCCGCTGCGGGCGGTCTTGAAGCCGAGTTCCTCGACGAGCTTGCCCGCCGGAATCTCCGCCGGGTTTTTGAACGTGCACCCGGCGCTCGGCTCCTTGGGCTGGATCGCCCAGCGCTTGTGCGCGTAGTCGTCCATCAGCTTGCCGATCGCGTCGGCGGAACCCGGTTTCCCCTCGAAAACGGCGCTCGTGGCATACTGGCGGCCCAGGCTGGGGACGCCCCGGTAGTGGATTTCGAGATCCGAGGGCAGCCGGTCGTGGATCTGCCCCTCGCTATCCACGGTGCGCAGGGAGATCACGTTCTGGAAAGTCTCGCCGCCCATCGCGCCCGCGTTCATGCGCAGCGCGCCGCCGACGTTGCCGGGGATCCCCTCCATCCACTCCAATCCCGCGATCCCGGCATTTTTGGCGGCCTGGGCAAGTTCCTTCAATTTGACGCCCGCCCCGGCGGTGATGCGCAGACCGTCCACGTGCAGTTGGTGAAATTCGCCCCGGTCGAGGTGGACGACCACGCCCCGGATGCCGCCGTCGCGCACGAGGAGGTTGGAGCCGCGCCCCATCACCATCAGCGGGATGCCGTTGGCGTGGCAATGGGCGGCCAGCCGCGCGAACCCGGCCTCGGTCTCCGGCTCGGCCCAGAACTGGGCGGGGCCGCCGACGCGCAGGGTGGTGTGCTTGGAAAGCGGTTCGTAAAGTTTGATGATCCCCTCCTCGCCCATCGCGGCCTGCATCGCTTCCATGGCGGCGAGGTCGCGGGCTAGCCACGTCCCCTGCTCGTGGATGTTCCCCGCGCCGAGGCTCAGGAGACAATCGCCGGGCTGCAAAAGCCGCCCCGCTTCGAGGGTCATCTGGACGCGGTCCGGGAGATACTTGGCCCCGGCGTGGCCGTGCTCCGCCAGCGCGTCGGCGATGGTCTGGCCGGTGACGCCCGGGATGGGCGGCTCGCTGGCCGGGTAGATGCTGGAGATGAAAACGAACTGGGCGTCGTCAAAGGCGACCCCGAACTTGTCCTTCAGCTTGACGGTGCGCGTGTAGCGGTGCGGCTGAAAAAGGACGACGGTGCGGGCCCGGCCGCTGCCGCGCGCGGTGGCGAGCGTGGCGCGGATTTCGCTCGGGTGGTGGGCGTAATCGTCCACGACGAGGTAGCCGGGGCTGCGGTATTTGATGTCGAAGCGCCGCCGGGCTCCCCGGAAGGCGGCCAGGGCCTCGGCGATTTTGGCAAACGGGATGCCCAGCTCGCTGGCCAGCGCGACCACGCTCATGGCGTTGCTGACGTTGTGGCGGCCGGGGACGTTCAACTCGATCTCGCCCATGCGCTCGCCCCGGCAATAAACCTCGCAGCGGCTTTGGAAGTCGGCGGTGCGCAGCCCGTCAAAACGGTAATCGGCCCCCGGGGCCGCGCCGAAGGAGACGGCGTTGGGGCGCACCCCGCAAAGGCGCGCGGCGTGCGGATCGTCGGCGCAATAGAAAATCTTGCCCCGGGTCTGGTCCATCAGCTCGCCAAAGACGGCCTCGATGGCGGCGAGATCGTCGTAATAATCGAGATGCTCCTCCTCGATATTGAGGATAATGGAATGCTCCGTGTGGTAGTTGGCCAGGGTGCCGTCGCTCTCGTCCCCCTCGGCCACGAACCATTCCCCGTCGCGGTCCCAGTGGGCGTTCGCGCCAAGGATCGGGATTTCCGCGCCGACGTAATGCGAGGGCTTCACCCCGCCGACGCGCAACACGTGGGCGGCCATGGAGGAAGTGGTGGTCTTGCCGTGCATCCCGGCGACGATCACGCCTTTTTTGCACTGCATGATGGCGGCCAGCGCGTCGGCCCGGCGGACCATGCTCACGCCCTGGCGGACGGCCTCGTCGTATTCGACGTTGCCGGGCCGGATGGCGGACGAGTAAATCACGAGGTCCGCGTAGTGGATGTTGGCGGCGTTCTGCGGCTGGTGAAATTCCAGGCCCAGGCCCTGCAAACGGCGCACCTCGACGGTCGTCACCTTGTCGGAGCCGGAGACGGTGTGCCCCATGGCCAACAGCAGCCCGGCGATGCCGCTCATGCCGGAACCCGCCACGCCGATCAGGTGAATACGGAGTTCTCCGCCCACCAGCATCTCGGCCAAAAATGTGCTCGTATCGTTCATTTCAGTCTTTCAATCGTGTCCGCAACGCAGACGGCGGCATCCCGCGGAGCCAGGGTCCCGCACGCTTTGGCCATGATCTGGAGCCGGGAAGGGTCCTCGATTATTTCCCCGATCGCGGAAGCCAGCGTGTCGCCCGTTGTTTGCGACTCTTTTAATACCTCAGCCGCCCCTGCTCGGGCAAATATTTCTGCGTTGAATTGCTGATGATTTTCGGCGGCGTGGGGATACGGGATCAGGAGCGAGGGGAGCGCGAAGTGGGAGATTTCAGAGAGACTGGCGGCACCGGAGCGCGAAACAACCAGGTCGGCGGCGCTGTAGGCGGCCTCCATCTGGTGGCAGAAAGGGGCGACATGGGCGGAAACCCCCGCCTGGCGGTAGGCTTGCTCCATCGCCGGGGCGTCGCCCGCGCCGGTGAGGTGGATCACCTGGATACCCGCAAGCCCCCCGCCCGCGGCGGCGGCCCGGAGCGCCTCGTTGATGCCGTGGGCCCCCTGGCTGCCCCCCATCACCAGCAGCGTGCGCATCCCCGGTTGCAACCCAAAGACCGCCAGCGCCTCCTCGCGCGGCAATCGCCGCGAAAGCGAGCGCCGGATGGGCGTGCCGGTGACTTCGCACCGGGCGCGCGGGAAATGCCGTTTGCACTCCTCAAAGCCGAGCAGCACCACGTCCACGAGCCGGGCGTTGAGCCGGTTCGCCTTGCCGGGAATGGCGTTGGATTCGTGCACGAAGGTGGGGATGCGGCGGAGCTTGCCCGCCAGGATGGGCGGCGTGGAGGTGAACCCGCCCATGCCCAGCACGGCATCGGGCTGAAACTCGGCGAAAATCCGGCGGCACGGCGCGAGGCTCGCGTTGAAGCGTTGGAAGAAGGTGAAGATCGCCGGGGAAAACAACCGGGGCATCCCGACGCTGGGGAGTTTCTCGAATCGGAACTCGTCGCGGCCCTGGATGGCCAGGGCGTCCACCTCCTTTTCGGAGATGAAAATCAGGACTTCATGCCCGCGCTCCAGCAGGACTTCCCCCACGGCCAGCGCCGGAAAAAGATGGCCGCCCGTTCCCCCGCCTGCGATTGCGAATTTCATAAGAAGAGTTTTATCCGCAGATTGCGCAGATTTTCACAGATGGATGCGGTTTCGGTTGGACGATCATTGAAGCTCCTAAAATCTGCGTTTATCTGCGAAATCTGCGGTTATGCCTTTCAAATCCTCGGCGTCATCAACGGGCGCGGCCGGGTGGTCGCGCGCACGGTCTTCTCCGCGCCGCCCTTGCGGTAAATGCTCAACAGGATGCCGATGCCCAGGAGACAAAAGAGAAGATTGGAGCCGCCGTAGCTGATGAAAGGGAGCGGAATTCCCTTGTTGGGCAGCACGGCCGTGGTCACGCCGATGTTCAAAGCCGCCTGGAGGGCGAGAATCACGGTGATGCCGACGCCCATCAGCAGGCCGAATCGCTCGCGGGCATTGAGCGCGATGGCGATGCCGCAGATAATCATCACGACGTAACAAAAGACGATCAGCAGCGTAAAAACGAGGCCGAGTTCCTCACCGATGGTGGGGAAGATAAAGTCGGTATGCGCCTCGGGCAGGAACATGAACTTTTGCCGTCCCATGCCGAGCCCCAGGCCGTCCACGCCGCCCGAGCCCAGCGCGATCAACCCCATCAACTGCTGGTAGCCGCTGCCGTCCTTGTGCCCTTCCAGGTCAAGGAACGCCGTCAGCCGGCTCACCCGCTCCGGGATGAGGAACGCGATGGAAAGAATCCCGCCGATCCCCAGCGCGGGCAGCGGCAGCAGGTAGCGCAGCGGCGCTCCGGCGACAAAGAGCATGGCAAAAGCCGTGCCGCCCAGCACGGCCGTCGTGCCGAGATCCACTTCCGGCGCGATCAGCCCCAGCAAAATCCCCACGATCAGCAGCGGATAGACGATCCCCTTCAGAAACGTCCGCGACTCGGCCTCAAAGCGTTGATACCACGCCGCGAGAAATGCGATGCCCGCGAGCTTGCCGATCTCGGAAGGCTGGAAAGAGAACGGTCCGAAGCGGATCCAGCGGTGCGAACCGTTGATCCGGGGGAAGACAAAGCAGACGAGCAGCAAAACGGCCGCCAGCGCAAACCAGGCGGGCCAGGTCTTTTTCCAGAACAGGTAATCCACCCGCGCCGCCACGATGCAAAGAGCCACGCCGAGGCCGAGCCACATGGCCTGGCGTTTGACGAGATAGGCCGGGTCCCAAAAAATCTCCTTGGTCCCTTTTTCTTCCTCCAGCGAAAGCTCCGGCGAGGCATCGTCGTCGTCCCGCACGCTGGCGGCGGCCCGGAGGGAAGCGGAGGAACTGCCGGAAACAGCCGCGGCGGCGGCGGCCACCTCGCTTTTCGCCTGGGCCTTTCTGACTTTGAAGGCATCCCGGCTGAACGAGCCGGTGCTAAAAAGCATGACCATCCCGATCACCACCATGGTGGTAACGGAAAGGAGCAAGCCCAGGGCGGCGAATTTCATGCGGGGTTGATGGGAGAGCGCGGCGAACCCGCGGCGTCAGTTGGCCGAGGCGCGCGGCAATTCGGAGGGGACGCGGAGTTTCAGGCCGATCCGCAGACTCTTTGGGTTCTCGATCTTGTTCAACTTGAGAAGGTCGTCATAGGCGACATGCAGTTTCCTGGCGATGCCGACGGGGGTATCCCCCTTGGCCACCGTGTACAGCTTGCCGGAGTCTTTGGGTTCCGCGGCGGCGGGCGCGGGCGTGGCGGCCGGTTTTTTGGCGGAGTCGGCCACGGCGGCGGAAGGTTGCGGCTTGGCGCGCTGCGCGGCGGGCGACGGAGCGGAAGCGACAGCGGGCGGCACCACGGCGGGAGAGGCGGCGGGCGCGGCGGAAGTTTTCCTGGCAATGGGCGCGGTGGGGCGGTGGGCCTTGATGGACTCGAACATGTACACGCCGCCGAAGAACACCACGTGCAGCAGGATCATGACGACAAAAGCCGTCTTGAAGCTGGTGGTCGGCTCCTCTTCCTCCTCAATCGTGGGCGTCCGGGCGCCGCGCCGCGCCACGGCGGCCTGCAATCTGCGCCGCGCGGAGGGGGCGGCCGGTTTCCTGGGAAAAAGGGGCATGAGTCTCATAGGGCAGAATCAAGGAAGGATTGGACCAGGCCGCGAAATTGGTTGCCGCGGTCGGCATAGCTTTTGAACATATCAAAAGAAGAGGTCCCGGGGGAAAAGAGAACCACGTCGCCGGGCTGCGCCTTGGCGCGCGCCATGGCAACGGCGTCGGCCAGGCTGGCGGCGCGTTCGCAAGGGACGCGCCCGCCCCACGAAGCATCGATGCGCGCGGCCATCTCGCCGATCAGCACGACGGCCCGCGCCTTGGAGGCGACCAAATCGGTGAGCGAATCGAACGCGAAGCCTTTGTCCTTGCCGCCCGCGATCAGCACGACGCGGCGATTTTCGGAAAGGAGAGCTTTCTCCAATGCGTCAAGGTTGGTGGCCTTGGAATCGTTGACATACTCGACGCCGTCGAGCGTGCCCACTTTTTCGCACCGGTGAGGGAGCGCCTTGTAGGTGCGCAGCGCCTCGGTCATCGCCGCGAAATCGAGCCCGCGCACGGCGCCCACGGCCAGCGCGGCCATCAGGTTCTCGGCGTTGTGCAGACCGCGCAACTGGGTGTCGGCAAGGCGCAGCACCGGCTTGCCGTGGAAATGGATGACGCCGTCGCGCAGATCGAGGTCGCCCCCCTGGCTGTAGGCGCTGAAGGTGATTTTGCGCGCCCTGAGCGGCGGCAGCTTGTCTTCGAGTTTGACGATGGCAACGTCCTCGGCGCTCTGGTAATCGAAAACATGCGCCTTCGCCGCGTAATATTCCTCCATGGAGGCGTAGCGGTCGAGGTGGTCGGCCTGGAAGTTGAGCCACACGCTGATGGAAGGCCGGAAGGTCCGGATTGCCTCCAACTGGAAGGAGCTGACTTCCAGCGTCATCACGTCGAGGTTGGCGCTCTCGCGCACCCGGGCGGCAAAGGCGGGGCCGATGTTCCCGGCGGCCAGCGTCCGCACGCCGCAGGCGTTGAGCATCCGCTCGACGAGTTGCGTGGTGGTGGTTTTGCCGTTGGTGCCGGTGATGGCGATCACCGGGCAGGCGCACAGCGAATAGGAAAACTCGAGTTCCCCGATGACCGCGATCCCTTTGGCGCGAAAAGCGCGCACGAGCGGCACGGCGGGGTCGATGCCGGGGCTCAAGACACCGAGATCGTAAACCGTGGGGTCGGCGTCGGCCTCCGCCCCCAGCAGCACGCGGGCTCCGGCGGCGCACAGCGCGGCGGCGGTGGCGCGGAGTTTCTCCGAGTCGCCGCTATCGAGCGCCGTGACGCAGGCCCCCTCCTCCAACAGGCGGCGGGCGGCGGCTTCACCGCTCGATCCGAGGCCGAGGACTGCGATTTGTTGGCGTGCGTAAGTCGGTTTCATCTAGCGGAGTTTGAGCGTGGCGAGGCCGAGGAAGGCAAACATAATCGCCAAAATCCAGAAGCGGACGATGACGGTGTTCTCCTTCCAGCCCAGCAATTCGAAATGGTGATGGATGGGCGACATGCGGAAGATCCGCTTGCCGGTAAGTTTGAAGCTGGCGACTTGCAGGATAACCGACATCGCCTCGATGACAAAAATGCCGCCGACGACCAGCAAGAGCAATTCCTGCTTGGTGCAGATGGCCACGACCCCCAGCACGCCGCCGATGGCGAGCGACCCCGTATCGCCCATGAAAACGCGGGCCGGGTAGGCATTGAACCAGAGGAAACCCATCCCCGCGCCCAAAAGCGCCATGCACAGGACGGTCAGTTCGCCCGCCTGCGGATAAAACGGGATCTGCAGGTAAGCGGCGATCTTCAGATTGCCCGCCGCGTAGGCGATCAACGCGTAGGCGAACGCGGCGGTGATCGTGCAGCCCGTCGCCAGGCCGTCGAGGCCGTCGGTCAGGTTCACGGCATTGGAAGTACCGACAATCACCAGCGCGAAAAAGAAGAACGTAAACCAGCCAAGGTTATGGATCAGCGGTTCCTTGTAGAACGGAACGAAAAGCTCCTTGGCCTGGATTTGCAGCGCCGGGTTGAAAACGAAAAACGCCGTCACGACGGCCGCGAGCGAAAACTGCGCCAGCAGCTTCAAGCGCCCGGGCAACCCGTCGGATTTTTTCTTGGTGACTTTGAGATAATCGTCCACGAACCCGACGGCCCCCAGCCAAAGCATGGAGCCGAGCGCCAGCCAGATGAACGAGTTGTTGGGCCGCGCCCAGAGGAGACAGGAAAGCGTGACGGATCCGAGAATGAGCACGCCGCCCATCGTGGGGGTGCCCCGCTTGCCGCCGTGCAACTCGGCGAGTTTGTGCACTTCCTCCTTGGTGCGGATCGGCTGGCCGATTTTGAGACCGATCAACTTGCGAATGACCCAGTTGCCGCAAAGCAGGCAAAGCAAAAAGGAGGTCATCGCCGCGCCAATCGCCCGGAACGTGATGTAGCGGAAGACGTTGGTGCCGTCGATCTCCTTGAGCCAGATGTGAATGTAGTAGAGCACGGGATGTTTTTAAGAAGCGGCGGAGGGCGAAAGAAAAGCGGGATGTTCGAGCACGCGCTCCATGCGGGCGGCGCGGCTCCCTTTGAGCAAGACGAGATCGCCAGGATGGGCGTTTTCGGCCAGCAGCGCGGCGGCGGCGGCGGGATCGGCAACGTGGTGAACGTTTTTCAAGCCTCCCTGGCGCGCGGCCTCGGCAAGCTGCCCGGCTTCCGCGCCTCCCACGGCGATGAGCAGATCCACGCCCGCGTCGGCGGCGTCGCGGCCCACGCTCCGGTGGCCCGTCTCGGACTCGCGCCCCAGTTCCCCCATCCGCCCCAGCACCGCGATGCGGGCGCCCGTCACGGGGAGCACCGCCAGCGTGCGCAGAGCGGCGCGCATGGAATCCGGGTTGGCGTTGTAGCTGTCGTCCAGAAAATGGATGCCCCCGAGGGTCTTGCGCTCCAGGCGGCCGTGGGTGAGGCGGCTCGACGAGAGCCCGCGCGCACCGTCGGCCAGCGAGACGCCAAAGGCGCGGCCCGCCGCGAGCGCGAGCAGCGCGTTTTCGATCATGTGCAGGCCGGGAACGGGCAGGATGACCTCCGCCTCTTCCTCCCCGGCGCGGACGCGGAAGCGGCTCCCGTCCATGCCGGAGGCAAGCAGCGTGGCGCTCAGCTCGCCGCGCCCGATGCCGCTGCGCACGACGCCGGCGCGGGTGCGGGCGGCGATCGCGTCGCTAAACTCATCGCGGTCGTTGAGAACCAGGAACCCGGAAGCGGGCAGCGCCTCGGCGAGCAACCCTTTCTCCTGGGCGATCCCGGCGCGGCTGCCCAGGAACTCGATGTGCGCGGAGCCGATGTTGGTGATGATCGCGGCGTCCGGGGCGGCCAGGGCGGCCAGCGGGGCGATCTCGCCCGGGTGGTTCATGCCGATCTCGAAAATGCCGATCTCATCGGCGGCGCTCGCGCGCAGCATGGTCAGCGGCAGGCCGATGTGGTTGTTGAAATTCCCCTCCGTTTTCACGACCCGGAAGCGCTCGCTCAAAACGGCGGCGGTAAAATCCTTGGTGCTCGTCTTGCCGGTGCTGCCGGTCAAAGCCAGCACGCGCAGCGGCAGCGACGCCCGGTAGCTGGCGGCGATCTCCTGCAACGCCCGCAGCGTATCCTCCACCCGCAGAAGGGCGAACCCGGCGGGCGTCTCCCCTTCAAAAGCCGTGTCCACCAGCGCGGCGGCTGCTCCGGCGGCGGCGGCGGCCGAGACGAAATGGTGGCCGTCAAAGTGCTCGCCGCGCAAGGCCACGAAAAGATCGCCCGCTTCCAGGCCGCGGGTGTCGGTGCAAACGCGCGTCACCGTCCGGGCGGCGTCCGCGCAGGACAGGGAAGCGTGCGCCCATTGGGCGAGTTGTTGAAGGGATGTCGGGTCCACTAGGCTGGGAAAGAAGGGTTGCAGGTTGCGGCATGGGCGGCCTGGCGCAGCTCGCGCGCGCAAAGCGTCTCGGGCCACGCGGACCGGAAACGGACGCGGGCAAACCGGACGCCGCGCATGCGGCGGCTCAAGTCGAGGCGGGAAACTCCCGCATCACCGCAGGGAATGCAATCGGCAATCCTCGGGTTCCATTCCGTATTCATGGGAGCAAGGGGGGGTTAGGGTTCCATTTCCACGGGTTTGGCTTCAATGGCGAGCCGCGCAACGGCGAGGTCGTCAAAAGGAACGGTCATATCCGCAAATTCCTGCGTGGTCTCGTGGCCCTTCCCGGCGATGAGCACGATGTCGCGCGGCCCGGCCAGCGAGATGGCGCGGTAAATCGCCTCGCGGCGGTCCACGATCGTCTCGTAATTCTTGCCGCGGAACCCGGCCTCGACCTCCTTGAGGATCTCCTCCGGAGACTCCTTGCGCGGGTTGTCGGAAGTGGCGATGGCCCAGTCGGCCCCGCGCTCCACGGCCTCCGCCATGAGCGGGCGCTTCGCCTTGTCGCGGTTGCCGCCGCACCCGAAGACGACGATGAGCCGCCGTGGATTGAGGTCGCGCAAGGTCTTCATGACGTTGGCCAAGGCGTCGTCGGTGTGGGCGTAGTCCACGAAAACGCGGAACTGCCGTTTGACCGGCACGGGCTGCAAGCGGCCCGGAACACTCGGGGCATCCGCCAGCGCGCGGACGGCCGTGCGCAGATCGACGCCCAGCGCCGCCGCCCCGGCCAGCGCGGCCAGGGAATTGTAAACATTGAACGCGCCGATCAACGGAAGCCGGACGAGGTACGTCTTGCCCTGCGCGTCGAGCTGGTATTGCGTGCCCGAAATATCGCTCTTGAGCGCCCCGGCGCGGAAGTCGGCCCGGGCGTTCATGCCGTAGGTGACGATGGGGAGCTGCGGAACGTCCCGGCCCAGGCGCTGGAGGAGCCGCTGGCCCCAGCGGTCGTCGATGTTGACGATCGCCTTCCCCTTTTTATGGGGCTGTTCGGCCATGCGGGTGAAAAGCCCCAGCTTGGCCTCGAAGTAAGCCTCCATCGTGTGGTGGTAATCGAGGTGATCCTGCGTCAGGTTTGTGAAAATGGCGGCGTCATACTCGACGTTCCGGTCGCGCCCCTGCTCC
>JAQTMF010000028.1 GCA_028714515.1 Chthoniobacteraceae bacterium | reverse complement strand
GACGAAGTGGATCGGGTAACGCGCGGCCATCGGGTAGGCCGCGCGCGTTTCGCGCCCGGCGATGACCAGCTCCATTTGGACAAGTTCGCGTCCGTCCGGGCCCATCTTGCGGGCGATGGAGCGGATCGAGAAATCCTTCTCGCGAGGCTCCCGCAACAGGTAGCGCAGGCTTTCGGCGACTTCGATGCGATGAAAGGCGGAAAGGGGAATGGGGGCGTTCTCGGGTGTCATAGGCGAAGACATCAAAACCGCAGCGGCTCCAGAGACGCGGGAAAGCGCGCACCTCCGGTCACACGCCAGACTCAAGCCCGCCTTGCGCCGCTTTGCAAGCTCTTGTGTCACGCGGTTCCTCTTTCCAAAAGTGGAAGGCGACGCACGCGGTGAGCGCCTGCATGGCGACGATGAGGACCACGCACCCCGCCCATCCCGCCTGTCTCCAAAGGAACCCCGGGAGAATGGACCCGGCGCAGCCGCCCAGGTAGTAGAGGGCGACGTACAACCCCGCCGCCGAGGAACGCGCGGATTGCGCCGCCTTGCCAACGTGACTGGAGGCGGCGGACTGGCACGCGAACGCCCCGGAAGCCGCCATGGCCAGCCCGGCGACGACCACCGGAAGCGAAGGGATCAACGTGAGCAGGGAGCCGCATGCCGCCATCGCGGCGGCGCGCACGAGGCCCCGGCGGGTGCCGATGCGGTCGAGCAGCCGCCCGGCCACGGGAGTGACGACGGCGCCGATCAGGTAAACGCCGAAGACGGAGGCCAGCGCGGCGGGTCCCAGCCAGAACGGCTTGTCGGCGAGGTAAAAGTTGACGTAAGTGAACGCGCCGACGAGGGAGAAAAGAACATTGAAGCCGACGAAATAGGTGGCCAAAAGCTGCGGGTTGCGCAGGTGGCCGCGCATGGACCGCAGCGAGGCGGCGGCGTTATTCTGGCGCACAAAACGGGTGGAGGCGGGGAGCAGCGCCCAGGTGACAAGCCCCCCGGCGAAGGAAGCCGCGCCCAGCACGAGGAAGGCGGCATGCCACTCCCAGCGGGAAACGATCCACCCCGCCACAAAACGTCCCAGGAATCCCCCAACCACGGTGCCGGTGACGTAGACGGACATGGTGGACCCGACGGCGTGCCGGGGCGATTCCTCGCTGATATAGGCCATGGCGACGGCGATAATGCCGGGAATGGAAAGCCCCTGGAGGAACCGCCAGAAAATGAGCTGGTTCAAGCTCGTCGAGGTCGCGGCCAGCAGGGTCGGCACGGAGAGGCCGAGCATGGCGGTGACGATGACCCGTTTGCGCCCGATGGCGTCGGCCAGGAGGCCGATCAGCGGGGCCATGAGGGCGACGGCCAGCACGGGGGCGGTGACAGTGAGGCTGACGCGCAATTCCGAAGCGTGGAAGAGTTCGCGAAAGCGGGGGAGCAACGGCTGCGTTTCGTAAAGATTCAGAAACGTGCCGAACCCGGTGAGGAAAAGCGCCAGCAGAAGACCGGCGCGGTTTTGGAGGCGGGGCGGCGGCACGCTCGCCTCGCGTGGATGGATGGAACTCATGGATGCTTTTCTGCCCGCTCGGTTCGTCAGAGTCGGGGGAAGCCCATGAGGCGAAGGATGCGTTGCCCTTATTTTGGAACGATCCGGCGCGGTGTCCAATCGAAAAACGGGCGGGTGCTTCGGCTTCACCCGCTCGCGTAGCCGGTTCCCGACTCTCGTTGGCTCTCGTGTGGCTCTCGATCCCAAGCTCCAGCTTCGTAAAGCGTGGCTGCCCAACCAGCCCCCCTTGGCTCTCGATCCCAAGCTCCAGCTTGGGAACGCAATTGTCTTCGAAGCTCCAGCTTCGTAAAGCGTGGCTGCCAGGCCAGCCCCCTCCCCGCAGAACCCACCGGAAAGTCAGACATTCCCAAGCTGGAGCTTGGGAACGAGTTAAAGACGAGTTAAGAAAAGCCCCTCCAGCGGGAATTCCGCCGGAGGGGCCGCATGTTACCCCGCAATGCCGTTTGGGAGCGTAACCCGTTCCCTAAGGGAAACGGTGGATGACCTGGAACGCTGCGCGGACTACCAGGGTAGGCATGTCCTTGCGAGCGCCACATTGGCCTCCTCTGATCGTATCGATATCGGCCCGGGATTTGCTGCCCGAATCGCGAACACCGCAGGGTAAATCGCGGAGGTTTTTCAACCTCCAAAGGTTTGGAGAAAGATCATTCGCGGAGGCTCACCGCCAGTTCCGCTTTCAGCCGCTCTTTGAGCCTCTGATGGGCCTGGGCGACCTCTTCGGCGGTCAATGTCCGCTCGGCGCAGCGATATGTCAATGCGTACGCGACCGATTTTTGGTCGGCCGGGATTTTCTCCCCCTTCGGATCGGTGAAAACGTCGAAGAGTTCGATCCCCGCCAACAGCGACTCATTGGCGCTCCGCAGCACGGCCTCGATCTGGGCGTGCGGGACGGCCACCGGGACGATCATGGCGATATCGCGGGTAACGGCCGGGAATTTGGGCAATCCGCCGAACCGGCCGGAGGCGGGCGCGGGGTCGAAGGCGTCGAGGTTGATTTCGGCGACGAGCACGGGGCCCGTGGCATCGAGATCCCGGCCGCGCGCCGGGGTGAGCTGGCCCGCGAGGCCCACGGTTTCCTTGCCCCGGCGGAGTTCCACCGCGAGCGCAAGGGCTGGGTGCGAGGCCGGTTCGAGCGTCAGATCCTCCAGGCCGAGCGCGGCGAGCGCTCCCTTGAGGTCGAAGAAGTCGGCCGGGCGGGGCTTGGCGTCGCGCCACGAGGCGGGGGCGGCCGCGCCGCTCCAGACCAGGGCGAGGGTGGTGCGCTCCTCGGGGGCGTCGGCGCGGAAAATCCGCCCGATTTCGAAGAGCCGCAGGTCGCCGGTGCCCAGCCGGACGTTCCGGGTGAGGGCTTCGAGCAGGCCGGGCACGAGGCTCGGCCGCAGGATCGCCTGGTCTTCGTTGAGCGGGTTGCGCACGCGCAGGCTCCCGTCCACGGGGAAGACGGCCAGCGCTTTCTCGGAAATCAGCGTGAGGCCGCGGGCTTCGAGGAAACCGAGCCCCGGGGCCGAGAGGCGGCGGCGCAGGCGCATGGCCTGGTCGTGGCGCTGGTCGGCGGGCGTGCCGGGGGTGAAGCGGGTCTGCTGGCGGGCGGGCACGGCTTCGATGCCGATGACGCGCGCGATTTCCTCAATGAGGTCGATCTCGCGGACCAAGTCCTGGCGGAACGACGGGGCCTGCCAGCCTTGGGCGGTCTTGCCGAGGCCGAAGCCGGTCAAAATGCGGTCCACCGTTTCGGCGGCCACATCGGTTCCCAGCACGGCGCGGCAGCGCTCCAGGCGGAAGGGAACGTCCGGTTCGAACCGGGGCGCGGCTCCGGCGGCTTTTGCCACGGGTTCGGCTTCGCCGCCCGCGACTTCCAGGATCAACGCGATGGCGCGGGCCGAGGCGGGGAGAACGCCCGCCGGGTCGATGCCGCGTTCGTAGCGGTAGCTGGCGTCGCTGGAGAGGGACAATTCGCGCGAGGTGCGGCGGATTTCGGCCGGGGTGAAGTAGGCGCTTTCGAGCAGGATATCGACGGTCGATTCGGTGACGCCGCTCTCTTCGCCGCCCATGACCCCCGCGATGGCGAGCGCGCGCTCGGCATCGGCGATGACGAGATCGCGTTGCGCGAGCGGATACGTCTTGCCGTCGAGGGCGAGGAATTTCTCATCGGCAACGGCATGCCGGACGCGGATGCCGCCCTTGAGCAGCGCAAGATCGAAGGCGTGGAGCGGCTGGCCCATTTCCAGCATGACGTAATTGGTGACGTCCACGATGTTGTTGATACTGCGCAGGCCGACGGCCTCGAGCTTGCCTTGCAACCACGCGGGGCTGGGGCCGACTTTGACGCCGCGCACCCGGCGCGCCGTGTAGAAGGGGCAGGCCTCGGGGGCTTCCAGGGTGATGTCGTCCGCCGCTTGCGAGCCGGTTCCCGCCGTGGCGAGAATGGCGGCGGGCAGCGTGAGCGGCTTGCCCAGCAGCGTGGCGATTTCGCGCGCCATGCCGACGTGGCTGAGGAGGTCGGGCCGGTTGGGCGTCACCTCCACGTCCAGGACGGTTTCCGGCGGGAAAAGCTCCGTCAGCGGGGTGCCGACGACGGTTTCCGGCGGCAAAATAAGGAGCCCTTCGGCGTCCTCGGCCAGGGCGAGTTCCTTGGCGCTGCACATCATCCCGGCGCTTTCCACGCCGCGCAGTTTGCCGACCTTGATCTTGAAATCGCCGGGCATGACGGCTCCGGGCAGGGCGAGCGGGACCTTGTCGCCGACTTTGTAATTCCTCGCGCCGCAAACGATCTGGCGCGGTTCGGAAGAGCCGTCGGCCACCTTGCAAACGTGCAGGCGGTCGGCATTCGGATGCTGGAGGGATTCCAGGATCTGGGCCACGACCACTTTTTCCACCGCGCAGCCGCGCGTCTCGATCCCTTCCACTTCCACGCCTGCCTTGGTGAGCAGTTCGCAAAGCGCCGCCACATCGGCGGGGATTTCCACGAGTTCTTTGAGCCAGTTAAGAGAAACTTTCATATTGGGAAGAAATTATCATTGGATGGTATTTACCGGAGTACCATGCTCCCTCGAAGGCCGGTAGAGCACAGCTCGCTTGCCGGGGAGAAAAGAGCCGCAATGGAGTTACGGCAATAAACGCGCGCCAAAAGAGCGTTTTGGCGCGAGAGGATGATGCGCCTTGAATGCGTATCCTTACCTTCGTGCCTTCGTGCCTTCGTGCCTTCGTGTAAAAAACAGAAAGCGCACCACTGCCGACCAGCGCGGAGATTTTCCAAAAGACGGATTGCCTCGTGTGAGAAAAAGACAAAAGACGGATTTGCCCCCTGGGCTCTATCTGCCATGGCACTCTGGGCCAACTTCCGTAACCAGTTTCTTAGCCCCGCTTTTTTATTCTCACACGAAGGCACGAAGGCACGAAGGCACGAAGCCCACCCGGAGAACCTGCCAGGAACTGAAAAATCTGCGCTCATCTGCGAAATCTGCGGATAAAAATCCGGGTTAACGGTATTGCGCGAGGAAACGCGCATCGTTGTCGGTGAAGAGTCGGATGTCGGGGACGCCGCTCAGGATCATAGCCAGACGGTCGAGGCCGAAACCGAAGGCGAAGCCGGTGTATTTCTCCGGGTCGTAGGCGGTGTCGCCCCGTTTCCGGTTCATCTCCTGGAAGACGGCGGGGTCCACCATGCCGCAGCCGGCCATTTCCAGCCAGCGGTCGCCCTTGCCCAGCGCGGCGGCCTTGATGTCGATCTCAAAGCTCGGCTCCGTGAACGGGAAGAAGTGCGGGCGCATGCGCACCTGGGCGTCGGGGCCCAACAGTTCGCGGAAGAAATACTGGATCGTCCCTTTCAGGTCGCCCAGCGTGACGCCTTCGTCCACGTAGAGCCCTTCGATCTGGGTGAACTGCGCGAGATGCGTGGCGTCGGCCTCGTCGCGCCGGTAGACGCAGCCGGGGGCGATGATGCGCACGGGCGGGGCGAATTGCTCCATCGTGCGGATCTGGACGGTGGAGGTCTGCGTGCGCAGAAGGCGGCCGTCGGGAAGGTAGAACGTGTCTTGCTCGTTGCGGGCCGGGTGATCGGCCGGGGTGTTCAGCGCGTCAAAGCAGTGCCACTCGTCCTCGATGTCGGGGCCGTCGGCCAGGACAAAGCCCATCTGGCGGAAAATCGCGATCGCGCGATCCAGCATTTGCGTGATCGGGTGGATCGCGCCTACGGAAAGCGGGGTGCCGGGAAGCGTCAGGTCGATCCCGGAGAGAGCCTTGGCGTCGCGCTCGGCTTCAAGCGCCGCCTTGCGGGCCTCGATGGCCGCGGTGACGGCGTTGCGGACGTCGTTAAGGAGTTTGCCGATGCGGGGTTTGTCCGCCTTGGGAAGCGTACGCATGCTCTCGCTCAAGGCGGAGATGCTGCCGGAGCGCCCGAGGTATTGGACGCGGACGCTCTCAAGCGCGGCTTCGTCCCCGGCGGCAGCCAGGGCCGCCAGCGCTTCGGCGCGGAGTTGTTCAAGTTGCTGGTCCATGGTAGGAAAAACCCTATTCAACGCCAGCAGCCGCCTTGTGGCAAACCAAAGATGAAGCGCGGGGATTTTCCCGCGTCCCCTAGTCCCCGTACCCGCCCGGGTGCTTGAGGTGCCAGGCCCAGGCGCTTTCGATGATCTTCTCGATGGACTGGAATTGCGGCTTCCAGCCCAGCTCGCGCTTCACCTTGTCCGAAGCGGCGATCAAGAGGGGCGGATCGCCCGGACGGCGAGGCGTTTCCACGACGGGGATCTTCTTGCCGGTAACTTTCTCGCACGCGGCGATGATCTCGCGCACGCTCGTGCCGCCGCCGGTGCCGAGGTTGTAACAGGCGCTGGAGGGAGCCCCGAGGGCCAGGATGTGGGCCTGGGCGAGATCGAGGATATGGATATAGTCGCGGATGCACGTGCCGTCCGGCGTCTCGTAGTCGTTGCCGAAGATGTTAACGTGCTCTTTCTGGCCGAGGGCGACTTTCAGGACGTTCGGGATAATGTGCGTTTCCAGCCGGTGGTCCTCGCCGTAAGCGCCGGAAGCGCCCGCCGCGTTGAAGTAGCGCAGCGCGACATATCTCAGGCCATGGATCTCGTCATACCAGCGGAGGATCTTCTCGAAGATGAGCTTGGATTCGCCGTAGGGGTTGATCGGCCGCTGGGGAAGCGTCTCGTCGATCGGGTTGCGCTCGGGAGGGCCGAACGTGGCGCAAGTGGAGGAAAAAACGAATTTTTTGACATCCGCGGCCATCATTGCGTCGAGCAAATTAATGCCGCCGTAGACATTATTGCGGAAGTATTTGGAAGGGTTCGTCATCGACTCGCCCACCAGCGCGTTGGCGGCGAAGTGCATCACCGCCTCCGGGCTCTCCTTGCGCAGGGCGGAGGCGATCTCCTCGGGCTTTTGCAAATCGCCCACGATCAGGCGCGTGCGGGGATCGACGGCCTTGCGGTGTCCTTCGCTCAAGTTGTCGAAGACGACCACTTCGTGGCCCTGGTTGAGCATCTGCTCCACGCAAATACTCCCGATATAACCGGCGCCGCCGGTGACAAAAATCTTCATACGCTATTTACAATGTGGTTGGCCTCGGAGAGGAAGCCCAAAGTCAAACAGCTTGCGAGCCAGAGACGCCAGCAAAATTTCGTCCTGTTTCTCCAGTTGCCCCCGAGCGCCAAAAAGGCTTTAATGGAGGATCAATCCTTTTTGTCCCTCCCACCCATGAAGTTCCGTCTCCTGGCCTCCCTGCTCCTGCCGTTAGCCGCTTTGGCGCAAAATCCGCCCGCAGCCGCTCCCGCCACCACCAACATCCTTAAGAATGGCGATTTCAGCCAGTCTGTCGCGGCAGACAACCTATGGGACGGCGTGGATTCCCAGGGATTTCTCTGCGGCAACGTCTCCTACGACCAGAACCCGGGAAGAAGAACGAAGTCCGAAGCGCCCGGCGTTTTCTTCCGGGCCCGCACGGGCCGCTACGAGACCATTCTGGAAGGCGGCAACCTCGGCGGGCTGGCCATGCCGATTTCCGTCCAGGTGGCCGACATCAACAAAGACGGCCTGCTGGACATTGTGACGCTGGACGGCTCGGGCTACTTCCGCGTCTATTTTAACAGCGGCACGGCCACGGAGCCGAAATTTACCCAGAGCGAAACCGTCCCCGTCTTCCTGGGCCGCTTCCGCTGGCCCGCTCAAAGAGGCGGGTTCCATGCCTACGACGCCGGGGCCAAATTCGCGTTGGGCGACTTCGACAAATCGGGAACTCAAGACCTGGTGATTGGCAATTACTACGGCGACTTGATGCTCATCAAAAACACCGGCTCGACCAGTTCCCCGGAGTGGAAACAGCCGCAAACCATCGAATCCATCAAGGTCGCCACCACCCGCGACGGCCATCGCTGGGCCAATCTGCTCGCTCCGGCGGTGTATGACTGGAACAAAGACGGCAAAATGGACGTCCTGCTCGGTGAGGGGAGCTACTCCGCCAACACCATCCACCTTTTGCTGAACTCCACCTCGGGATTCGGCTCGAATGCGCTCCCCTCCTTCAACGAGGATGCCCACGAGTACCTCGCCTACGGCGACGGCCGCGAACAACTGGTGCCCGCCGTGGTCGATTACAATGGCGACGGGAACCCCGACCTCCTGGTGGGAGACCGCAACGGCAACATCAACGCCTACGTGAGCCAGGGGCCGTGGAAAAAAGGCGCGGAACTCACGCGCCAACCCCAGCCGATCAGCTTCGGCGGCGTCACCAGCCTCGGCATCGGCGCCGCCGGGATGCGCTGCGTGGCCCCCGCCGTTGCCGATCTCAACGGAGACGGCAAATTCGACATCATCGCGGGCCTCCCCAGCGGACGCATCAGCGTCTCCTACAACATCGGAACAGCCACCGAGCCGAAATTCGGCCCCATGGTTGAACTCAAGGGCGAGGACCTCTGGAAGGAAGACTCCATCATGGCCCCCAAAGACTGGGATATCGCCTTCGGCTTCCGGCAGGGCAATCAGAACGGCATCTTCTCCGTCGTCACACCCGAGAAAGACCCGGAAGCGGCGGGCGGAAGCAAAAACGTCCTGAAGTTCGCCTACATGCCCAATCAAAACAAAGTCGTCCGTCACCAGCCCCTGCTGCTGCCCGGCATTCTGCCCCAGAAGAAATGCCCCGATCCGTGGATCGGCTTCGGGCCCGACGGCATCTCCGCGCAATGCTGGGGCGACGGCATCAACTGGGGACCGCTGATGACCGACTCCAACGTCGCCATGCTGCGCCAATCCCCCGCGATCAAGCCCAACACCCGCTACACGCTCAGCTTCAAGGTCAAAGGGCGCAACGTGCGGGAAGGCCATGTATCCTTCATGTTTGCCGGATGGCTCGTCCGCGACCTCGCCGCGATCAAGGCCAACGCCAACGCCGCCGACAACCATGCGTGCGAATGGGTGCGCACGGAAGTCGACTTCAGCGTCTCCCCGGCATGGACAACCGTCAGCCGGCCCGTCACGTTCCGGTTCCAAAAGGAGCCTGAACTCAACCAGACCGACAAGTGGAACAAGCCGGGCAGCAAAATCGAATACCGCAGCCTCCTGGACATCCGGGCTTCCGTCAATGTCGACGACGGCGCGTTCTATGTTGACGACGTGCAACTCACCCCGATGTAGCACGGCCTCCTAGGCGCGATCTTTTGCCGCTTGCGCGTTTGCATTCCGGCCGAATGCAGGGAACGTCTGCAAACGAAAAGCCCATGATCGAACCGTTTTTGTTTCAAGCGCCCGCCCGCCTGGTCGACTTTATGCGACAGGCGGACCAGCCCGAATGGATCAACCTCGCCGCCGGAGTCCCCGGGCTGGACGCCCTCCCCTTCGCCGCGCTGCGCGAAGCCGCCGGGGAAGTCTTTGCCAGCGACGGCGCGAGCCTGTTCTCCTACCATCACCCGGAGGGCGACCCGGCCCTGCGCACGCTCCTGGCCGAGCGGCTTGGAACCCGGGGCGTGGCCGCGCTGACCTCCAAAAACATCGTCACCACCAGCGGATGCACGCAAGCATTGCAAGTGCTGCTCTCGGTTCTCGTGAAGCCCGGCGACACCGTCGCCTGCGAAGCCCCCGGGTATTACGGCCTGCTGGAGCTGATCGCCGAGGCCGGGGCGCGCATCCTGCCGCTGCCCGTGAGCCCTGACGGCTCCGGCATCGACCTGGACGCCGCCGAAAGCGCCCTGGCGCGCTGGAAGCCCAAGTGTCTCGTCGTCTGCACCTCCCTCTCCAACCCCACGGGCGCGACCCTGCCGGGCATCCACCGCGGGCGGCTGGTGGCCCTCTGCCGCGCGGAAGGGGTCCGCCTGATTGAAGACGACATCTATGCCGAGCTGCTCGACAACGGCGCGCCCAAACCGTGCCGCTCCTGGGACGACGGCTCCACCGTCTCGTTCGTAAGCAGCTTCTCCAAAACCGTCTCGCCCGGGCTGCGCGTCGGCTATTGCGTCCCCGGCACGCCCGAGCTGGAGGATGCGTTTGCCGCGCGCAAGTGCCAGCAGGATCTGCACAGCACGGTGATCTCCGAAGCCATCCTGCGCGCCTTCCTCCGCAAGGGATGCCTCGACCCCCACCTCGACTGGCTGCGCGAACGCAACCAGCGCCGCCGGGAACTGGCGCTCGACGCCATCGGGCGCAGCTTCCCTCCGGGCACCGAAGTCTCCGCCCCCTGGGGCGGCTACATGCTCTGGGTACGGCTGCCGGAGGGGATCGACTCCGACGCCTTCCGCACGCAAGCCCATGGCGCGAGCGTGGCCTTCGCCGACGGCTCCGCTTTCTTCGCCCGCCAGCCCGGGGGAACCCCGCCCGCCCCCCACATCCGGCTGAACTGCGCCCGCGCCGCCGAGCCGGACCTCGAACGAGGCGTGGAGATTTTAGGAAAAATCGTTTCCGGCCTCGCCTAATTTGGTGCATCTTGTCGTTTTCCCATGCCGCACAAAGTCATCTCCTTCCACTACACCCTCACCGACAGCGACGGCGTTGTCATTGAATCTTCGAAAGAACGCGCTCCGGTTTCGTTCATGTCCGAGATGGGGATGATCGTCCCCGGCCTTGAGCGCGAAATCATCGGCTACGCCGCCGGGCAAAAAGGCCGCGTGGAAGTGAAAGCCGAGGACGGCTACGGCCTCATCGACTTCACCAAATACGTGCAAGTGCCGCGCGAGGCGCTCCCCAAGCAGGACATCAAAGCGGGGGACATGTTCCAGTCCAACCAAAGCCCCCTCCCCTTCACCGTCAAGGAAGTGACCGAGACGCACGTCGTCCTGGACGGCAACCACCCGCTGGCGGGAGAGGACCTGACGTTCGACGTGGAAGTCGTGGAAACCCGCGAAGCCAGCGAGCAGGAACTGCAACAGCTCCAGGAAATGATGGAGAACGCGCAGAAGCAACAGCAGCAACCGCCGCAAGCTCCCGGCGCCGAGCCCGAAGCCCAGGCTTAAGAAGACAGGGTAGGGAGGCGCTTGTCGGGCCGGCCGTGGGAAACGCCGTGGCGTTGCTAACGGCCCAAAGGAACGACAACCACGGCGTTGCGCACCGGCTTCCATTCCCGCCGCGACACGGAAGGCTCGCCCTTCACCCAAAGCGCCGTGGAGCTTCCCCCGTCCAGGTTGAGCGCCCGGTCAATTTCCAGCCCCTCGATCAAGCCGGGCGCGGCCAGGAGGCGCGCCAGCTCGTCCAGCGTCACGGGACCGGTCGAGAGCAGCGCGGCCGCCCCCTGGCGGTCGGCCAGCAGCACCGTCCGCTCCGCCCGGCGCACGGCGTTTAAACCGCCCACCGCCCGGCCGTGGTCCACCAGGAACGGCCCCGCCTGCAACGCCTCGCGAACCGCGCGCCCCGGGCGGAATTCCGCGTTGCGCAGAAGGGCCGCCCCGCGCGGCGTCACGGCCAGCATGCCGGTCAGGATCTTCGATTGCTCCAGCGGGTGAAGCGTCTTCCCCCCGCTGATGACGAGCCCCAGTGGCGTGTGATCGGGCTGAAAATAGCCGCCGTTGACGCCCGCAAGCGCCCCGGCTTGCCGCGCCCCCTCGGCCACGCTCGCGCCGGGGGGCAGGTCAATCACCCGCAACGCCGTGCGGCTCCGGTCAAAACGCACCACCTGCAGCGCCAGCGCGGGAGCGCCGGGAGCGGATACCGTCTGGCAGGTCACGGGCGTCCCCGGGGCGGCCGCCGCAAGGAGCGTCCCCAGGCCGAACCAAATCGCGAAAAGAAAAATGCGCATCTCCCTTTTTCCAACGTCCGCCCCCCGTCTGGCGAACGGTTTCTTTACGAAAAACCGGCGCTTGAGGCCGCTTCCCTTTTGAGTTACGAAGAGGGGGGTATGGAAACGCCGAACGAACCGTCCACAGGAACGCCGGAAACGCCGCTTCTCCCGGCCCCGCCCACGCCGGAGGAACGCACTTGGGCCCTCGCCGCCCATCTGAGCGCCTTTGCCGGGTATTCTTTTCCCTTTGGCAACATCTGGGGGCCGCTGATCATCTGGCTGGTCAAGCGCGACAGCTCCGAATTCGTGGCCGACCAGGCGAAGGAGGCGCTCAACGCGCAAATCAGCATCACGATTTACGCGGCCATCTGCATCCTCCTCATGGTCATCGTGATCGGCCTGCCGCTCCTGCTGCTGGTCGTCGTCGCCAACGTCATCCTCATCATCACCGCCGCCGCTTCCGCCAACCAGGGCAACTTTTACCGCTACCCCTACATTTTCCGGTTGGTGAAGTAGCCCGGATAGAGCCTGTTTACGGGTCAAGACAGCAACACCTTTATGGGGATGGGCGCGGATCGGATGAAAACCACCGGTTTGAACCCAAGCCGCCGTCTTTGATAACAAGATTAACAGGATTTTTGAGGATTACGGGATTTCGATGGCAGCCTGCCACGCAGAAACCTCTCATGGGGTTTGGGAAACATTGAATCACGCCGAAATAGCGTGAAATAGCCCTCAGATCAGGGACTTACGCCAGTTTGAATCACCGGCCGGCGATTTGGGCACTTTTTGGGTCGAGACCCGGGAGTTCTCAAAGGTTCGGGCACTTTTCGGTGCGGCAGCCTGAATCGCGCGCGGCTTTTGCATGCGCGTTGCATTGCCGAATAAATCGGGCTGTACGGCCGGCGCGGCCGTTTTGCGGCGGCCGCCCATGGTGGCGCTCAAAATCCGATGGGTCTCAGCCAGCGCTGGAACGGTTGAATCATCGGCAGATTGAATCTCCGCGCCCTCCACGCGCGGCTTGAGGCCATGCATGATGTCATCGATCGCGTCCCGGGTGCGTTTGCCAACCTGGTAGTAGTCCTCGCCGTGGTGCTGCATGTGCTCCTGAACTGCTTTGAGCAAATAACGCCCAGGAGAACGGACGGCCGCGAGGTTGCCATGCTCATTGATCGTGTGAATTATGCCCGTCAATAGCGCTGTATAGCGCGTAGCGCTGATTTTGACCGCGCGATCGTCCAGATAGCGCGCTGGCCAGCAAATGGCCTGTAGGAGGAGGTTGCGCTCCTGGAAAAATAGCTTTTGGTGGGGTGCTTTGTAAAACTGATGCTGGATTGACCGGAGGAAACGGTTAACGAGCTGTTCTGGGAGATTAGTGCTCATTTTTAATTATTCCGGCGACGCGGGGGTATAGCGCGATTCTCGCGCGTCTAGTTTCTCCAGCATAAATTGCAAACGGGGTTTCGTGCTGGCTTTTTGATCGCGATAATCCAGCCAAGCGGCACACGCAGCCTCTTCTGTGTCATACGAGAGTTTTGAGTGCCCGCTGAAATCACAACAACCGATGATGGTGACGCGTTTCGTGCGCCGGCTCGTAACGAGCGTGGGCCGTCCAATAATCGGTTCTCCGTTTTTTTGGGTTGATAAGGGGGCTAATCGTTGATGTGTACATGTCATCGCAAATCCTCTTTTTTAGGTTGATGGGGTGGCTTCATAAACACCATCCAGTGCGTTTTTGCTGCCTTTCCGCACCGTTGTCCCACGAGCGGCCGCTCTGGGGTCAGAGCTAGAATTTGCGATACCGGCACGTCATGTTCATTCCACTTAAAGATGAGTGTTCCTTCGGGTTTCAGCACTCGGAAGCATTCAGCGAAGCCTTGACGAAGCATCTCTTTCCAATCGCCTTCCAGTCGCCCATATTTCTTAGCCTGCCATCCGTTCCTCCCTGCATGGGTGAGGTGTGGCGGGTCGAACACTACCAGTGCGAAATGGTTATCAGTCCATGGGAGATTTGTAAAATCCGCGATCACGTCTGGATTCACCTCAAGCGTCCTGCTTCCTGTAGCACTGGACTTGTCTGGAAGGGTATGAGTCTCCCGGCGCTTATCTACGAAAAGAGCGCGGGAATCGGAACGGTCGAACCAAAACATCCGCGAGCCACAGCAGGCGTCGAGCACGGCGGGCGAGGACATATCAACCTTCTGACCTATTGTTTCTGAATCACTCATTTTCATGGTTGATCAACCCAAAAAAGCGGATAGCCCAATAATCCACTGGCCGGGATTATGGATGTACCCAGAACAATTTGGGCAGGCGGCGGGTATCATGGCTAAAACGGGCAGTTGTCGGGGTCAATGGTGGCCTTGGTGGGATTGGCCTGGCGGGCGGGACGCTTGGCTAGAGGGCGTTTGGCGAGACCCGCGTCAACCATCATGCGGCGCAGCATTTTTGAGCCCTCCTTCTTGCCCTTGATCCGGACTTTGACACCATCGCTCTGAAACGACAGGGTTGTGGCGTTGGGGAGGGCGTGATCGAGCCGTCCGGCCTGCGCGGGATCCGGCGGGACGTTGAGCGCGGGATTGGCGGCGAGCTGGGCCTGGGCGGCGGCCTGGTCTTCGCGTAGGCCGTTGCGGCGGGCGTGCTTTAGGAGGGCGATGCGGACGCGCTGGAGGTCGGCGGGATCGGTGATCTCCGCCAGGCTCGTGAGGTGGCCCTGCCATTTAAGGACGCGCACGGCCGTGGCACGGGCATAGGCGTCGTCGATCTGCCATTTCTCGCAAATCCGCGCGATTGACCATTGGAGCCGCCGCGTATCGCCCTGGTGCACCCGGAGATTCCAGAAAAAATCCTCACCGATGATTTCCTCGAAATGCGCCATAACAGTTTCAAAATCCCGGCCCTGATTGCAATGAGTGGTGGTGTCAACGCCGATGCATTCAACCAGCTCCGCGCGATACCAGGTGTCCTTCGCCTTGCGGTCGCCGGGGTTGAGGCCCTCGCGCTCTGCGTGCTTTTGCCAGGCGCGATCGCGCATGGGACGGTATTTACCTTGCTGGCCAGGGGAGAAGCTCATGGTCTAGTTATTTTCAAACCCCCGGGTTTGATCGGCCTTTTTCACCTCCAGCCAGGCCTTGCTTCGCTCCAGGTCGCATTGGGCGATTTCGAACGCCGATTTTAGGCGCGAATATTCGCGCTCCATCTCGGCCTTGGCTTTGATATATCCCTGCTCCAGGTTATCCTTGGCTTCCCTTACTTTGATTTCAAACACCCGCACGCTGGCCTCCGCGCTAGCGACCTCGTAATCCAAAATGGTTTTCGGTGTGTCCATGGCCTAATCGACGTATTCAAACTGAATCCGCGTGACTGTCTCTGGGGTTTTCTTGCCAAGCGCTTGGCGGAGCATTAACGTGAAACCAAGGCCGGTGAGGCTTGGAAACCCTTCGAGCTTTGCTTCCGCCATTCCGTAGGCCACTTCATCAGTCATTCGCCGGAGCGGTTCGCGACGGACATCCACCACACGGATCACGGCGAGTTTTACGACATGGGAACCTCGCGACAATCCCATGCATTTTTCGCATGCCTGGAGCAGTGTCCCCGGCTTGAG
This sequence comes from Chthoniobacteraceae bacterium, assembly GCA_028714515.1. Classification (GTDB taxonomy): domain Bacteria; phylum Verrucomicrobiota; class Verrucomicrobiia; order Chthoniobacterales; family Chthoniobacteraceae; genus UBA695. The sequence goes on along the minus strand of JAQTMF010000028.1, from coordinate 7,236 downwards.
ATTTTCCCACTTTTCGCGCCGGGTGACAAACTTGATGCGTTCGCGGATTTGGCGCGTCGTTATGGAGAATGAAATATTGCGCATGGCTAGATCCTTTCGGAGCTTTTGTGGCGGGTTTCAGCCAGCACGCGGCTGGTTAATTCACGGCCGCGATTGTCCCAGCCGCGACGGTAGGCATGGCGGATGGCCATGATCTCCGCGATGGTAAAAACGGCGGCGGCGACTAAAAACGGAGATAGGTCGGGGATCATGATTCTCCTTTCATGAGGCGCTCTTCGCGTTCGCGTTTGCGGGCAGCGCGCTCCCGTTTCTCCAGGGTCTTCTTGAGAACCAGATGCGCGCGGTGAAACGGCACGCCTAATACACCGGGAGCATTGCCGTTTTTAAGGTCGCGCGTGAGCTGCTCGTCGATGATGCGGAATGCTTCAAGCTGGTTCATAACTCACCCCTTTCCATGGCAGAGCCAACCGCGTGAGATCCTGCTGAAAGCCGTCATGGCCATTGTTCTGATAGACATAGACAACATTGCCTCGCTTATCCCGCGCCTCGCCCATCCAACCGTCTTTGTGCCATACATATCGATCTGGAGATCTCCCAAACCATTTGCGGAATAGCACGCGCACTACTACGCCGATCTTGGCGTTGGATGTATAAGACCGGCCAGTCCAGCCGTCCGGAGCATGATGGCCATGCTGATAAAAATTAGCGTCGTAGCGTCTCATGCGTCCGTCGCCTTTCCTTCAATACTAAAAGGCTGAACTTTCTCGAAATTCAAGTGTATATTAAGGCTATTCCCGGAAAGGCTCATCGTAAGAATACCTTTCTCTTTCAGACTTTTCGCGGCCTCAAGAAATTCGGGATCGCCGCGTTCAAACCGCGCAACCCCCGTGCCAGTCTCGCTTATTGCCGTGAAGCAAAATAGAGCGCCGATTTCGGAGGGGGTGAGGTTTGAGTCCGCGAAACACGCCGGGAGCGTAATTTCATCCCCACTGTCAATCCATAGTTTGACTCCCATCACGCCACCGCCTTTCCCGAGTTGTTTTCCTGGGCCTTCGCGGCTTCCTTAACGGCCTTACCCATGTCTACTTTGGCGGCCGTGACGGTGAACGATTCTTCCGTCACGCGCGTGATGCCCAGCCGGGCCAGCAGAGAATCGTCGAGCCGTTCCAGGGCTTCCAGATTTAGCGAGGTTGTGACACGCAGGAAATCCGCAAAGGGGAGAACCGCGCCGGTTTCCTGGATATAGAACGCCGCTTCCGGGGCACTCAGGATCTCCAGCGTTTTGGCTTCGTCTTCCACCTTGAGGCTGGAGGTTGAGCGGAATGCCGCTTTCCCGTAGGGCGTCGTCAGAGTCTTGCTCTTTCCTGAGAACCACTCGGAATGCTCGACAGCGAGCCTCTTGATGTCCGCCAGCGCTTCCGTCATGGATGTTTGGAGCGTCGCATATTCGTCGGTCCTGGGTTCGACGATTTTGAGCAGCCTGGCGTTGGTCTGGTTTTGCAGTTGATCCAGCGAATGAGAGGACTCGCTGTAAACGGACATGAGATCGCAAAATTGGCGATAGGCTGCTTTTGAGTCGGGTAGAGGGTCGGGTTTCAACATAGGATATTACTAGATTTTCGGTTTCTCGGTGGATTCGAGGCGCTGGAGGGCGAGGTGGATGTTGTTGTGAACGCATTCCAGCGACCGCCGGAAGCCCGCTCTTGAGCCTTCGGACATCTGGGCGGGATCAATCAGCGGGAGGTTGTTAAATGCGGCCACGCTGTCGGCTATTCGCGCCAGCGCGATCGCCATGGAGGTTTGCGAGGGCTTTTCCATGGGGTTAATAGGTGCGGCCGGGCGCTGCTAATTGTTGGGCGAGCGTGCCGTGGTGTTCTTCATAGTCTTCGATGCGGCGTTCGACGGAGCGTAGGTGTTCCCTCATCCGCCGCTTGAGGACAAGCGCCGTGCGGATCGCGCGGTCGATGTCATCCAGGAATAACGCCGTCATTTCTGGATCCTCGCGGAGTGCGGAGGCCTTGATATGCGGCAGGGAAATCGCCATCGAATGCGCGCCATTCTGCGCGATCGCGATGAGGGCGAGCTGGGAATCGGTCAGGTTCATTTCTCCTCCTCGTGCTTTGAGAGCTTCGCCAGGAGATCATGCGCCGAAACGAAATGCCCCCATTTTAACCGGGCCTTCCGTTTATCGGCCAGCATCGCTCCGGCCTTGAGGAAATTCACGTAGGCGCGCAGTCCGTTGGCCGCGATGATATCGCCCCGCAGCCGCGCGATCCGTTCGTCGGCGATTGGATAGCCGTAGCCGGTGGCGATGGCATCCATATCCGCCTGGGGCAGCGTCGCGGGCAACTCGATGGTCGCCATTTTGCGCCGCCGGGTCCGCTCCAGAATGGCTTGCGCCCGCCCGCGTTCCATTTCGCCATCGAAAATCGTCGTGCTGATCAGCACGATCCCGCATTCGCACTCGTCGTAAATTGTGCGGATAAACGAAAGCGTGCCGTAGCGGATTCCCGCCTTACCGGTTTGCACTACGCATTCATCGATTTCGTCAATGATGAGGAGTTTTTGCGGGTTGAGCGCCTTCTTGATCTTTTGTTTGAGAGCGAGGCAGTTGCGGCTTTCGGCGTTGATGCCGATTTCCTTCGCGAGTGCGTAAAGAAACTCGCCGAGGCCGCCGCTGTCGGGCATCCGCACGTATATCGTCTTGCCGTGGTTGTGGGTGTCCCGGTATTTTTTCGCGGCCGTCGTCTTGCCAATCTGCGAGACGTTTTTGACCAGTATTAGCGCCTGGTAGAGCCGCGCGGCGTCACAAATCTCCGTCATGGTTTGATAGATGGAGGTCTCGACGAATGTCGCCTTCGTGAACGCCAGCCGCTGCTCGGAAAGCAGGCGGTAATCATCGATGCGGTCGATCACGCCATCCAGGCGGGCCTTGTAGTTCCCGGAAAGCGCCTTGTGGAGCGTGCCGGGATCACAATGGATTAACTCGGCCAGCCCCGCCAGATTCTTGCGCAGTTCCTTCCCTTGGCGCAAGAGCCAGCAGAGTTTGCTGACGTTTTCCTCGCTCACATCGCCCGCTTCAATTTTCGCGGCATAGGCGGCCTCGATATCCGTCTCCGTCATCTTAATATGACTCGCCTCAGACTGTTTGGGAATGGCGGTCGCCAGTTTTTCTGAACTGATCGCGGCAATCGTCGCGGTGAATATATCGTCTGTTCCGGCCGCATCCGGGGATGCGATTTCGGCCGGGAGTTCATCGTCTTTTGGATCGCGGAATAACATGGGTGCAGGTATGTTTGTTGTTGGACTAGAGGAGATCGGAGAAACTGTAGGTGTCCCCTTCTTCCTCGGGTGTTGTTCCCGGGGCCGCCTCAACCGGCTCCGGGAGCAAATCTTTCAAGGTGTGTTTTTCGGCGCGGATGCGCGCGCGACTTTCGCTGGCGTCGTTGCGCTCCTGACGCGTGACGGGCTTGCCGCCCAGCACTTGCGCGTTGTGCTTGGCGTCGGCAATGCGGCGGCGTGTCAGCTCCGCGCCGCGCCGCGCCACCGGGTAGAGCATTTCGGCCTCAATCTTTGCCGCGCGCCCCATTTGCCGCTGTAATGCCTCCGTGTCGGCCCGGCTGATGGAACCCCAGCGCTCGCACTGGCCGATGTAGCCGCCCTTTGCGTTGAAAACATGCAGCGTCATATCGATCGGGTTCAAGACCGTTGCATAGCGTTCCCGGTCTTTCAGCGCCTCGCCATCCACGCGGGCGACATAGCGGAAAATATCCGGCCCGCATTCCTTGTCCTCAAATTCAAACAGACCGCCCGCCACGCTCCGCTCGACGCGCAGATCCGGCCCCAGCAGAAGCGCCGTTTGGTGCGGCGCAAATTTGACGAGATCACGGCTCCCGGCGGCGAAGACCTCGGCGGGGGACATCCGCCGCACGCGGGTGAGATTGGGCGCGGCGTCAATCAGTGCGTGGATGGCGGCCTGCTGCGGTCCGGGAAGCGCCAGGAGCTGCGCGACGGGCAGCCAGGGGTTGTCGATGCTAAAGCGGTATTCGCCGGTAACGTAGCCGCACCGCTCCCATCCCTCCAGGTCGTGTTCGGTGCGGCCGTTAATGCGGCGATAAATCTCGGCGGCAATGAGCCGGAAAGTCTCCAAATCGAGGAATGGCAAACGCAGGAGCTGCGCGCGTTCCGGTGGCAACGCAAGCATTGCCCTGCAAAGAGCGTCGTGTTCCCGCTCGCGGCCGTGGAGTTCCTCGGGCGGGTTGACGCGCGAGTTGCGGCCCACCTGGCCCGGGAGAAACGCCATCTCGTTATGGATCAAATTGCCAAGGCTCTCCAGGGCGGCCTTGAAACGGAAATTGCCTTTGCTCCGCCCAGCGTATTGCCCCGCGAACGCGGCCGCGCCGCCGATGCCGCTCCGATCCACCCGGATCAATCCGCCGGATAGGTCATAGAGCATTCCTTCCATTTCGGCCGTAATGGCCGCCGTGCCGTGCTCGACAACCAATATGGTCCCCTCGGGAGAATAGCCCGTTCCCGCCAGGATGGAGGCCACCAGGAACCGCATTTGCGCCTCCTTTAGATGTTCCAGTTTGCCGGTTTCGAGATCCTCCATTTGGGCTGTGAGCCCCCAGGCAAATTTATCGGCGCTGGCAAGGTCCAGGGCGTGGAATTCCAGCGGGCGGCGCGCCTGGCGCTGGCCGGGAATATGTACCTTGTGGTCATGCCACATATCGTCGAAGAGGTAATACTGACCAACGCGCAGGCCCACGCGTGTGGTGAAAACCAGCGGCCGCGAATCGGCGAATGCCGTCCGGCCAATGCGCGCCGCGTCCAGCTCGCCCCGGGCGGGCTTGTGGCGGCAAAGGTTTTGGTAGCTCCACCCGGCGGGAATGTCGCCGACACTCGGCGCGGGAAGCTCCGCATACCCAGGAATATCAAGCCCAGCGCGCCATTCGCGAATCAGCTCGCGGTAGGCCGGGGCGCACTTGCGTTGGTTGCGCTCGCACAGCCCCCGCCAAAAATCAATGAATGCCGCCGGGAGTTTGATGGAGACCGGCTTGTATTTGGAGCGGTTGATAAACACCCGCCAATCCCGCGTGTGGCGATAGTAATCACGCAGCGTGCGGCAGCGCTTCGCGCTCAATCCCATGGACGCGGCGAACCGTTCAATGGCTGCCCCAACCCGGTTGGCGCTTTCCAATTGCGCCATACCGCGCAGCCAGCGAAATACCTCCGCGCGGCACGGGTCGGGCAGTTTGGAAAATTCCGCGCGATCGGGTTCGGGAATGAGAGCGAGGGTGGGCATAACTAGATGTCTCCTTTGATGGCGCGGGATAGATCGATCAACAGGCCCTTCAGCCGCGCGAGATCGGCCTGCGGCAGGCTCGCCCAGGATTTCTCCTGGAGCCCTTCCGTCTCCAATTGCCGGAGCAGCGGCGTCCAGATTTCATGGGCAACGAACGCCGGATCCTCGGCGGGAGTTTCTTTGTTGGGATCGCGTTCCCGCTTTCCTCCGAGGGGCTTGTTGCCGAAAACGAGCTGAAGCTGGCGCTGGCTGCGCCCCTCCAGGAATTTGCGGATTTTCTCGGCCTTCTTCGCGAGCTTCGCGCCCACTTCCTTGCTGTCGCCGGTGAGGAGCTGCGCGATGTCCGTATCGGCCTTAAGCTGGAAATGCTTTTGCAAACCTTCTGCAAGGGCCATTGCGTCATAAGCCTGATGTCGGGAAACCTCTGGAGCGTTCTTTTCGAGCCAGCCCTTCAGGCCGTCACCTTTGCTTCCTCGGCCACCCTTTGAAACAACGTGTCCGCACGCGGACACGTTTACATACTGTCGCAATTTCAGCATCATCGCGCCGAAAAGGACCGCCTGTATTACCGCGTCCTGCGCGGCGTCCCTTGCCCTCCGGAACTGCTCCGTGAGCTGTGCTGCCATCTCGACATCCTGGGCGTTCGGCGCGGGGACGACGGCCGGAGACAGACTGGTTTCGGTATTGGGCAGGGCGAATTGCCGCGCCGCTGTACGGGCTGTTTTGGTGGATGTTTTCATTGGTGGGAGAGTTGGGGGCGCAGGACGGTGTGCTGCCATTCGAGGACCTGCGGGAATACGGCCTTGAGGGCCTTCCAGGCCGTCGGGAGGAGATCTTCCGGCGCGCCTTCGCTGGAATCCCGCGCCACGTAAAACCGGATCGGCGGATCGCACGGTTGTTCGCCGTGGAACAGCTCGAGCCCATAGCCCTGCGCGTCCGCCCTTCGGACGACGCGGCAATCGAACGCGCTCAGAATACTGACGAAAACCGCGCCGGAGAGGCCCGTCATAATCTCGAGCGGCTCGCCCCGCGCGAGGGCTAAATGGATCAACAGGTCGAGATGGTTTGGCCCCAGCCCGCACTGAATCCCGACGGCGCTATGAATGATCTGGATCTGTTTGGCGAGCGGGGCCTCGGCCAGTGTTACCCAATCCTCAAAAGAGGTGAACGGAGCAAAGTTCGTTTTCATTTTTTGTCGCGCGGTTTGTTTACTCGACGGGGACGCGGGGCAAATGGGCTCGGATTCCGTGCCGTCCAGCCCTTGAGGGCATTGGCAATGGCGGCCCCATCGCCCCGCCGCGCGATGGGGTCTGCGGGCGCGCTATTGGAGGCCAGGAGCGCCGAATTGAGCCGGATGGAATCGCGCATCATTCGGCCCTCCTGGCGCTGCGGCCGAATGTCAGTTCGCCGCGCTTCAGCCCGCGCCCGGCAAAAAACCGGTCGCAGGCCTGGGAGATGCTGAGGCTGTAGCCCCCCCTGACGATTTGCTCGCCGTCCGGGACATCGCCGAACTTGGCGCGCGATTTGCGGGTTAGCCCAGACTCGGCCTCGCTATATTTTGCGTGGCGTCCCATGGCTAGTTTGCCTCCTCCAGTTTCCGCCGTGCATCCCAGCGCTCCGCGAGGTTGATCCAATCGGCGTAGTCCGCGCCATGGCCCGTGACGCCGTGCGTTGCCAGCACTTTTGCTTCGAATTCCTCGGCCGTGCCAAAAAAACAGCCCGCACGAAAATGGAGGCCTTTGTCCGTGCGGAACGCCAACGAGAAATCTGCGCGCGAACCAATTGGCCCGATCTGGCGCGCTTCAATGGCCTTGATCGGATTTTCATCAGTTCCGAGATAGGCACCCCCGAGATAGGCACCCCCGAGATAGGCATCCCCGAGATAGGCACCCCCGAGATAGGCACCCCGGAGATCGGCACCCCCGAGATAG
>JAQTMF010000027.1:18397-22616 GCA_028714515.1 Chthoniobacteraceae bacterium | reverse complement strand
GGCTCCTTTCGAGCCTCCAACGCTGAAGGATTTGACGCCGCTGTTTCCCCAGCTTGAGATTCTTGAATTCATCGGACAGGGAGGGATGGGCGCGGTTTACAAGGCGCGCCAGCGTGAGTTGGACCGGGTCGTCGCGCTGAAAATCCTGCCGCCTGGCATTGGCGACGCACCCGCGTTTGCGGAGCGTTTCGCGCGCGAAGCCAAGGCGCTGGCGAAGTTGAATCATCCGGGCATTGTGACCATTCACGACTTCGGACGCACGGACGGCCTTTACTATTTCCTCATGGAATATGTGGATGGCGTGAATTTGCGCCAGTTGCTCCAAAACGGGCGCGTCTCGGCAAGAGAGGCGCTGGCCATCGTGCCGCAGATTTGCGACGCGCTGCAGTTCGCGCACGATCACGGGATCGTCCATCGTGACATCAAGCCGGAGAATATCCTGATGGACCGGCTCGGGCGGGTGAAGGTGGCGGATTTCGGGTTGGCGAAGCTTGTCGGCGCGGAGAACGAAGCCGTGCAGGCGACGGGCGCAACGGCGGACTCGCCCGATCTGACCGAGGCGGGAAAGATCATGGGCACGCCCCAATATATGTCGCCGGAGCAAATCCAAACGCCGGGGGAGGTGGATCATCGGGCGGACATCTTCGCGCTGGGCGTGGTCTTTTACCAGATGCTCACCGGCGAATTGCCGGGCAAACAAATCGAACCGCCGTCCAAGAAGGTGCGTATCGACGTGCGCCTGGATGAAGTGGTGTTGCGCGCGTTGGAGAGGAACCCGGCATTGCGCTACCAACAAGCCAGCATCCTCAAAACGCAGGTGGAAACGATCGCGGGCACCGAGACGGCGCATTCATCCGCGCCGAAGGAGCAATCGGGCGTTCCTTTCCTCAACTTCCAATCCAAGCTGGCAGCCAAATGCTGGGCGTACGCGTGGTTGGGAGGATTCGCCGGACTGGGCCTCATACCAGGATGGGAAATCTGCTACGGGTTCGGGCTTTTCTTCGGGCTGTTCGGTCTGGCCGTCATTATGGAAATGTGGCATCGGGGCAGACCGGAAAGCAAAGACATTTCCGTGGAATCGCCCATAAGCCACGTTCGGGGACCGGCCATCGGCTTGTTCGTGACAGGGATCCTCAACTGGGTCTCGTTGCCCGCCGGTCTGCTGATTGGGCTCCCGTATATTCTCAAATATTTGAGGGATTCAGGATCGAATGTGATCCCCCTCTATTTCGCTGTCGCCGTGATGCTGGCATCCGCCAGCTTGATGCTTGCTGCCGGCCTGAAAATGCAGCGCCTTGAGTCCTACCGCCTATCGGTCACCGCCAGTCTTTTCGCCATTCTTATCTCCCCTGGAAACGTCATCGGGTTGCCCATTGGCATATGGGCGCTCGTCGTACTTGCCCGGCCTGAAGTGAGACAGGCTTTCAAGGCGCGGACAAAAAGCCAGGAGTCGATTGCGCCCGTATCGAGAGTCCAATCCCCCGGCTGGCGGCTCCTCATAGCGATCATCGTATCGGCCCTGGCGATCTTGTTGACAAGCCTCGTCATCCACAAGTGGCTGGGCCTGGACCAACAAACACAAAAGCCCTCGCCATCCTCCCAAACCGATCCTCGCGCGGCCTATCCAAGGAACCCCTAATACCAAATAGAAACCGAACTCTCCATGAACAGGACATCGATCAAAAGCATCGGGCTAGCCCTTACGCTGCTCACCGCGCCTTATCACGTTCAAGCTCAGAACGGGGGAGACTCGGCGAAGACACCGGAAGTGAGCACCGGCGGACATCTGGAACCCATTCCCATCGAGAGCGAACCCGGCTTGCAGACCTTTTTGGAGGCTTACATAGCCGCGAACAACGCCAAAGACATCGAAAAGATAAAGGAGCTGAATCACCCAAAGGATCTTGACGCATTAAGAGCGTTTTTTGCGTCACACAAACCGGCTGCATTCGCGGGGACCTTTGAGAAGGTGCTTCTGCGGGGCGCCATACCGGAGAATCATCCGCCGTTCATTGTCCAACGCTACCGCAAGGATTCGCCGTTGCCGCAGGCGGGATGGATGGAATGGCCCGTTCCTCCCACACACCAGGTTCAGTTCACCGTAAAAACCGCCACCGGTCCTAACAGTTACGACTCTTCTAGCTTCGTAATCGAGCTAGTTCACGCGGACAAACGTTGGTTTGTGTTGCACGGGGTTCCCGGGCCCAAAATGCTCGAAATGATCAAAGGCAAATAGAACGGGGGGTCTGTTCACGCATTCAAGACGATGAGGAAAAGACAGAGGAGGGTCCGCAGATTCCCGGAATGACAAAAAGGGATCTTCTGCCTTTCAATCTGCGGCCATCTGCGAAATCTGCGGATATACCTCTTTGAATGCGTGAACACTATCTAGCGGGATTGACAGGATTTTCCCCGAAGACTGCCCCGCTCGGATTCGCCAAAACGCTTTTGGCGTATGCGGCGGGGTGATGCCGGAAGTCATGCCTGTTGCTGTTACGCTTATTTCCCCGTTCCCGACACGACATCGCTGAGTTTGAAGATCGGCAGGAACATGGCGATCACGATGCCGCCCACGACGACGCCCAGGAAGACGATCAGGAACGGCTCGATGAGCGAGGTGAGGGCGTCGAGCATGGCGTCGATTTCCTCATCCCAGAAATCGGCGATCTTCTCCAGCATGACGTCGATTTTGCCGGTCGCCTCGCCCGCGGATACCATGCGCAGCATCACGGGGGGGAAGATGGTCTGGCGCGTCATGGCGGCGGCTAGGCCGTCGCCTTTTTCCACGTCCGCCGATACCGAGATGATGGCTTTCTCCACCATCGTGTTGCCGGAGGTCTCCCCGACGATGGCCATGACCTCCAAAATGGGCACGCCGGCGCGGATGAGTTGGGCGAAGGTCCGGGCGAACCGGCTCATGCAGATTTTGTGCGTGAGCGGCCCGACGACGGGGAGGCGCAGTTTATAGCGGTCCCAGAATTCCGTTCCGGCCTGCGTTTCGAGGAATTTGTGAATGGCATAGGCGCCTCCGCCGATGACGCCGACAATCCAGATCCAGTAGTTGCGGACGAAATGGCTGACGTCGATCAAGAATTGCGTGGGCGCGGGCAGTTTGGAGCCGAAGTCGGAGAAGATCTCGCCGAAGGCCGGGACGACTTTGATGATCAGGAAAGTGGTAATGCCCAGGGCGATGCAGATGACCACCACCGGGTAGGTCATCGCCGATTTGACCTTTTTCGTGAGCCGCGCGGAGGATTCCAGGAACCCGGCCAGCCGGTCGAGGATCTCCGCGAGCATACCGCCGGTTTCGCCCGCTCGCACCATGGAGATAAAGAGGCGGGAGAAGACCTTGGGGTGTTTGGATACGGCTTCGTGGAAGGTTTCGCCCTCTTGCACGCGGGCCATGACTTCGCCGACGATGTAGCGCAGCCCGGCTTGTTTGGGCGAGTCGCACTGTTCGTACAGCGCGGTGAGGCCGGTGAGCAGGGGCAGGCCCGCATCCACCATCGTGGCGAGCTGGCGGGTAAAGAGCACGAGATCGGAGGAGGTGACTTTGCCCGCTTTGCGTCCCGAACTCTTGCTTGCCTGTTCTTCCAGGGAAAGCACCATGAGCCCCCGGCCCATGAGAACGTTGATGGCGTTGTCTTCGTTGATGGCGTCGGTGACGCCGCTGACGGTTTTTCCATCCGCGCTGCGCGCTTGGTAGGCGTAAGTAATCATGAAGTCTCGTCCTTGACTGTAGCAAGTTCTGTGCTAGGGCCTGTTCACGAATTCACTAAAAGGAATTAGGAATCCAGGAAACCAGGAAGAAGAGAAGTTGGCGGGGAATCAAGACTCTGTTTCCTGGCTTCCTGGTTTCCTCATTCATCCCTGTTTTTTCCTCATCGTCTTGAATTCGTGAACAGGCCCTGGCGAACTCGTTCCCTCTGCCGATTTGGAAACGCCTTTCCGTTTCTACGCGCTTTGCTTGTGTTTTTCCTCCTGCCGGACGGCGCCGAACTTGGGGTAGAGGAATTGCGCCGCGGCCGAGCCTCGCTTCGTCTCGCCGCGCACGGTGGAAAGCCCGGCTTCGCGCAAGGCCAGGAGGGAATGCGCAAGCAGGGCCGAGCCGAGGCCCCGGTTGTGGTATTCCAGGGAAAGGCAGGGGCCGGTGAGCAGGTGCCGCTTGGCGTCGCGCTCGGCACTGAGGCCGGAGGCCCCGATGATGCGCGGGCCGTGG
>JAQTMF010000027.1:0-18387 GCA_028714515.1 Chthoniobacteraceae bacterium | reverse complement strand
GCCGTGGCTGAGCACGATGCAGAAGGGATCGTTTTTCTCCTCAAACACCTCGGCGAGAGCTTCCTCGATGACCGGGCGGATTTCGCCAAAGAAGGAATTCCAATCCGAATCCAGCGTGAAGGAACTGAGTACGACAGAGCGGACGGCAGCTTGGTCTTCGGAGGCGGCGCGGCGAATGGAGAAGGACGGAGGGAGTGCGGGGCAAACCGGAGGCTTTTTGGAAAGATCCCAGGAAAATTGCGCCCAATGGACCAGCTTCATCATAGATGGGCGCATTATAGGGAACTCGGGGTTCTGCTGCGAGGCAATTATTTCCCCATGGCGCTGGCAAAACGTCCCGTCGTAAGGTGTTCTAAAGGCGCTCTTTGGTGATGCTGGAGCCCGCGAGGGGGCCCTCGGGCAGGACGATTTTTGACGATTTTCCGCCGAGGGTGACGGTGATGGCCTGGAGTTTTTGGGTGGGGTCGGAGACGGTTACAGCCGGTCCGCCGGCGGTTTCCCGGACGATGAGGGCGCAGGGGTGATCGACCGCAAGGAGAGTGCCATTTTGGCAGGGGATCTGCCCCGGCTGGTGGAAAATGGCGAGGGTCAATTTCTGCCCCGGGTGCCGGACGGCCTGGAGTTCGGCGGTATTGCTGAGTATTTCCACCGTGGGTTTCGCGGCCAGCGCCTGGACTTGTTCCACGGTGACGTTTGGCACGAGGAGGTAGGCGTAATCCGCCTTGCCGGGCTTGACGCCGTGGTCGACGCCGAGGGAGAAGACGTCCGTTGTCACCGGTTCGGGCGCTCCCGCTTTGTAGACTTCCTTCCAGGTTCCCGTTTGCGGTCCCGCGTCGAGGGTGGCGGCGGCGGGGCGAGGGAAGAGGTAGCCGACGCCGTCGTGGTGAGCCCAGCGCAGGTGCGCGATGGCGCGGTGGCCGGTGACGTTTTTCTCGCCGTCGAGGGTGACGGGGCCGCGCAGCAGGCATTGGTTGACGCTGGTGGCTAGAGGGGCGTCGCTCGCGCACGAGAGGCCCGCGCCGAGGCAGACAACCTGGTCGTCAAAACAAAACCAACTCTTTTTGCCGGTGACGCCGTCGCGCCGGTAGTCGAGCACGGCCGCGCCAACGGTTCCGTCGGAAACGCCGCCGTCGAAGTCGCTTTCCAGCCGGGGCGTGCCCGTGGCGGGCATCGGGCCCGGCGCTTGCGCGCAGGTGATGCCGGGAATTTTCCGCCAGTCCCAGACGGCGAAGATATTTTCGTATTCCCTGCCGGTGCGGTAGACGTAGGCCGCGCCGTCGGCGAGGTAATGGCCTTTGAGATTTTCGTCGTTCACGCATTCCGTCCCGATGACGCGCCGGGAACAGAGCTTGATCGAAACGTCAAAGCCGGGCCTGCGGTGGACCATCATATCGGAGCGCCAGAAGTGGACGTTCCGGGCCGCGGCGGGGCGTTTGCCGGTGGCTTCGGCGACGACCGCCTCGTATTCCGCCGCGTGGGGCGGATCGGCCTTTGGCATGGCTTGGAAGAGATGGAGCAGCGTTTCGGCCTTGCGGGCCTGGCTGTTGGGGAAGAGCTGGCGTCCGCAGGCGTTGACGTCCAGCATGCCGTTCCAGAGGATCTGCGCCTCGCCGCGAAGCATGTAATTGCGCAGGATCTCCATCTGGGCGTCGCTGAACGCCAGGTCCGACCCTTGCAGAATACCGGCCCAGGAGGAGATGTCGGAGGCGAAACCGAGACCGTAGTTGCCCATTTGCTGCTGGGGGCCGTGTTGGTGAAAGCTGAAGTCCGGCTGGACGCCTTCCTTGGTCGTGATAACGATCTCCCCGGCGATCGCGTCGCGCGCCTGCCGGGCAAGGTCGGCGTCGCCCTGCAAAGCGGCCCGCATGAGGACAATGCCCGACTGCCACACGCGGTTTTGGCCCGTCTGCCGGATGGCCGAGCGCGAGAGGATGCCCATAGCCTTCTCAGACTGTTCGGGGGTCAACTGGCCGTCCAGGGCCAGCAGGATGCGGGCGACATTGCGGGGCACGCCGATCTCGTTATGCCACCAGTTCGGGTTGCGGTAATCTTTCGCCAGCCAATGATCGAAGGCTTTGATCGCGGCCGCGCACACGGCGGGGTCGGCGGGGGTAGCTCCGGGCTGCGTGATGCAGGCGCTGGCGAGGGCCAGCGTCCGCTGAAGGTGCTCGGCGGTTTTCCAGAAACTGCGGGAAGAGTCGGCGTATTCGATATCACTCCATGTGCCATCGGGCCGCAGCGTGCGCGCCCACTTGGCCAGCGGACCCGGCACGGCGGTTTCGGCGACGCTTTCCCGCATCCGCTTTTTGACGAGATCCAGATCCGTGCCGCCGGCGGGGGCAAGAGGGGAGGAGAGAAGAAAGGCGAGGGAGGCGAGGCAAAAGAAGCGGCGCATGGGGGGGGGAGCTAGCTTGGATTAAAGCGGGGATTCGCCCGGCGATCAAGGGTTTCCAGGCGGTCCTCACCGTCGCGCCGGGCGGCATTGTGAACATCAAGTTTGCCGACATCGCGGCGGACGAGAAAACCTTCCACTGCCTCTCGCCCGTCAAGGGGATACGATCCGGATCGCTATCGGGCTGGACGATTCCGCAGTTGCTTTGCGGCATAGGGCGCATTACCCTGCGCGGCCAACGTCCCCTTGGTGCAAAAGGGACGGAAAAAAAGCCGATGTGGCGAAATGGCAGACGCATCGGACCTAAAATTCAAGGAACCGCGATTTTCCGCATTTCAAAGCGTTGCTTTCTCCACGCTGAAAACCCGGTAATTGCTAGGATGGTTGGCATTCTGAGTCTTGAATCGAGAGCGGATCGCGATGTCGATAAAAGGAGCGGAAAGTAGAACAAAAGAAGCACACGGTTCGCTCGCATTACTATCCCCACGGGCGTGGGGAGAACCGATCTCGAAAAAACGCCGAAGACTGACCCCGCGGACCATCCCCACGGGCGTGGGGAGAACGTCTCCATTGCCGCGAGAAACCACGCATCACACGGACCATCCCCACGGGCGTGGGGAGAACGATTCCCGCGTTGGAAACTCCCTGGGGCCGCGCGGACCATCCCCACGGGCGTGGGGAGAACGATGACCTTCTTCGGCGCGGAGAACAGGGAACCGGACCATCCCCACGGGCGTGGGGAGAACTCATGCTCGGCAGCTCCGTTGGGACGGCCGCGCGGACCATCCCCACGGGCGTGGGGAGAACGACAACGGCCGTCCCAACAGGCACGCCATCGACGGACCATCCCCACGGGCGTGGGGAGAACTAGTAGTAGTATTCGAGAGCCTTGTCGCCCCTCGGACCATCCCCACGGGCGTGGGGAGAACGGTGCCACGCTTCTCGCGCTCCGTTCTGTATTCGGACCATCCCCACGGGCGTGGGGAGAACGATATATTTGTCCGGGTCTGCCATATCCTCCACGGACCATCCCCACGGGCGTGGGGAGAACGGTAAGAGCCCCCGCGCCCGCGCCGATGGCGGCGGACCATCCCCACGGGCGTGGGGAGAACCTGCACGCACCAGTCCAGCCCAAGCTGGCGGGCGGACCATCCCCACGGGCGTGGGGAGAACATCCCCGCCGCGCCAATAATGGAGCGGATTTCCGGACCATCCCCACGGGCGTGGGGAGAACTTGATGCGACCGCCCCCGAACTGGTGCCATAACGGACCATCCCCACGGGCGTGGGGAGAACGCCCTCGTAAAATCAGACTCAACCTCAATGTCCGGACCATCCCCACGGGCGTGGGGAGAACTTTTTTTGTCTGATTTGGCTTTCCCTGCTGATCGGACCATCCCCACGGGCGTGGGGAGAACCGGCACCCCTTTAAACAAGGCGGACGCGATGACGGACCATCCCCACGGGCGTGGGGAGAACAATGACTACCGCCACCCCCGCGCCAATCCACGCGGACCATCCCCACGGGCGTGGGGAGAACGCGCGATGTAAAAGGAACTTCATCGCGTTCATCGGACCATCCCCACGGGCGTGGGGAGAACTCGACGTATCTAGATCGTGTCCAACCCATCTCCGGACCATCCCCACGGGCGTGGGGAGAACTGACACCACAGGCGAAGGGATTACTTAACCGCCGGACCATCCCCACGGGCGTGGGGAGAACCAGGTTTCCTTACCGCCGGCGGCGACGGCAAACGGACCATCCCCACGGGCGTGGGGAGAACTGAAAGGTTGATATGAGCACATCCTACTACACCGGACCATCCCCACGGGCGTGGGGAGAACACCACCGCGCGGATGGCGATGTAGGGGGTTTTCGGACCATCCCCACGGGCGTGGGGAGAACAAACTCCTGGATCTGCATCCATTGTTCATGTTCGGACCATCCCCACGGGCGTGGGGAGAACGAACTTTCGCGGCGGGTCGGCCTGGGCAATGTCGGACCATCCCCACGGGCGTGGGGAGAACTAGTAGTAGTATTCGAGAGCCTTGTCGCCCCTCGGACCATCCCCACGGGCGTGGGGAGAACCATTCAACCAGCTCCGCGCGATACCAGGTGTCCGGACCATCCCCACGGGCGTGGGGAGAACTTCTATATCCAGGAAACCGGCGCGGTTCTCCCCGGACCATCCCCACGGGCGTGGGGAGAACCCGTTCAATGGCTGCCCCAACCCGGTTGGCGCTGGACCATCCCCACGGGCGTGGGGAGAACCGATTCGTCCCATTCGTATCGAAACCCGACACCGGACCATCCCCACGGGCGTGGGGAGAACCGGGGAGGCTTTCCGTATTGCGCGGCAACGATCGGACCATCCCCACGGGCGTGGGGAGAACGACGGATAGATGTAGTAGCCCTCCTGCGCATTCGGACCATCCCCACGGGCGTGGGGAGAACTGGAACAATACCGCACCCGTTAGCTATGCCTACGGACCATCCCCACGGGCGTGGGGAGAACCTCATCCACGTGCTCGCGATCTGCCGTTTTGGCGGACCATCCCCACGGGCGTGGGGAGAACGACCCGACGCCCTCCACGCCGGAGACTCTTTCCGGACCATCCCCACGGGCGTGGGGAGAACAAGTTTGTGAAAATTGGACCTGTTAGCGAAACCGGACCATCCCCACGGGCGTGGGGAGAACAAACCGGTAAGGCGGGAATCCGCTACGGCACGCGGACCATCCCCACGGGCGTGGGGAGAACATCACCTCTTGCGTGCTCAGGTCGTTGAAGGCCGGACCATCCCCACGGGCGTGGGGAGAACGTTTTTCGATCGCGGCGAGTGTCATTTGGCTCCGGACCATCCCCACGGGCGTGGGGAGAACGGGACGAGGAGGAGCCCGGCGCAGGATCTCCCTGGACCATCCCCACGGGCGTGGGGAGAACGAGCCGCGCCCGATGAGGGTCGGGCGCGGCAACGGACCATCCCCACGGGCGTGGGGAGAACAGGTTATCGCCCTGACGCATCAGATTGCCGCCCGGACCATCCCCACGGGCGTGGGGAGAACCAGATCCGATGCCGCTAAGCGGCCGCCGACATAGGACCATCCCCACGGGCGTGGGGAGAACGATTTAATGACACGCTTGACCTTTCCTTGGCTAGGACCATCCCCACGGGCGTGGGGAGAACCGGGGCCGCCTCAACCGGCTCCGGGAGCAAATCGGACCATCCCCACGGGCGTGGGGAGAACTAGCTGCCGAATGAATGGCGCAACGCGTTCTTCGGACCATCCCCACGGGCGTGGGGAGAACATCTTTGGAATCTCCAAAAAAACGGGATTAGGCGGACCATCCCCACGGGCGTGGGGAGAACCAAACACCAGAAAATGCGCAAGGCACTGGCCGCGGACCATCCCCACGGGCGTGGGGAGAACATGGCCGGGTTGCCAGAACCCAAGATATTCATCGGACCATCCCCACGGGCGTGGGGAGAACTGTGCCCCTCAACGAATGGAATTAGCAATTGGCGGACCATCCCCACGGGCGTGGGGAGAACCTCGTATGACACAGAAGAGGCTGCGTGTGCCGCGGACCATCCCCACGGGCGTGGGGAGAACATAAATTTCGTCGCCGTTGCGAAGTTCTCGCTCGGACCATCCCCACGGGCGTGGGGAGAACGGAATGGTCCAATTGCTCGCGCAAAAGCCGTTCGGACCATCCCCACGGGCGTGGGGAGAACGCTGACATCCGGGCCGCGCAGGCCTGCATGGCCGGACCATCCCCACGGGCGTGGGGAGAACTCGGACATCGGCGCGTAGCGTGTCCTTCCAACCGGACCATCCCCACGGGCGTGGGGAGAACGGAATGGTCCAATTGCTCGCGCAAAAGCCGTTCGGACCATCCCCACGGGCGTGGGGAGAACGCTCCCGTTATGTGTTGCGTGGGCAAGAGTGTCGGACCATCCCCACGGGCGTGGGGAGAACGACATGCGTCCCCTGCGCCTCCGCCCGTTCGGCGGACCATCCCCACGGGCGTGGGGAGAACCGCATCCCCTCGACGCTCTCCGATCCGCCGGTCGGACCATCCCCACGGGCGTGGGGAGAACTGCTAATTGTTGGGCGAGCGTGTCGTGGTGTTCGGACCATCCCCACGGGCGTGGGGAGAACGGAACCGGCCAATGCTTCCCGGGTTTTATTTACGGACCATCCCCACGGGCGTGGGGAGAACTAGGTATTAGAATCTTCACCATCGGATTTGCCCGGACCATCCCCACGGGCGTGGGGAGAACCGGTGGATGATCATCCGGGGTGCAATTGTGAACGGACCATCCCCACGGGCGTGGGGAGAACCCTGTGGTGTCAACGGGGGAAGGGGCAGTCCCCGGACCATCCCCACGGGCGTGGGGAGAACAACGGGCGCTTTCCGGTTAATCCAATTGAATGCGGACCATCCCCACGGGCGTGGGGAGAACATGTCAAAACGGCGTTTGGTGCGGATAAACAGCGGACCATCCCCACGGGCGTGGGGAGAACTCTGGAATATCAACGACTTACGAGGCTCTTTTCGAGCTTTTTCGGGGGAAATCAGAACGGTTGGTTGTCCGGGTCAGCCCATTTTTCCGCGACGAGCCAGAGGCCACTAAGCGTGGTATCCTGGCGGTCCGGTTCGCCCCAGCGTTCGATTTTGAACCCCTGGCAGTTGGGTTCGCTGGTGATGATGAGGAGACTCATCCCCACGGCGTTGCGTTTGACGTATTCCAATACTTTGTCTCGGGTGCGCCGGTTGACGGTGCCCACGAATACGTTGGGCTTGGGCTCCACAAACCAGCGTTTGAGGATGCCGCGAATGGCCGGAGGCGTGTCGTTGGCTACGAGGACGGTCATTGGATGGCGGAGGGAGGCCGCGCCCCTGCCTGAATCGGGGCTGCTTCATCGGTTTGAAACAGCGCGGCGAGGTCTTTGGGGATGCGCTGAAGGAGCGTCTCCTCTTCGATGCGCTCTTTGAGGAGCTGCCGGACGAGGTCGCTGCTTCCCGCCGGGTTTTGACGGACGGCCTGAAAGGCGGCGGGGATGCTGACGAGGTGTTTGTAAAGGTCGGCAACGTCGTAGACAAAGGGAAGGGTGCCCCCGTCGTGAACGAAACCGAGGCTCGGCAGGTAGCCGAGCGAGCAGATAACGGCCGCGCAGAGGGCGTAGAGGCTGGCGTTGGCGGCGGAAAGGGCTTTGTTGATGTTGTCGGCCACGTCCCAGTTCTGGCGGTTGTAGTTGCGGCCTTTCCATGTGACGCCGTATTCGATGCCCAGCCGGGCGTAGAGGGCGCGGACTCGCAGGCCTTCCATGCCCCGCATTTCCTTGATGGTTTTGCCTTCCATATCGGTTTCCGGGAAGCGGATGCGGAACATGGCGCGGGCAATCTGGGTGCGGCGGCGTTTGTCGGCCCATGCCTCGGCGTGGATGCGCGGCATGTCGTTGGTATGGTTGGGGGTGAGGCCGAAGGCGTAGAAGCGCATGGAGTCTTCGCCGGTCCAGCAGATGGGGGTGTTGCTTTCGGCGCAGGCTTTGACGGCGGCGTGGGTGATGGTGGTTCCCGGCCCCAGGATGAGGGCGGAAACGGTGGCGACGGGGATGCGGCAAAGGAGCCCCTCGGCGCTGATCCATTTGACGCTGGAGTCGTCCACTTCCAGTCGCCCGTGTTCCAAATAGATCGGAGTCCAGCGATCCTTGGCGGGGGCCAGGGTTTCCAGTGGCGGGCGTTCAAAGAGGGGCATGGGCTACCTCCGCAGGGTCCGGGTGAGGTAGCGCCGCTGGCCGTAGCTGATGGGCTGATCGGCGCAGGTGTCGGCTCCGTCTTGGGGAGCCGCGGCTTCCGCGTCGTCCAAGTCGCGGGTAAGCAGTTTGGCGGGGGCGAAGGACCATGGGGCTTCGTCGGGCCAAAGGCCGCGTTCTTGGGAGAGCAACTTTTCCAGAGCCTCGGGAATTCCATCGGCCAGGAAGGCGGCGACCGGGGTGGCGGGAATGCACGCTTTTCGCCCCAGCCAGACGCCCCAGACGGGGTTGTGCAGGGCAGCGGCTATGCTTTGCAGCAATTCGCGCGGTCCTTGGAATACTGCCGCGAACACGGCATCAGCGAGGTAGTCGCGCTGGGTGAGGACGGTTCCGAAGGGCCCACCGGAAGCCTTGCGGGGTGTGCTGAGACGAGCCCACGGGTCGGTGTCCTCATCATAGCCTCCGCCGACGGTGTGGTAATCCACGAGGCGCTGGATGGGAAGTTCCCTTTTTCCTGTGATGCGGGGAAGGGCATAGACGCTGAAGTGCAGCGCGGCCAGTGGGGCCAGCCGTTCCGGTTCGTCGGGTTGGTTTTTGTCGATGCCCATGGCGGCCGCGATGAGTCCCAGAACGCCGCTTTTGCTGGGAAAGGCGTCGGTGCCGCGCCGCTGGAAGCGGGAACTGCTTCCCCAGCTTTGCAGCGGGGAGTCGAGCAGGAAGGCAAGCGTGGCGTCAGGCGACATGGCAGGTGAGGGTTGAATCGAATTGATCAAGCGTCGTGGCTCCGGTTTCGCTCAGTTCGACTTCGGCCTGGGACTCGATGCCCCACACGCGCTTGAGGTTGGCATAGTGTTCCTTCATTGCCTTGCTTGCTTCTTCGAGGCTGGCTTTCTTGGTCGGTTTGAGGAAGGCGTTGATGAGCTGGAGCGGTTGCCCCTTGGCCTTTGCGAGCCCGAGGACGTAACCGGGCCGGGTGGCGGCGTTCATGCTGGCCTTGCGGGCTCCGGGGATGGCGAGGAGCGCGGAGCGAAGGAAGGCCGAGACGACGCCCTGGCGTTGTTCGGGGGCGAGGCCGCCCAGGTGGCTGGCGTCCGCCACGACGTCGAGGTTGAGGGCCACGTAGCGGTAATAAAGCGCGGAGTTGAACTCCAGGGTGCCGATCATGCCCGCCCCGGCGTCTTCGTCGGCTCCGGTTTTGCGCTCGTCCACGGCGGAGTAGAAGTCAATGTCGTTGACGGCCTCGTGGGTGGAGAGGGCGTGGCTGAACATGGCGGCGGCTTCCACGTTGAGGGAGGCGTCGTTGGCGATCATGCGGCCAAAGAGGGCGATGTCGGCGGCGTCGAGGCGGCTGGCCTTTTTGGCGGCTTTCTTGGGATCGGTTCCCTTGGCCACTTCGGCGGCGATCTGCTCGATTTCGCCCGGGGAAAGGAATACGGCCGTGGTGACGAGCTCTTTGTTTTTGGAATCGGTTTTGCTCAAGACGTTCCGGACGAGTTCGGTTTTGGCCTGGGCCTCCTCGGGGGAGAAACCCGCTTTCTCGAAGGCGGCGAGGAAGGGCTCGACGAGGCGGCGGCTGCGAACGCCTTGGAAGAGGGCTTCGGGGTATTCTTCGCGGGCGAAGGTGCGCACGGCGCGTTTGAGGCACTGGCTGGAAAGGCGGGCCCGGGTGAAACCGCCGAACATGGCGGATTTCGGAGCGCCCACGTCGTCGCGGTTGAGGCAGGAGACGGGGTAGGATTGGAGAATATGGAGTTCGATGAGGTTCATAGAGTTGGTTGAGTTGGAAGGAGTTGTTTTATTGCGGAGCCAGCACCAGCATCCCAAAGCCGAACGCCTTGGCGCTGCCGATGCCGTTGATGAAAGCATGGCGGAATTTCTCCGGGTCGGTAACGCGCAGGATGCCCTGGAACTCCACCCCGGAGTGCAGGCCGAGCGTGCCGTTTTTGATAAAATACTGACGGGCGCGCGGCACCGTGCGGACTTGGGCGGGATCGACGGCAAAACCGCTGGCCTCGGCCTTGCGCGCGAACCATGACAAAAGGCCGGGCTGGCTGTTGCCATGCTCGTCCTCCACGTCTTCGCGGCAGACGATGGGAACCCGGCGGCCGTTTTTGGTGGAAAGGCCATTCTTTTCGGAACGGGTTTTCCGCGTGGGGTTGGCCAGGAGGCTGAAGTGGAAAATGGAGTGCTCAAGGAACGTTTCGGGGACGGCCTTGCTGCGCCACGCGGGTTCTGGGCACCACGGGGGCCGCTGCGGGGCGGTGGAGGAAAGGATCAGCAGCCGGTAGCCACAATCCACGGGATCGAGGCGGGTGAGAAAATCGCGGCTTTCTTCTTCCCTGCCCGGAAAACAGAGCCAGGTCTTTTTGTGCCAGGCGTAGGTGTCGCGCAGGCCAGCTTTGGCGGCGGTTTCGTAGTCGATCTGGATTTCAGTGAGGTAGAGGCTCATGAAACGGAGGATGTGGGTTCTTTTTCGATGACGGAGTAATATGCCTTGGCCCAGCAGATTTTGGCTCCCTGGGCATCCTCCGGGGATTTGCGCCATTCGCAGAGATCCCAGAAAAGGCGGACGTAGTTGATGGGGACGGAGTTGGCCGCCGCGCGCCGGACGTAGGCGGGGAGGAGTTTCAGGAGTTCGTCCACCGTATCGCACGCCAGGATGCGGCGGAAATGGGCATCGAAGGTCTCGCGGTCGGAACCGGCCAGTCTCCGGCCGGTGAAGCCGAAGTTGCACCAGGGCGCCGAGGTATGGATCCGGTGCCACGCGAAGAGGGTGGGGATGGCTCTCCAAACCGGGTCGTCCAGGCGGCTCGCGCCCGCCCCGGCCTGGTTCAAGAGATCGGCCAGAGGTGCGTAGGCCAGGTGCTGGGAACCGGGCCGCGACCCGGCGCGCAACAAGGCAAGCGTGCCCCGGTCGGGCGCTCGGCCTTTGGGCGGGTTGGCTTTGGCATCGAGCAGACGGACGAGTTTGGCGATGGGGGGTTCTTCTTTGGGGTGGGTAATTGGTTCAGACATGGCGTTTCGGGGAGTTAAGAACGGCGCTTTGTTTTGTTTTTGGAAGCGGGTTTGGGATAAAGGAGGCGGAGCCCTTCGGTGTAGGCCAGGATTTGCCGGGGCGTCTGGCGGGGGCAGGCTTCCTCGTAGGCGGCGTTGAGGGCGTCGCGGATTGTTCGGCTCCAGTCGTCGCGCGATTCCGGGCCAAATTCGAGGGCTCCCGTGGCGGGGTCGTTGGCCACTTTCAGGAGGGTGTTGCATTGCTGGTCGAGCTGGTGCCAATAGTGGCGTTCGGCAGTGGGGACGGGCGGGTCTTCGCTCATCATGGCTTTGCCGCAGGCGCGAACGGCGTTCCGCAAACAGAATGAACCTAACTGTGCATACAGAACGCCCTTTTCATAGAGACCCCGGCCCGAGTCGGTAAAGAGCCGGTCTTCGAGGTGAAAGATGGATTCCACGACATCGAGGATCTTGGCTTTGCCGTCTGTGACCAGCGCGCCTGTCCAAATATCCAAAGGCTTGGGCTCTCCCCAGTTTTGGTGAGACTGAATCACCAATGGAGCCGCGTGGCTTTCGGCGGCTCGCGTCAGTACCGTGAGCGCGTGCAAATCGCGCCAAATGGCTCGCTCTGGCGTGGACCAAAGCAGGCGGCGTTCTCCCTTGTTAGTGGAGATGATCGTCGCGGTGGGCTCCAGATATTCCTCGAACGTGGGGTATTCCCAGCCCTCCTTGCTGACGAGCATTTGGGTATAGTTATCGCAAATCCAGACGGTACGATGCAGGGGAACGAGGCGGCCCAGGTAAGTCTTGCGGGCGTTTTCAACCGCCGGTTGGTCGGAAGAGGAGGCGGGCCACAGTTCCCAAATCGGGCGGCCCATTCCACCAAGGCTTGTATCGATGTTGTCCTGGTCCAGGCAGTTGGCCAGGATCACCTCGCGCAAATTCGAGCCCCGCAACAGCGTGTGGAGCATGTTGCCATCGACGCACGGGCCTCGCCCTTTGTAGCCCGCGCCATAAAGCGGGTAAAAGTTCTGAAACGACAAGAGCGCCATGGCTAGCGGGGCTGGGTCCATGGGCCGCAACTCGCCGCCGCCGTGGTCGTTATTGCAGGGGTTGTTGCCACTGGCGAGGTGCGGCACCAGCTTGCTGATCATGACAGGCTCGCCTTCCTTGACAGGGCGGCGTTGTAGGAAGCGCGGCCCGTCGCCCAGCAGGTTGAAGCCGTCACGCCACTGGTGGAGGTATGCCGTGGCTTTCTCGGAAAGATCGCTGCCAAATTCATCCCAGCCATCCGTGTCTTCCGGCGCGCCAAGAGCGGCCTGGGCGATGCAGACCAAAAGGCGCATTATCGAGATGCGTTCATGAGGCCGTACGTCCACCTCTGCCCAAGCTTCGGGGCAGGAAAATAGATCGGAGAGCCCGAGGAGGCGAGCGCGTCCACGGTGATCGCGCACCGGGAGCCAGGGGGAATCAATGAGGTTGAAGGTTGTCATGGGAAAATCGAGTTACCACCAGCCGTCTTCATCGGGTTCATGGGCCGGAGGCGTGGTTTTTTCGTTCTTTTCAATGCGTAACCCTTCGTCCGGGTTCCATTCGAGAAGGTAGGGCATCGGCACTTCTGAGAGCGGCAGCACCGTGCCGTCCGTGACGACGCCTACGACGGCGCTTTCCAGGTATTCGCCGGCCCACGGTGGATTTGCGGACGCCCAGGAACTGACGGCGTAGCGCGGAATCCGAACGAGGTTCTTGTGCAGAGCCTTCGCGGTGTCGAAATTCCACCCGAAGGCGGGCAGCGTGATGGTTTGCCCATCGAGGAAACGCAACTTCCAGCCTTCCCTGCCGGGGAGGATTTCCGGTGGTCCCGCCAGGAGGAGCACATCCACAGAGGGTTGATCGTTCCAGCGGGTAAAGAAGCCTTCGGTGTCCGTCTGGCTTTGGATTTTGAAACGGCAGGCGCGGGCGAGGGCGGTGGCTTCAAGCCTTTCCGCCTTGCGCATCCATTCGGCGTGCAGGGCCTCGACTCCGGCCGAAGGCCATGCTTCGAGAGGCGCGTAGGAAGTCTCCAGCCAGGGGCGGATATCGCGGGGAAGGGCGACGCTCTTTTGCCCGTGCCATTGCCGGTGGGCTCTCCACAGAACGTAGGGAGGGTAAACAAACCCCGAGGGCCCCAATGCCGTCTTTATATCGCGCTCCTCCGCCTTGCCCTCCATCGGGGGGTGCAGGATCACGGCACGCGGGGTCGCAAACCCCGGGGGCCGCTTCAGTTGGTGCCGGTGCAACCGCCCGAAGCGTTGGAAAAGAAGGTCCGTCGGGGCCAGGTCGGAGACAAGGAGATCGGCGTCGATATCTACGCTCTGCTCTACGACTTGGGTTGCGATGAGGATGCATCCGCTGGGGCGCGGTCCCGTTTTCCCAAGGGCCGCGATCCATCGGGCTTCGAGTTCATCCCGCCGCCAGCGGGGGAAGCGGCTGTGCAGCAGGGCCACGGGCGGATCGCCTTCGCTCCGCGTGGACATGAGCCGCCGCCACGTTTCTTGCGCCAGGGCGACCGTGTTGCGAATGATCAGGACGCAAGCGCCCTGGCGAGCCGCCTTGCACGCTTCTTCCCAGACTGCGGGATCGTCCCGGTCGCGGTGTTCCAGCCGGACTTCCACGGAAGGCGCTTCCCAGGGAACCGGTGTAACCGCGGCCGCCCATGCACGATCCGCGTCCCGGGTGGCGGAGGTAATCAGCGGATACGGGTCTTCGGGGGACATGGGCGGAAGTGATGCTTCCGGCATTCCACAACACGCCAGCAGAGAACGTTTACGGGCGGCGGTGAGCGTGGCCGAGAGCACAACGACCGTCGCGTTCAATTCAAGGAGGTCGCTCACGAGCTTGTCTACCAGCTTCCCCGTGTAGGGGTCATAGGAGTGAACTTCGTCGATGACGACAACCTTCCCGGCGAGCCCGAAGAGCCGCAGGCCGCAATGCTTCGCGGGCAGGACGCCCAGCAAGGCTTGGTCAATGGTTCCCGCGCCAAACGGGGCGAGCATGGCCTGGCGGCTGGAGGCGAACCAGTGGCGGGCGTCTTCAGCGGTTCCCTCTTCCCGGCCGGAGGGTTCCGAAGGGTGAATTTTGAGAACCCGGTCTTGCCGCAACCACGCGCTGCCATGGGTAAGGGTAGCCAGATCCGAGCCTGCAAGCGTGTGGGCAAGAAACCCCGCCAGCCGCTCAAAGATCCGCTCGCTGGTCAATTGCGTGGGGAGGGCGAAATAGAGGCCCCGCTGGCCGTCTTCCCCGTTCCAGCGCCGGTAGGCCGCAGCGAGCGCCGCCTCTGTCTTACCGCTGCCCATGGGGGCTTCCACAATGAAAAGCCCCGGTTTTTCTGCCAGACATGCGAGCGCGCTTTGAACGGCATTGGGATGATAGTTGGGAAAAATCTGCCCGAACGAAAGCGAACGGCGGACTTCGGTGCGGCCCCACCCGAGCCAGTCCAGTTCCGAGCGGGCGCGGGCGCGGGCAAGGCTGGCAGCCTCGGCCAATGGAAGAGGGCGCTCGAAAGCGGCGGGATCGAGGGGGAAAAACGCTTCGTTCGACCCCAGCCAATCCGCAAAAGTCATGAACCCCGTGAGGAATACAATCCGCGCCTCGCTTTTCTTGGCCAACGGCTCACTTGGCAGATCGTCGCCGAAAATCTCCGTTATCACGCGGCGAAGACCCAATCGTCCGGGCGTAAAAAACGGGTCAGCCAACTCGGCGGAAGTGAAGCGTCCGCTCTGCCCCAAGGGCGGTGGAAGCCGGTAATCCGTAAAGACCCCATGATGTCCTCCGGCCGCGATGGCGTAACCCGCCCGTGTCTTGTCCAGCCATTGGCCGAGAATGGCGAGACTCACCTTGGCATGGTTCTTTTCCCTTTGTTCCCAAGCCCCCTCCAGTTCTTTGCGCTCGAACTTTAGCTTCCAAGCCTCGCATTTGCCCTGGAAACCGGGGCTCGCTTTGCCCACGTCGTGCAAGGCGACGAGAACCGCGGTTCCCGGAGGCAGCATCCGTGCGACACACGCGGGGAGGAGAGCAAGCAATGATTGGGCCACGAACCCGGCATTGAGACAGTGATCCCGGAGACTGAGGGCTGGTTGGCCATCGGGAAGCGTCTTCGCCCAAAACGTGATTTCCTCCTGAATCATTTCGAGGATGATATTTAGGGGGGTAGGGTAACCGTAGTCCAGCCCTAAAGTCCAATAGGAGATCCCCCGGCACCGCCGGGGAGGCTCCCAGAGTTTGACTTATCGAGCGGTCATGGGAGGAGAAGGCGGGGAGGGGTGTGGAATCAAAGAATAAAAACCTTCGTGCCTTCGTGTGAAGATTGGCCGTCAGGTCAAGCCCGAGGAGCTTGGCCTGGCGTTCGCAGCATTTGAGCACGACCTCGGCGGCTTTGGAATGCGCCCGAAAATCGTCTTCGTCCACATTTGCCCATTGTGCATCCGCCGCTTGCGAACGTCTACCACTTCGCACCGCGCTGCCACAACCCCCGCACTTTTCGGTTCCGGCTATCTTTTACTGGAATAAATTGGAGGCGCTGATACTTTCAGTAGCTTGGAATCAGTAATTGCCGATGTGGCGAAATGGCAGACGCACCGGACTTAAAATCCGTTGGGATTCACCTCCCGTGCCGGTTCGAGTCCGGCCATCGGCACTCTCTGTTAGGCAGGGATTTACGTAAGTTTTGGAGGCTGCGTTTTCTTCGCTCTTCTCCGGTCTAGTCGGCATCTGTCTCCCTATTTCGAATCTTCCCTGTCTGACTCTTCGAGCCTGAATAATGCCAGCTGCGTAGGCGTATAGGGTATCATTGCTGCTATTTGGGCAGATCGGAGCGAGGGATAGATTTCCCCTTCCTGAATGTGGTAAACAAAAGAACAGCATTGCGGACGCCCTTTCGACGTCGAAGGTGTTTTTCGATAGGCCCGGGATGCCGCGCGAAAATTTCTGTGTAACTTTTTCCCCGCGATGCTTCTGAGGATGGTGTATGAATGACGCGCTACCTCCCATGAACGGCGAAAACAGATGTCCCCATTGCGGCACGGCCTTGCCCGCCGGCGCGCTGGCCGGGCTTTGTCCCGCGTGCCTGCTCCAGATGGGCGCGGCGGAGGATACGATGACCCACGGCGGGCCGCGGCCTTTCCAGCCGCCGTCGGTTGCCGAGTTGGCTCCTCTGTTCCCACAACTGGAAATCCTGGAACTCGTTGGCAAAGGCGGAATGGGGGCGGTTTACAAGGCCCGGCAACGGGAACTCGACCGGATCGTGGCGCTAAAAATCCTGCCGCCGGGCATCGGGAACTCGCCTGCCTTCGCGGAGCGTTTTGCCCGGGAGGCCAAAGCTTTGGCCAAGCTCAACCATCCGGGCATCGTTACGCTCTACGAATTCGGCCACGTGGCGAGTGTCAAAGGCGCATCCGCCGCGCCGCTTTACTTTTTCCTGATGGAATACGTCGATGGCGTGAACCTGCGCCAGTTGTTGGAAGGAAGCCGTGTCTCGGCCCGCGAGGCGCTGGCCATCGTGCCGCAGATCTGTGATGCGTTGCAATACGCGCACGACCAGGGGATCGTCCACCGCGACATCAAGCCGGAGAACATCCTCCTGGACCGGCTGGGCCGCGTGAAAGTGGCGGATTTCGGGCTGGCAAAGATCGTGGAAACCGGCGAGCCGGAGCCCGCGCCCGCCGCCGTGGAATCACCGGAGCTGACCGAAGCGGGAAAAGTCATGGGCACTCCGACCTACATGGCCCCGGAGCAGGTGGAACATCCCGCCGAGGTTGACCATCGCGCCGATATCTATGCTCTGGGCGTGGTGTTTTACCAAATGCTCACCGGCGAACTGCCCGGCAAACGGATCGAACCGCCGTCGAAGAAGGTGCAAATCGACGTGCGGCTGGACGAGGTGGTTCTACGGGCTCTGGAAGAAAAGCCGGAACGCCGCTATCAGCAGGCCAGCATTTTCAAGACGCAGGTGGAAACGATAGCGGGAACAAGCCCGGCTCCCGGTCCGGTCTGGCGGGACTACTTATCAGCCTTGTTGAAAATCGCGCCCATGATGTCGGCTTGGTGGTTCTGCGGCGCGTTTGTCATGCCAAAAGTTGGCGTGCTGGCTCGTGATGCGGGGTTTCCCTTTGGGGACGGGAACCTTGGTCTTTTCGGAAAAATCGTTACTCGTGTCTTCCAGGCGGAGACGGCCTGGATGGGGCTTGGGGCGTTGTTCGGGCTGGCGCTGATTGCCGAACTGTTTCTGCCCTTCTGGCGCAGGCACCGGCGCACGTTTTTGCGCGGCATCGTGACGGCCGTTAATGGCATCATCCTGCTGGGTCTTCTCGGTGTGATTGTGGAGGTAACGGCGATCGCCCCCGCTCAGAACAAGCCAGCAAAAAACGATGCCGCTTCTTCGACGCAAGCCCATCGTGACGCTCTGAAAGCAGAAATCCAGCAAGCGAAAATGGAAGCGGACTGGAAGGAAGCAGCTTACAACGCTGGAAGCATCGAAGCGGAGGAATTCCAAGCGGCGAAGGACAAGGCAGCCATCTTGGAAGCGGAGTTGGCGGGCGACGCGGTGAAGGTTGCCGAAATCAACCTCTTGGCTGCCAAGCGGCGGCTGGAAGTTGCGTCAGCCCGCTTCAACGCGGGAGTGCTGACCAATTTGGATTACAACAAGGCGAAAAGCGAAGTTGTCATCGCCGAAGCAAAATTGCGGGAAGCCGAGCCAAAGGCAGCGGCGGAACCAACGTTCCTTGCGGCCAAAGCATCTCAAGAGGATATCGCGGTTCACGTTGAGGCCCTGGGAACCGTTGCGCCGCCCGCTGGCGCGACGCCTGGCGAAAAGGGCGCTCCCGTCCCAGTTTTCTTCCCGGTTCCCGAAAGTTACACCCAGACTATTGTCAAAATGTTGGATCAGGGACAGGCACTTAACGTGGAGGTTTCCAAAGGCGGCGAGCGCTTTCTTCTTGGCAAGGGGGCTTTGGTTTCCGTCGACAACCATATCGATCCGGGTACCCGGACGCTCGAATGCAAGGCTAGTGTGCTGCCCGATGCGGATGTACTCTTATACCCTGGCCAGCTTGTAAATATACGTCTGTTCCTGGAGACGAAGCGCGGGGTTACGGCCATCCCGAAGGGAGCGCTCCAGCAGTCGCCGGAAGGACTAGTTGTCTATGTGATCGATTCCGGGGGAAAGGCGACCAAGCGCCGAGTGACAGCGGGCGCAGGCGACAAC
>JAQTMF010000026.1 GCA_028714515.1 Chthoniobacteraceae bacterium | reverse complement strand
GAATCGCGGCGGATGCTTATCGCTCTCTCTGTCACGGCTGCTTTTTGCAATGGAGCCGCAAACGCCGCCAGCGTTTATTGGGACACCAATGGCACCAGCACAACGAACGTCGCCGCTCCGGGCGGAACGTGGGTGACCGGGAGTGCCGCCTGGAACTCGGATTCTACCGGTGGCGCCGGTGGAACGATCTCCGATTCAACGGACGCCACCAGCGACGTTGTTTTTATCGCCGGACCGGGCGCGTCGAATGGCAATGCCGCTTATGTCATCACGGTGAGCGACACCCAATCGGCCAATAGTCTCACCTTTCAGAGTTCCGGTGGTGCCACGCTCAGTACCGGAACGATCAACCTCGGGGCGGGGGGAATCACCGCGGCGAAATATGGCTACGGCACCACCAACCGCGGCGCCGTCACGATCAACTCGGCCATGGTCATGCAGGCGAGCCAGAGCTTTATCAACAACGGCACCAACATCCTGACGCTCTCTGGAGGAATCACCGGAACTGGAGACTTGACGCTCCAAAACAACAACGCCACGGCTTCCGGCATCACCCTCTCGACGAACCCCGTGGACAATTCCGGGGCTGTCATCAACGCCGGGACGGCAGCGGGATCGGTGCTAATCAGCGGCGGCCTCGGGAGCCATGTCACCGGCTTCACTCAGAATAGCGCGGCATCCGCGGCGACCGTTGGGGCCACGGTATTGGGTTCGGACTTCACCATCGCTTCAAACGGAGCGGCCGCGACCACGTTCAACGGAGGAATCACGGGAGACCATAACCTTGTTTTGAATGCGAACTCCACAGGGGGCATCACCCTTTCGACGGCGGACGTGAACAACGGCGGCAGTATTACCGGCTCCGGGATTGGATCGGGCTTGGTGACGATCAGTTCGAATATCGGAGCCAATGTCACGAGCATTACGCAGAATGGAGCCGCCGCGTCGAAGCTGAACCTGACCGGCAACAACAGTAATTTTACCGGAGCGGTGTATCTGAAGTCTGGAGTGCTTCAATTGGGCAACGCTGCAGCCCTGGGCGGCGCTCGATCGTTGGAGATCGACGGAGGGTCGCTGGATGCGAGCGCCGCCACCACTTTATGGTCCGCTCAAGCGGCGGTCCAGGCGACGGTTAGCAGCGGCACCACCGTGACCCTGAGTGATACATCCAACCTATCTGTGGGACAGTTTGTTTACGGGACTGGAATCAAGGCCAATACGATAATTACGGCGATCAACGGTAACAACATCACCCTTTCCCAGTCCGGGTCCAACGGCACGGTCAATTCCATGACATTTGGAAGTATGGTGGCCCAGGCATGGAACGGTGATTTCGGTTATGCCGGCACGAATGATCTGAATGTCGGAAGCGGCGCGGTCACCATTTCGGGAGACCGAACGGTGACTGTCAATGGGCGTACTCTTACGGTCGGTGGTGCCATTGGTGACAACGGCAGTGGTTACAGCCTGATCAAAGCCGGTGCGGGAACCCTGTCGCTCTTTGGCAACAATACGTACGGCGGCAGCACAACGGTCAACGCCGGTACGCTGGTGCTCGGCGGATCGAATAGCTATAGCGGCGGTACCACGATCAACACGGGGGGCACGCTCACTGTGAATAATAACGCGGCGCTTGGGACGGGTTCTCTCGTGATCAATGGGGGGGCGATCGGGGGCACCGCCACGCTCAATGTTGCTGAAACGTGGAATGGCAGCTTTTCCTTCTCGGGCGGAAAACTCACTACGGGAACAAATGGGAAGATAACCCTTACCGGCAACGTGGGCATCTCGTCGGGCATCAACGATGGAACGCAGTATTTTACGATTAACGGGAACATTGACGACGGAGGCAACGGTTACAGTCTGACCTTGAATTCCGCTGGTGATTTCCTGACTCTCGGTGGTTCCAATTCATTTTCGGGGGGGGTTATCATCGGTAATACCGCCAGCAATACAGCGGTTGCGATCACGAACAATTACGCGCTGGGCTCGGGCACTGTGAGCATTTACGCGGGCAATTTCAAAAACTCCAATGCTACGTTAAGCAATGCCACGGTTGTGTATGGCTCTTTCGGTGTCGGCTCCGGGGGCCTTACCTTCAATGGTCCCATGTTGCTCGGCGGTTCGGGGGCAAACTATCAACTCACCTCGTCAGTGGGGATGGGCAGCGGCAACATCACCATTAATGGTATCATTTCGGATGGCGGCAACGGGAACGGCTTGACTGCGTATGGTGATACCTATGGTTACACGAATCTGTATGGGGCCAACACCTATACCGGCGCCACAATTATCATGGGTGGCCTTCGGACGAATTTGCTGGCAGACGGCGGGGTGGCCAGCGGGATAGGCGCGGCTACCAGCGACGCCGGCAATCTCGTGCTCAACGGCAGCAGCGCCAAGTTGACGTATAATGGGGCGGCGGTCAGCACGAATCGTCTCTTCAGCATCGGTTCCGGCGGCGGCAGTATTGATGCATCCGGCACCGGTCCCGTGAATTTTACCAATCCGGGCGCGATGGGTTTCAATGGTCAAACGGGAGCGCGCACTCTATCGTTGATTGGTAGCAACACGGGCAGCAACACCCTTGCAGCCATCATCGGTGACAATGGCGGGGCGACATCGCTGACGAAGAACGGCACCGGAAAATGGGTTCTCACCGGGTTAAGCACCTACAGCGGCGTCACCACCCTCAAACAGGGTGTTCTTTCGACGAATTCACTGGCAGACGGCGGGCAGGCCAGCGGCTTGGGTGCCTCCGGTAATCTCGCTTCCAACCTGGTGTTTAGCGGCTCCGGCAGTGGCATCCCGACATTGCAGTACACGGGCGCTGCCGTGAGCACGGATCGTCTTTTCACGATCGCCGTCTCGGGGAGCACCAGCAGCTTCGGCGCGATATTGGACGCCTCGGGCACCGGGGCTGTGAACTTCTATAACACGGGCGCGATGGGCGTTAGCGGCACGGGCGGGCGCACAGTGACTTTGACCGGCAACAACACCGGCAATAATACCCTTGCGGCGGCGATCATTGACGGCAACGGCGTGACCGGCGCTTCCGGTATTACCTCGCTGGTCAAGAGTGGTGCCGGAACGTGGCTTGTCACCAGTGCGGCGAGCAACTATTCAGGTGCGACGACCATTTCGGCGGGCACGCTGGGTGTCACAACCCTTGCCGATGGCGGTTCCGTCAGCAGTATCGGCGCTTCGTCCAACGCGGCGAGCAATCTGCTGCTCGGCAATGGCGCGACACTGCAATATACGGGGACCACTGCGAGTTCGAACCGCGGCTTCACGATCAACGGCACTAGTGCGGGACAAGGCGCTACAATCGACGCCTCCGGCAGCGGGGCTCTGGCATTGACCAATACCGCCAGCCCCGCTTACGGAACGACCAACCAGAGCCGCACGCTGACGTTGGCCGGATCGAACACGGACGACAACACTCTGGCGGCCAATATTGGCAACAACGGGACCAGCGGTGTTGTTTCGCTGGTTAAAAACGGGGTCGGGAAATGGGTTCTCCGCGGCGCTAATACCTATACCGGATCGACGCAGATCCAGAACGGCACGTTGCAAATCGGCGACGGCGGCGCCTCCGGCTCGTTATCGACCAGCAGCGCGATCACGGATAACGGCGTTTTGGTGTTTGACCGCTCGGACGCGATTTCCCAAGGCACGCACTTCAGTGGTGCCGCCATTAGCGGCAGCGGTTCGCTGATCCAGGCTGGAGCGGGGATGCTTACGCTCACGGCAACCAACACCTACACGGGCAGCACGACGATCCGTTCCGGCACGCTGGCGGTGGGAGCCAGCGGCTCCATTGCCAACAGCGCGGCGGTCTATGTCGGCAGGGAGGCGGCCTTCGACGTTCAAGCCACTCCTGGCTTCACCGTTGGCGGCGGCAAAACGCTTGATAACCAGGGCGCCGTGTTGGGTGCCGTTACCGTCGCGGGCACCCTGAGCGGCAACGGCTCCGTCAGCAACGGTCTGTCCTTGCTGGACGGATCGACGCTTGCCATGCAACTCCACAAAGACAGCCCGACGGGTACGGAGTATGATCAAATGACAGTTCTCGGCGGCGATGTGTCCCTTGATGGCACTCTGAACCTGCTGCTTAACGGGGGAACGCTCGCCGTCGGTGATGGCTTGGCCCTTATCATCAACGCGGGTTCGGGAAATCTGACCGGCGCGTTTAGCGGCGTAACCATTGACGGACGGGCCGTCGATAGTTACGCCAACGAAATGTTTACCTACGGAGGCCGGGAATACGCCTTCCTCAAAATGGACGCCAACAACGATAAAATCGCCAATGACCTGGAACTGGTGGCCGTGGTGCCCGAACCAGGCACCTGGGCCATGCTCTTGGGCGGGCTGGGAATGCTTGCCTTTGGCCAGCGCCTGCGCCGCCGGGGCTAGGTAAACGCCCGATTCGAGACAGCTCCTTGCCAAAGTCTCCGTTCCGTATTCCCGGGCTCCGGCCCGGGAAACGGGATGCCGCGCTGCAACTATTTCCTTCCCGTAAGTTCGTAAAATCAATGCCTCTCCCTATGAAGATCCGATCCGTATTGTTTGCCGCCGCTTTCGTTGTGCTTTCCCCGCTAGCCATGGGGAATGTGAAGCTAGCCAAGGTGTTTGGAGACCACGTCGTTTTGCAGCGGGACAAACCGCTCACCGTCTGGGGTACGGCGGATCCAGGGGAGCCGGTCAGCGTGGCTCTTGGCAGCGACACGGCGTCGGCGACGGCGGACGCCGAGGGAAATTGGAGCGTCAAACTCCCGCAGCGCCCCGCCTCGGCGCAACCGGCCGAGATGACCGTGACGGGGAAGAACAAAGTTACTGTCAAGGACTTGCTTGTCGGCGATGTCTGGTTCGCCTCCGGGCAGTCCAATATGCAATTCGCCTTTTTTTGGGCGAAGCCCAAACCGGAAGAGCTTGCCAGCGCGAATTACCCGCTCATACGCATGTTCTCGGCTCCAACCTATGCCAGCGATACTCCGCGAGCCCTGGACCGCGGGGGATGGGCTGTTTGCACTCCCGGGAGCACGATGAATTTTAGCAAGCTGGGTTACTTCTTCGCCCGCGAGCTTCATCTGAAATTGAACGTCCCGGTCGGAATCATTAACAGCTCTTACAGCGGCACAGCCATCGAATCCTGGATGGAGCCGAAGTCCCTCGCGGACGCCCCCACCGGTCCCGCCACCGCCGAACACTGGAAAAAAGTGCTGGAAGACTTTCCCGCGAAGAAAGCGAAGTATGAGCAGGATAAAGCGGCTTGGAATGCGGAGAAAGCGGCGGCCGAGGCGGCCGGTCAAAAGTTCAACAAGATGCAGCCTTTCCCGCCGAGCGGCCCCGGGAGTCAATACACCCCCTCCGGTCTCTACAATGCGATGGTCTATCCTTTCACGCGGTACGCGCTACGCGGTATTATCTGGTACCAGGGCGAGAATAATACCAGGCACCCGGAAGCCTACCGGACGCTTTTCCCGGCGCTGATCAAAGGCTGGCGCACCGCTTTCGGCCAAGATCTTCCTTTTTACTGGGTGCAGCTTACCATCTACAATACGGGCGACTGCGACTGGCCCGGTCTGCGGGAAGCGCAGACGATGACGCTCTCGGTCCCCAACACGGGACAAGCCGTGACGATTGACATCGGAGAAGGCAACAACATCCATCCGAACAACAAGGAGGAGGTGGCCCGCCGGCTTGCGCTGCTGGCGTTTGCAAGGACCTATGGGGACAAGAGTGTGGTTGATTCGGGGCCTGTTTTTGAACGCGCCGAATTCGGCGGCAACTCCGTGCGCATCCATTTTACGCACGTCGCCGATGGGTTGAAAAAGAAGCTGCCGGACGCGCCCATCGGCGGTTTCGACGTCGCGGGGCCGGACAAGGTTTTTCACGCCGCCACCGCCGAGATCGACGGCAACACGAACACGTTGCTCGTCAAGTCCAAGGACGGCTCTACGCCGGTCGCGGTCCGCTACGCGTGGCACAATAACCTCGGCGGCCTTAATCTCGTCAATAGCGCCGAGCTTCCGGTGGGGCCGTTTCGCACTGATGCCTGGTAGCCGGCCGATGGGCGGCGTTCTCCTATGAAATATCTCCTCCACAGGGTATTCCGGCGGCGCTTTCCGTTACCGCCCGCCCTCTTCCTGGCTCTGATGGGGTTGCCGGCCTTTTCTCCTCTCCGGGCGGATGTCCGGCTGCCCGCGATTTTCGGCGACCACATGGTATTGCAGCGTAATATTGGTGTGCCGGTGTGGGGATGGGCCGACCCCGGAGAAACCGTGACGGTCAAGGCCGGAACGGACAGAGCGGCGGCGACCGCGGGGCCGGACGGGAAATGGTCGCTGACGTTGGCGCGGCTCGCGGCTTTCGCGCAACCCATCGAGGTAACCATCGCAGGGAAGAACAGCATCACCCTGCGCGATGTGCTCGTGGGAGACGTTTGGCTCTGTTCGGGACAGTCGAACATGGAGGCCGGTGCCATCGCATTCCTTTCCAAAGAGGACCTGGCGCAGGCCTGCCACCCGCAAATTCGCCTTTTTACCGTTCCGCTTTGGGTCGCGCCGTCCCCTGCCGACGATATCGCCCCAGCGTCCGAAAAACATCCCCTGATGGGAAAATGGCAAGTCTGCACGCCGGAAACCGTCGCCGCCGACGGACCCTGGCTGGGTTTTCCCGCCGTGGCGTTCTTCTTCGGGCGCGATATTCACCAGTTCACGCACCAGCCGGTGGGATTGATCGTTTCCTCAAAGGGCGCGACCCGCATCGCCTCCTGGACCAGCTTGAAAACACTGGCCTCCATCCCGGAGCGGGCCGGAGAGATCCAGTGGGTGATGAAATACCGCGACGATTACAATCGGCTCAAGCAGACCTACGAGACCGTGACCCTACCCCAATGGAAAGCGGCGCTGGAGAAATGGAACCAGGAGAATAAGGCCGCGATCGAAGCCTACCCGGCGGAGCTGACAAAATGGGAGCGGCTCGCCAAGGAGGCCGCCGCCCAAAATCAACCGGCCCCGGTCAAGCCGGTCGCCCCCGACGCGCCCAAGCCCCCCGCCAACCCGCTGAACAACTCTCAGAGAGCTTGCGCTCTTTTTAACGGCATGATCGCCCCGCTGGCTCCGTACGGAATCAAGGGAGTTGTCTGGTACCAGGGAGAGGCCAACGTCGGCGAACCCGTAATCTACAGGACCGAGCTTCCCGCATTGATCCGCGATTGGAGAACGTATTGGGGACAGGGCGACTTCCCCTTCCTGCTGGTGCAACTCGCCAACTATATGGCCCGCAAGCCAGAACCCGGCGAGAGCAACTGGGCCGCCATTCGGGAAACGCAACTCAAAGCGCTCGATCTTCCCAACACCGGTCTGGCCGTGGCTATCGATATTGGGGACGCCGCCAATATTCACCCTTTCGACAAAGCGGACGTCTCCAGCCGCCTCGCGCTGGCGGCCCGGCATGCCGCGTATGGCGATCAGGATGTGGTCTATTCAGGGCCCATCTACAAACGCTTTGCCGCCGAGGGGGATAAAATCCGCATCACGTTTGACAACACAGGCGGCGGGCTGACCATCGGCAGACCGCCGGATTACTTTTTCGTGAGCCGGAATCAAACCGTCCCAGACGCGGCCTCCGAACTCCGCGGCTTTGCCATCGCCGGGGCCGATCACCAGTTCGTCCGGGCGAAGGCGTCCATCGAAGGGAACAGCATCGTGGTCGCGGCCGACGCCGTCCGCGCTCCCGTTGCCGTCCGCTACGCCTGGGCGGATAATCCCGACTGCAACCTTTACAACAAGGAAGGCCTTCCCGCCTCGCCGTTTCGCACGGACGATTTTCCATTGGGAAAAGCCGCCCTCTTCAATAAATCAGAGCCGGTGCTGGCGCCGTTTCACGCGAGTCATCCTTCCTCGGCAAAGTGACAAGCGGTTGCAGGCGGTGGGCTTTGGGCGGGGGGAAAGCGCTCTATCCCTTGCGGACGACGCCCTCGCGCATCAGGCCCACCACCGGGAACCGCGAAACCCGCGCGCACCATTCCACATCGCCCCCGCGCCCGTGGGCAAGCAGCGCCTGCCCGTTTTTGGCCAGCCGCAGCGCGGCGGGGATATGATCGCGGTGTTCCAGGTAAATCGCCCGGGCGAGCCGGGCCGCGTCCGTAAGTTGCGCCTCCGGGAATGCGGAAACCAGCATCCCGGCGGCCAGCGCGTCTTCCAGGGCGAGTTCCCGGAACGTCCCGGCGCAGACCAGCGTGATCCGTTCGGGCGCGGTTTGGCGCAGGCGTTCCTCCAGAGCCGCCATGTTGAGCAGCGCCCCGGTCCAGACCTCGCGCGCTCCCTCGCACGCCCGCAGCGCCACGGTTCCGTTGGTCGTCGTCGTCACCACCCTGCGCAACCCCTCGCGGCAGTATTCCTGCGGCGAATTGCCGAGGTCGAAGCCTTCGATCCGGTCGCCAAAGCGCTCGCCGCCGAGCACCGCGCCGGGCCATTCTCCGCGCAGCGCCAGCGCCTCCTCGATGGTGCAGACCGGCCGGATCTCCTCCACGCCGTGCGCCAGCCCCGTCACCATGGAGGACGTGGCCCGCAGCACGTCGAAAACGATGCAAACGGTGGAGGCCAGGTCTTGTTCGGGGAGGTGGTCGATTTCAGCGGGAGTCAGAACAACGTCGAAAAGCATGATCCGCTATACTACGGCTTCCACCGCCCCCTGGGGAAGCGCTTCCTGCCGCAGCGCCGCCAGGAAATCCGGTTCCGCCGGGATGCGGGCGAACGCCACGCCCAGCCGCCGGGCATGTTCGCGCCAGAGCGTGAAGTGCCGCGTATACGCCTCGCCATAGCCGCCGAGAAGCCCGGGCGTGACGCGCTGGTTGCGGCGCGCGCCCGTCTCGCAGTCCACGAATTCCACATTGCCGTCCCAGCGGGGCTCCGCCTCCGCCGCGCTCCAGGGCGTGTAGACCACTCCGCGCCCCTTGCCCGCCGCCAGCGCGTGGAGCGACGGCGCGCCGGGGAAGAGCAAATCCGAAATCCAGACCCGCAGCGAACCCGTCCGCCACGGTACGCGGTGCAGCGCCGGGGTTTCCGCCTCCGAAGCGGCGTCCTGCCCGGCGGCGGCCTGGCAGACCTCCGCCACCCGCTGGGCCGAGAGCGCGGCCTCCGCCGGGAGCGGCGTGACGTTTTCCCCGCATAGAAAATAACAGCGCAGCGCCCCGCGGGCCTGCAACGCGCTCGCCACGGCGAAGGCGAAGAGTTCCAGCGTCCGCGCCGCCTTGGACGGGTCCACCGCCATGGAGGCCGAGACATCCAGGGCGAGATCAACGCCGGGAGCCACCTCCTCGCGGTAGAGCTTCATCGTGTAATTGCCGGAGCGGGCGTATGCCTGCCAGTCGATGCCCCGGGGATCGTCGCCCGGCAGATACGGCCGGTGGTCCTGGAAGTCGATGGAACTGCCCGTGCCGGTGCCCAGCCACGCGCCGTTCATGCCGCGCCAGGCCTGGTTGCGCAACGGCAGCCGCAGCGTCCGCGCCGCCGCCTGCATCCGGGCCTGGATGGGAACGAGCGTCCCGGGGTCGACGGATATCATGGCGTGCCGGATCCGTTGATCCCGGAACCGGCGGCAGCCTCGGCCAGCGGCTCCTCCGCTTGCGCGCCGGCGGGCGGCAGGGCGTCGAGCGCGGCGGCTTCCCGCTCCATCGCCGCGATGGCTTTCCATTCCTTGAGCGAATAGAGAAAGAGCGCGAAGAGGGAGATCAGCGTGATGAGGACGCCGACGCCGCCCATCGGTTCCAGGCTGCTATGTCCCCAGAGGTGCAGCAAAAGGCCCAGCGTCGGCAGGCACCCGGCAAAGAGCAACTGCGGGGCGTTGTTGTTGAAGTTGGCCGTGAGCGTTATCGCCGTGACAAAGAGCATCAGTTGCAGCCCCAGGTAATAGGGGAGCAGGCTGAGAACCCGGCGGAAGCAGAGGCGGACGATGGCCAGCGGCACGAAAAGCGATTCCAGAAGCGCCTCGACGCGGAACATGGCGGAGGTGTCTTTCCAGGAGAAATGGGCCGCCCAGAGCACCACGCCCGTGGCGAGCAGCACGAACGGCAGCCCGCTGGCCCAGCCGGGGTAAAAGAGCCGCCCCAGGGCCCGCCCCAGGAATCCCCGGCGGACAAAAGGCCGGTAGATGCTCGGCACGGTGGCGGTTTCCTCCCCCAGCGCCGTGATGCAGATGGGCATGGCCGCAATGCAGCCCAGCGTCAGCAGGAACCCGGCGTCGCCGTGCAGGAAGCGCCCCAGCACGAGGCTGGCGGCCAGCAGCGCGGCGGCGATCAGCCGCTTGCGCGTGGCATGGTTTTCGGCCGCGGGGGCGATTTTCGCCACTCCCAGCTCGAAGAGTTCCAGCACCAGCAGCGGCCCCAGCACGGCGGCTGCGACGACCCACGTGCGGAGGGCAACCGAGGTGCTTCGCCCCAGCGGGCCGTCAAGGATGGCGGTCAATATGGCAAACCCCACGGGAAAAAGAGCGGCGACGCCGATCCGCCCAAAGAGCGACTGCATGAACCCCGAGAGGCTGACCGTGAGCGCCGTGGCCAGGGCGGAGCCGACAAGCATGAAGCCCAGGCAGACGAGGTCGTCCATCAGATCCACCCCGCCCAGGAAGTAACGCAGGACCACGTAGGGGAGCACCGCGCAGACGAGCAGCAGCGTCTGGAGCACCAGCGCGACCCACTTGCCCGCCGTGATGCGCCACGCCGAGAGCTGGGTGAGCAGCATCAACTCCATCGTGTTGCCCTTCATTTCGCCGTTGAGCGCCGCCAGGCCCCGCAACGGCATCGCGAAGAGGATCGCCGCGCCGATGAACGTCCAGAAAATCGCCGTGACCCCGCTGCGGGAGCCGTCGCCCAGCGACGAGACGACGCAGATAATCATGAAAAACTGGATCGCCAGGAAAATCCCCAGGAACGCGCGGGCGCGCATCCCCTGGCGGAGTTCCTTGACGACAATCGGGCTGAACCAGTCGGCAAAATCATTCATGGCAACAAGAAAGAGAAGGCGATATGCGGTTTATCGGAAAAATCTGCGTTCATCTGCGTAATCTGCGGATAACTCCTCCGTTTTTACCGGGGGCCGTGGCCCCCAACTTTGTGCAGGAGATCCACGAAGGCGTCTTCCAGCCGCCGTTCCTCCTTGTGGAATTCCGTGACGGCCAGGCCGTCGTGGATCATCTTGTGCAGCAGCGCGGCCAGCGTTTCCGGGTCGTCTTTTTCCACGCGCAGGCGCGCGCCCTGCCGGGTCGCCTCCACGAGCGTCACCCCCGGGGACATCGCCGCCCACTGGAGCAGCGCCTCGGGCTCGCCCGCCACGCGCACCTCCAACACCGGGCCCGCCGTGTTGCCCGCGCGCAGGCTTTCCGCCGAGCCGTAGTGGACGATCCGCCCGGCGTCGATGAAGAGCATCGTGTCGCACATCTCGCCCAATTCGGAAAGGATGTGGGAGGAGATAAAGAGCGTCTTGCCCTCCTCCGCCAGCAGGCGCACGAGGTGCTTGAACTCGATGCGCGCCTGCGGATCGAGGCCCGCGGCCGGTTCGTCGAGGATCAGGAAGGGGGGATCGTGCAGCAGCGTGCGGCCCAGGCAGAGGCGCTGGGCCATGCCTTTGGAGAGCCTGTTCATCGGCCGCGCGGCGAGTTCGGTGAGGTTGGCGAATTCCATCACCTCGCCGATCCGTTCCCGGCGCTCCGCGCAACGGAAGCCGAAGGCCCGCGCGTAGAAGTCCAGGTATTCGAGGACCGTCATGTTCTCATACGTCCCGTAGGCGTCGGGCATCCAGCCGACCAGGCGGCGCACTTCGTTGGGGAAGTTGATGACGTCGCGCCCGCCGATGGAGATGGAGCCGGAGGTGGGCACTTCCAGCGTGGCCATCATCCGCATGGTCGTCGTCTTGCCCGCGCCGTTGGCGCCGATGAACCCGACGACCTGCCCCGGGTAAATATCGAACGAAATGCCCCGGACGGCGTTCAGCAGGCCGAAACGGCGGGTGAGATTGCGTACTCTGACCAACGGTTCGCTCATGGCTGGGGGGCTCCGGTTGCGGGGGATTCTGTCACCGGGCCGGTGTAAAAAACGCGGTCGTCCTTCCATCGCAGCGAGGAGAGCGAAGCCATCATCTCCCCCTTGGGATGGGAAACGAGGGCGGCGAAACGGCCTTCTTTGAAGGCGGCGTTTTTTAGGGCCTCGTTCAGTTGGGGCCGGGCCGGGCCGAGCGTCACCGTTGCCCAGGCCGTCCTGTCTCTCAAAGCCGCCGGGTGCATCGCGGTTTTTTCGCCCGGGCGCACGTTGTCCGCCCGCCAGAGCCTGCCGTTGGAGCCGGTGAGGAAGAGGGTTTCCAACGGGCTCTCGATGCTGGAGACGATGGAGGGCGTGCCGGACGCGGCGTCGCGGCTCACCACGGTCAACTCGGCCCGCGTGGGGCGGATGGCCGCGAACCGCTGGGCTTGCAGCGAGCGGCTCTTGAACCAATTGCCGGAAAAATTCCGCCCCGCGACGCGATACGTTCCATTTTCCTGGGATTGGAAGGGAAGATCCAGGCGCAGCGGCGAGGGGAGGACATCCTCCGGCAGGCGGAACGCCCCGGCAAAGAGCAGCCCCGTCCGGGCCACCTGGTCCTGGATCACCGCCGCCTCGTGGGCGGAGGGAAGAAGCTGGATGGCCGTGAACCGCCGTCCCGTGCCGCCGGTTCCTTCCTGGAAGGTGATCACCACGATGAGCAGCAGGCTCCCGCCCACGGCGATGAGCGGCGTGGTCCAGAACATCCGGTGCCGCCGGGCGGGCGGGGCGAGCAGGAACAGGTTGACGGGGCCCACCAGCGTGGCGAACGCGATCACAAAGCCGAGGATCAACGGCGCGTTGGGCTTCAGGCTTCCCAGGTTGGCGAGCATGCTCCAGCTCTTGTTTTCATCATACGCGCTGTTGTCGTTCCCTTTCTCCTTCATGACCAGCGGCGCGAGCGCTTCCGGTTTCAGCTCCTTGCCGTCCCAGAGGACCGTGCCGAGGACGCCGAACCCGTAGGAAACACCGTCCGCGGCCGGGGTGGAGGCGCGGGCTCCGCTCCAGTCGATGGAGGCCGGGGCGTTGGAGGCGACGATGAGCCGCCCGCCCATGCTCACCCACTGGCGCAGCGCCGTGCGGACGCTCGCGGGCAGCTTGGCCCATTCCGTGTCGGAGAGTGCCAGGAAACCCACCCCCGCGTAGGCGCGCCAGTCGTCCAGCAGGTCGGCGGGATCGAATTGCGTGGCGTCAAAGGTCCACTTGGCCGTCTCGATGTGTTTTTTGAGTGGTTCCCACGAGCGGGCGGCCAGGTCGCGGCTCATCGCCAGGAACGGCATTTCTTTGGCGTTGCCGTTGTAGCTGTGCTGCAAATAAGCGTTGCCGCCGCCCTGGACGGCGGGGCCGGTGGCATGCACGTTCACGTTGTTGCCCCGCATCGTCGCTCCCAGGAAGGCGATGAATGGGACGGACCGGGATTCGCCGGGCCCCACGGTCACTTCCGTCTGGGTCGTCAGGCTTCCCCCGCTCATATACCGGCTGGTGGTGAAGGTCCACGTGCCCGTCTCGCCGGAGCGGTTGGTCACATTGAGGTGCACGGGGGCGGCGCCGCCCGGCGGCGTGTTGTCAAAGACGCGCGAGACGGTGATGGCGATGCCGCTGCCGTTTTCGGTGTCGATCGGCTGCGATTGCGCGGCGCGGCCGGTGTGGACGGCGGCCAGGGCGGCGAGGCCCGCCGCCGCGA
This sequence comes from Chthoniobacteraceae bacterium, assembly GCA_028714515.1. GTDB lineage: Bacteria > Verrucomicrobiota > Verrucomicrobiia > Chthoniobacterales > Chthoniobacteraceae > UBA695. The sequence continues at coordinate 8,855 of JAQTMF010000026.1, read as the reverse complement.
GGAAAAGGGAGCGGTTCATGCGTCGGCGAGGGTAACGGGCGTTTCGCGGGCCTGGCGGGGCACTTCTTTGAGAATTTGCGCGACCACGGCCGCGCTGGTCGCGCCCGCGAGCCGCGCGGTGAAATCCAGCAAGATCCGGTGCCCCAGCACCGGCGGGGCCACGGCGGCCACGTCTTCAAAGCTCGCGTTGATCCGCCCCTCCAGCAACGCCCGGGCGCGCGCCGCGGCGGCGAGACCCAGCGCGGCGCGGGGGCTTGCGCCAAATTTCACCCCTTCCGCCGCGCACGAGCTGCCCGGGTGCGTCGCGTCCACCAGGCGGGCGATGTAGTTGGCCACCACGGGCGGCATGTAAATGCGCCGCGCGAGCGCGGAAAGCGCGTTCCATTCCCCGGCATTCAAGACCGCCTGCACCGTGGGCTCCACGCCCATTTCGCGCCGGTTGACGATCTCCTCCAGCACGGCGGCTCCCGCGCGCGGAACGTCCAGCTTGAAGAGGAAACGGTCGAGCTGCGCCTCGGGCAGCGGGTAGGTCCCCTCCAGTTCGATGGGGTTCTGGGTCGCCACCACGAAGAAGGGATCGGGGAGGGGATGGCTTTCGCCCATCACCGTCACCCGCCGCTCCTGCATCGCCTCCAGCAGGGCGGATTGCGTTTTGGGCGAGGCGCGGTTGATTTCGTCGGCCAGGATGAGGTTGCCGAAGAGGGGACCCGGCTGGAAGACGAACTCGCGCCGCCCGTTGGTTTCCTGGAGGATCGGGCTGCCGGTGATGTCGCCGGGAAGCAGGTCGGGCGTAAACTGGATGCGTTTGGCCTGGAGCCCCATCGCGCGGGAGAGCGCCTTCACCAGCTCCGTCTTGCCGAGGCCGGGCAACCCTTCCAGCAGCAAGTGCCCGCGCGCCAGGAGACCGGTGAGCACGCCGTCGATCAGCGCCTCCTGGCCAAAAAGCACGCCGTTCAGTTCCTGCCGCAGCCGCTGCAATTGCGCGCCAGCGGACGCGATTTCCGTCTCGTTGAGGGGGTCCATGTCGGGGATTGAGAAAAACAGTTTAGGGAGGCTAAGAAAAGCGAATTGGTGGGGCGGCCGGCGATCCTATTCAAAATACTTCCGTAATACCGCCTCCTCCTTGGGCGAGGCGGCGGTCTTCCAGACGGCTTCCCCCCCGGCTCCGGCCGAGGCGGTCGCGCCGCCCGCCGTGGGCGCGGCTCCGGCGTTGGGATCCACCTTGTGCGATCCCGTGGTTACTTTCATGACGTCGCCCAGGGCCGTGTGCTCCGCGTCCTTGCTTTCCAGTCGTTGTTCCTGCTGGGGCTGGATGTCGGCCGCTTTTTCGCGCAGCCCCAGCGGCGCGGTCTTGCCGCCGCCGCCCGGCCCCGGGGGTGCGTCCTGGCCCCCGCCTTCGCAAAAGCCGGTTTTGGCCTGGGCCAGCGCCTCGCCCACGGTTTGCATCGCGGCCCGGCAGGTGGCCTGGTTTTGCGAGAGCTTCTCGCGCAGCGCCTGGAGCTGCTGGGGCGAAAGGGCGTTCTTGCCGCATTGGGTCAAGGCGGACAGGTCGGCCTTGTTGAGCGGCATCCCGCCCGACTGCAACCCTTGCATCGCCTCGTTCCACTGCGTCTCCTTGTCCAGGGCGATCGGCGCGCCGTTCCCCTGGGAAAACTCCATGGCCGCCAGCGCCTGGGTGGCCGCGTCGAGATGGCGCTCCAGCGCGGCGATGTCGTGGCCGGTTTTCTCCCGCAGGGCATCGGAGGCTTCCAGGCCGCCTTGCGAATACCACGCCTCGGGCGGCTGCGCGCGCAACGCTTCGAGCTTCTGTTCCTGGGCTTCGAGCGCCTGGGGATCGGCCACGGCGTCGCGCTTCAAGGCATCGAGAGCTTTTTCCACCTGCGCCAGGGCCAGGGGCTGCTCGATGCGGGCGGGCGGGAGAATCGGTTCCGGGGTGATCGGCATCCAAAAAGCGGCGGCCAGAAAAACCAGCCCGCATCCCACGGGCATCGCGAGCCGTTGCCAGCGCCAGCGGAACCGGCCCGACACGCCCTCTTGGGGCGGCGGCCACGGCCCGACCCCCGCCGCCGCGCAGGAAAGGCGGTTGTGGAGCCCCAGCACCGCCTCCAGGCGCACCAGGCCGTCCAGGCGGGAAAACCATTTTTTGCGCGTCCGCCGCCAGGCAAACCCGGCCACGGCCACGGCGGCGATCGCGGCGGCCACTGTCACCGGCAGGAGGCTCCAGGCTTCGCGGCGGGCCAGCAAAAGCGAGCATCCGGAGGCGAAGCAGACCAGCGCGAAGGCGGGCGCGGCTGTTTCGAGCCAGCGCGCCCCGTTGACGCCCAGGGCCACGCGCCCCCCCTGCTTGAGCCAAAATGTTTCCATGAAAAACGAAAAAGCCGGGCCGGGCGAACCCGGGCGGACGGACCCTGATCTCGCCATGAAGCGCCGTCTCTGTCGAGCGGGAAAAAGGGAAAGCGGCGCGGGGCTTGCATTCCTCGCCGCCCGCGCGCAAGAATAGAGCCTTCCCTTTTTCCCCCCGGTTCATGCACAGACTCACCACGGCTTTTCTCTACGCCTTCATCGCGGACGGTCTGCTCTCCATGGCCGACCTGCTGGGCCGCCGGGGCGCGCCCGGGCAGATGCCCAACTTTTTCGCCGCCGTGGTTTCCTTCGCCGTGCTGATCCTGGGGCTGGTGTTGTTTTTCGGCATGATCCTGACGCCCCGGCTTTCCAAACGCCTGCTGCTTCCGCCCCTGGGTTTCCTTGGTTTCTGCCTCTTGTGGGGCCTCCTCTATGGCCAGCGGGGGATGCTCCCCATCTCCGCCGCCGAGGCGTTGCTGGGGTTGGGGCTAGTCGCCGGTTTTTGGAACGCGCAGGGCGGGGGAATCCAGGATTTCACCAGCAGCCGCCCGCGGTTCACTTTGCGCAATTTTTTTGGCACGGGGCTCTTGAACGGCTTCCTCGGCGTCGCCCTGGTGGGATTGTTGATCCTGGGAACCGCGCAAAAGCTGCGCGGCAAACTGGAAGATTCCACCGGCCGCTACGTAACGATCCAGCCCGGCGGCATCTTGCTGGAGGAACGGCGGTTCCAGCACGACGGCAAGGAGATCCGCTTAATCAGCATGATCCACGTCGCCAAGAACGGGTTCTACGACGAAATCGCCCGGGCGCTGCCCGCCGGGTCGAAAGCCGTCGTGCTCCTGGAGGGGATCAGCGACCGCAACGGCTACTTGCGGGGAAAACTGGACTACTCCAACGCCGCCCACCTCCTGGGCTTCACCTCCCAGCAGCAGAGCACCTTCACCGAAAAAGCCGTGAAAGGGCTCGCCGCTTCGCGGGAGGCCGAGGAAAAAAACGTGCCCGCTCCCGCCGTTCCGCCGTTGGAATACCGCAGCGCGGATGTGGACACCGCCGAGTTTCACTCCACAACCGTCCAGTGGATTCAAGCCTTCGGCAATGTGATACAGAGCGCCAACTTCCAGGAGGCGCTTGCCAAGTATTCGCAGTCGCGGCAGACCTTCGCGCAAGGGACGGAAAGCGTTTGCACCGATCTGCTCGACAAACGCAACGAACACCTGCTGGGCGAGATTCGCAAAGCGCTCGACGCCCACACGATGGTCGTCGTTCCCTGGGGGGCGCGGCACATGCCCGCCCTGCAAAAGGAAATCGAGAGCTGGGGATTCGTCGAAACGGAGCGCGTCCGGCGCGAGGCCGTGCGTTTTGAGAACAAAACCCTCGTCGGCTTCCTGGCCTGCATGGAACGGATGCCCGGTTCCGCCGCGCCGTAAAGAAAAGACGCGGGAAAGAGGAAAGAGCGTCCGCAGGCATGAAAACGGCGCATCCTCCCGTGTCATCCCGAGCTAGCGAGGGATCTCTCCAAGGCTTCAGGATTTCGAAGAATGGAAGGCGTTGAGACGTTTGCGAGGTCCCTCCCTGCGGTCGGGATGACAAGCAAGTTGGCCGGGCTTTTGTCGTTTATTTCGCGAAACGAGGACGTGTCCACGGATTGATAAAACCAGAGAAAGATCCACAGATTACGCAGATTTTCACAGATGACAGAAAGGCTCTTCTGCCTTCCAATCTGCGTCCCTCTGCGAAATCTGCGGATACTCTGTTCCGAAAGACTGTACGTCCCGACCTACTAGCTCAAATTCGCCAAACAGGCGGCGATGAAGCCTTTGAAGAGCGGGTGCGGGTGGTTCGGCTTGCTCTGGAATTCCGGGTGGAACTGGCAGGCCAGGAACCACGGGTGATCTTTCAGCTCGATCATCTCCACCAAGCTGCCGTCGGGCGAGGTCGCGCCGATCACGAGCCCCTTGCAGGTCATCGCTTCCAGGAAGGCCCCGTTGAATTCGTAGCGGTGGCGGTGCCGTTCGGTGATTTCCGTTTTGCCATACACCTGGTGGGCGCGCGTCCCTTCGATGATCTTCGCGGGCCAGCTTCCAAGGCGCATGGAGCCGCCCATGTCGGTGACGTTCTTCTGTTCGTCGAGCAGCGAGATGACCGGGTGCTTGGTCTTTTCGTCAAACTCGGTGCTGTTGGCGTCCTTGAAGCCGCAGACATTGCGGGCGAACTCGATGGTCGCGATTTGCATTCCCAGGCAAAGGCCGAGGTAGGGGATGCCGTTCTCGCGGGCATACTGGGCGGCGCGGATCTTCCCTTCGATGCCCCGGTCGCCAAAGCCGCCGGGAACCAGGATTCCGGCCACGTCGGTGAGGTCGGCGTCCGACACCGTCTCCGCGTCCACGCGGATCAGGTCGATGCCGCAATCGTTGGCGGCGGCGGCGTGGGTGAGCGATTCGTAGACGCTCTTGTAGGCGTCCTGTAGCTCGATGTATTTGCCGACGACGGCGATTTTGACCCGCTTTTTGGGGCTGATGATTCGCTGGACGAATTTCTTCCAGTTCACCATGTCGGCCACGGGATCGGCTTTCTTGCCGAGGCCCAGGAGGCTGACGACGGTGTTGTCCAGCCGCTCGTTCTGGAGCATGAGCGGCATTTCGTAAATGGTGTGGTCCACGTCGCGGGCCTCCACCACGGCTTCGAGCGGGACGTTGCAGAACATGGACAGTTTCTGGCGCACATCGTCGCCCAGCGGGTGTTCGCACCGGCAGACGAGCACCTGCGGGTGGAGACCGATCTCACGCAGCTTGGCGATGCTCTGCTGGGAGGGCTTGGTCTTTAGCTCGCCCGCCGCCTTGATGAAGGGGACCAGCGTGACATGCATGATGATGGCGTTCTGCGGGCCCACTTCCAGGATGAATTGCCGGATGGCTTCCAGGAAGGGGAGCCCCTCGATGTCGCCCGTGGTGCCGCCGATTTCCGTGATGAGCACGTCGCACGGCTGCTCTTTTTCGAGCTGGCGCAGCCGGGCCTTGATCTCGTCGGTGACATGCGGGATGACCTGGACGGTTTTGCCGAGGTAATCGCCGTGGCGTTCCTTGTCGAGGACGTTCTGGTAAACCTGCCCGCTGGTGAGGTTGTTGTTGCGGGTCAGCACGCATTTGGTGAAGCGTTCGTAGTGGCCGAGGTCGAGGTCGGTTTCCGCGCCGTCGTTGAGGACGTAGACTTCGCCGTGCTGGAAGGGGCTCATCGTGCCCGGGTCCACGTTCAGATAGGGATCGAATTTTTGGAGCACGACGCTGAGGCCCCGGTGTTCCAGGAGCGTGCCGAGAGAGGCGGCCGCGAGGCCCTTGCCGAGAGAACTGACCACGCCGCCGGTGACAAAGATGTATTTCATAAAGAGGTTGTAGGCTTCAGATTACGCAGAATCAGCGGTTTTTCCCCAGAATATTTTCCACAGCCGCCGCATCGGCCGGGGTATCGACCCCCACGGAGGCGTGTTTTGTGATCAATACACGGATGGATGCCCCGTTTTCCAGCGCGCGGAGTTGTTCGAGCTGTTCTGCTTTTTCCAGCGGCGAGGGCTTCCATTGCACAAACTGGAGCAGGAACTTGAGCGAGTAGCCGTAGAGCCCCTGGTGCCGGTAGAGAGGGAGGGCGGCCGAGGCGTCGCGGATGTAGGGGATGGGGCTGCGGGAGAAATAGAGGGCGTTGCCGTCGCGGCCCAGGACGACTTTCACGGCGTTCGGGTTGGTGACGTCGTCGGCCGGGCCAAAGACGTTGGCGGCCGTCACCATGTCGAGCTTGGGATCGGCAAGGAGCGTCTTGGCCAGGCGGTTGAGCAGGGCGGGATCGACGAGCGGTTCGTCCCCCTGGACGTTGAGGACATGGGAGATGCCCTTCAGTTTTTTGGCGACTTCGGCGATCCGGTCGGTGCCGCTGCGGTGTTTGGGCGAGGTGACGGCCACCTCCGCGCCGAAGGCGAACGCGGCCTCCGCGATGCGCATGTCGTCCGTGGCGATCAGCACGCGCGAGATGCTCTTGGCGCGCAGGGTCCGTTCCCAGACGTGCTGGATGAGCGGTTTTCCGGCGATGAGGTGGAGCGGTTTGCCGGGGAAGCGGGTGGACCCCCAGCGGGCGGGAAGAATGGCGGCGACGCTTTTACGGGCGGATGGCATCGGAATTCTGTACGACGATCTCCACCGCCGCGACAATCTCTTTCGCGACAAAATGCGGGGGAGGGTCGCACGGTCCCGCCGCCGTTTGGGCTCCGTAGCCGGTTTGGACGAGGATGGTGCGCGTCCCGGCGCGCCGGCCGCAGGCGATGTCCGCCGCCTTGTCGCCCACGAACCACGAGCGGGCCAGGTCGATGCCCAAATCGCATGCCGCCTCCCGCACCATGCCCGGTTCCGGCTTGCGCCGGGGCGAGGGGGTGGGCGGGGCGTCGGGGCAGTAGTAGGAAGCGGTGATGAGGGGAGACGCGGCCGCCTTTCCTTCCCGCGCTTCCAGTTGGCGGAGCAGTTCGCACTGCACGGCCTGGTATTGTTCCTCCGTGAGCAACCCGCGCCCGATGCCGCTTTGGTTGGTGATGAGCACGCAGAGGAACCCGCGCTCGACAAGGCGGCGCAGGGCGGCGGCCGTGCCGGGAAAAACGCGGACGAGGGCCGGGTCGGCGCAATAATGGACTTCCTCCATCAGCGTTCCGTCGCGGTCCAGGAAGACGGCGGGCCGGAGCACTACGAGGCCTCCTCCTCGAAGCTCTCCGTCAACTCCTCGGCGGTGACGGTCGCGGTGCCGAGCTTGCCCACCACGATCCCCGCCGCGTGGTTGGCGATGTCGGCGGCTTCGGTCGGGCTGGCCCCCGCGCAAAGGGCCAGGGTGAAGAGCGCGATGGTCGTGTCGCCCGCGCCGGACACATCGAAGACCTCCTGGGCGTGCGTCGGGATGTGAAAGGGTTCCCCTTCCTTTTGGAAGAGCATGATGCCTTGCTCGCTCAAAGTCACCATGAGGCTCTCGGTGTTCCAGCGTTCCAAAAGCGCTTTCCCGGCTTCCAGGAGCGCCGTGTCTTCCGTCGCCGGTTCCACGGGGTCGGTCTGCGGCAGCCCGGCGGCGGCGAACGCTTCGCTCCGGTTCGGCTTGATGGCGGTCACGCCGTTCCAGGCAAGGCGGTTGTTGGGGTTGGGATCGACCGTGACCACTTTTCCCGCGGCGCGGGCCCGCTCGATAATGGCGTCCACGAGGTGCTGGTCGAGCAGCCCCTTGGCGTAATCTTCGATGATGATGCCGTCGATCTGGCTCAACAACTGGTCGATCTGGGCCAGCGCCTGGGCGCTTTGGAGGGCGGTCAGACCGGTTTTCCGCTCCCGGTCCACCCGGACAACCTGCTGGTTGCGGGCGATGATGCGCGTCTTGACGATGGTCTGGTAGGCCGGGTCTTCCACCAGGCAGTCGAGCCGGATGCCGTCGTTTTCCAGCAGCCCGCGCAACTGCGAGGCATAGGTATTGGTGCCGATCAGCCCCATCAAATGGACGCCCCCGGAGAATTCGCATAAATTGCGGGCCACGTTGGCCGCGCCGCCCGGGTAGCACGTTTCGCGGTCCACCTCCACCACCGGCACGGGGGCTTCCGGCGAGATCCGCTTCACGCGGCCCCAAATGAATTCGTCCAGCATGATATCGCCGACGACCAGGAGCGTCATTTTGGGAAAACGGCAGGCGATTTGCTGGAAACGGGAGCGGTTCATGAAAGTGCGGGGAGAGAAAGTTTCGCGGTAGATTACGCGGATTTTCGCCGTTTTGGAAGGGGGAGCGTCGAAAAAGACGGCGCGGAGACGGGACCGTTCCTCGCGTTCGGGGGGAAAAAGTGGTTTTCCTGCTTTCCTGCACGCGGGTTTTGTTCTCTCTTCTAGGGCACCCTTTATGCAAGCCATCACCCTCCGCGTTCCCGCCACCACTGCCAATCTCGGTCCCGGCTACGATTGCCTGGGGGTGGCTTTGCGGATTTACAACCGCGTCACCGTCCGCCGGGGGAACCCCGCCGCGAAACTCCACCCGATGGCCGCCAAGGCCGCCAAACGCTTTTTTGAAACGGCGCAGATTTCGCCGTTCGCCTTCGACTGGACCATTACCGGGGATGTCCCCCAATCGCGCGGGCTGGGCAGCAGCGTCACCGTCCGCCTGGGCATTCTCCACGGGCTCAACGCTCTCGCCGGCAGCCCCCTGGAGCGCGAAGACCTTTTCCTTTTGTGCAGCGAACTGGAGGGGCACCCCGACAACGCCGCCCCGGCCGAGTTTGGCGGATTCACCGTCGCCAGCGCCGACGGCTGTCTCTCCTTCGAGGTCTCGCCCGATTTGTCGTTTGTCCTCCTCATCCCCGACTTCGAAGTCTCCACCCCCGCCGCCCGCAAGGTTCTCCCCGCCGATTTGCAGCACGAGCTGGCCGCCGCCTGCGTGGGGAACGCCGCCCGCATCACCGCCGCGTTCGCCTCCGGCCAGTATGAAGCCCTGCGCGGAGCGTTTGAGGACTTCCT
>JAQTMF010000025.1 GCA_028714515.1 Chthoniobacteraceae bacterium | reverse complement strand
CCTGGCGGCGGACCGCGAAGTCGGCATCGACCTGGAATCGGCGGACGCCGTGGCAGACTGGCGTACCCACGCGCCCGCCGTCTGTTCCTCGCGGGAAATCCGCATATTATCGGCGCTGCCCGAAGCGGAGCGGAACGCCGCGTTTTTGCGTCTATGGACGCGCAAAGAAGCCGTGCTCAAAGCCGCGGGCCTCGGCCTCGGGAGCGCCGGGGTCCCCCCCGCCACGGTGGAATTCCCGCTGGATCGCCCGTTCTGGGAAGTAAGCATCCCAGCGGCAACCGGCCGTCCGAGCCGCTGGCGCGTCGCCGACATATCCCCGCCGCATCCCGGGCAAAGCGGCGCGCTCGCCTGGGAGGCATAGGGGAAAAGAAGCTACCGCCCCCTTTGGCCGCACGCTGCCCGCCGTTTCCTGCTTTGCTCCCGCCGCAAACCCCGCTACGATGGGCTCCATGAACATTTTCTCCATGAGCGACGAAGGAACGGAAGCGGGAGCGCGGATCCCCACGCGGGACGAAATCGCGGCGGCCGACACATGGAACCTCGCCGTCCTCTACCCGAGCGACGCCGCCTGGCAAGCCGACTTCGCCGACCTGCAAGCGCGCTGGACCGCCATCGCCGGGTTCAAAGGGCGCGCCGCCTCCTCGGCCCAGACCCTCTGCGAAGTCATGGAGTTCGACAAATCCCTCAACCTCCAAATCGAGCGCCTCTCCCACTACGCCATGCTGCGCATCTCCGAGGACGCCTCCAACGCGGCCAACCTCAAGCGCGAAGGCCAACTCCAAAATTTGTTGACCGTCATCGGCGAAGGCTGCTCCTTCATCCTGCCGGAAATCCAGGCCCTCGACGACGCAACCTTCGAAGCCTACTGGGCCGCCCCCGTCCTCGCCGAATGGCAAATCCCCCTGCGCAAACTGCGCCGGATGAAGCCGCACACCTTGAGCGCCCCCGAAGAGCGCCTCCTCGCCCTCGGCTCCGCCGCCCTGCACGGCCACCGCGACACCTTCGAGCAGCTCACCAACGTCGACATGAAATTCGGCACCCTGCGCGACGACCAAGGCCGGGAGCGGGAACTGAGCCAAAGCGCCTTCTCCTCCTTCCTCATTCAGCGCGAGCCCGAAGTGCGCAAAGCCGCCTTCCACCAGTTCTACCGCGAGTTCTCCGACCACGAATACACCCTCGCCTCCACCTACGCCCACTCCGTCAAAGCCGACGTCTTCGCCGCCCGCGCCCGCAACTTCCCCTCCGCCCGCGAAGCCGCCCTCTTCCACGACGACGTCCCCGTGCGCGTCTACGACAACCTCATCGAGACCGTCCGCGCCCACCTGCCCGCCCTCTACCGCTACTACGAACTGCGGCGCAAAACCCTCGGCCTCGCCGAAATCCACCACTACGACACCTACGTGCCGATGGTCTCCGACATCGACACCCACATCCCCTTTGACGAAGCCATCGGCAAAGTCATCGCCGCCCTCGCCCCCCTCGGCACGGAATACTGCGGCATCCTGGAAAAAGGACTGCGCGAACAACGCTGGTGCGACCGCTACGAAAGCAAAGGCAAACGCTCCGGCGCCTTCTCCTCCAGCAGCTACGGCAACCCGCCCTTCCTCCTCATGAACTACAAGGCGGACGTCTTCTCCGACATCTACACCCTGGCGCACGAAGGCGGCCACTCCATGCACACCTGGTATTCCCAGCGCAACCAGATGTTCCAGAACTACGACTACCCCATCTTCCTCGCCGAAGTCGCCTCCACCTTCAACGAAGAACTCGTCACCCATTATCTACTGGAACACACGGACGACCCCAAAATGCGCGCCTACCTGCTCAACCGGCAGATCGACGACATCCGCGGCACCGTCTACCGGCAGACCATGTTCGCCGAATTCGAGAAAATCACCCACGCCATGGAAGAAGCGGGCGAAGCGCTCACCCTCGAATCCTTCCGCACCGTCTACCACGGCCTCCTGGAAGCCTACTTCGGCCCCGGCTTCGCCCTCGACCCCGAGCTTGACCTGGAATGCCTGCGCATCCCGCACTTCTACAGCGCCTTCTACGTCTACAAATACGCCACCGGCATCTCCGCCGCCGTCAGCCTCTCCGAGCAAGTGCTCACCACCGGCAACACCGAGCCCTACCTCGGCTTCCTCAAAAGCGGCGGTTCCCGCTACCCGCTCCCCACGCTCGCCGCCGCCGGAGTCGACATGTCCACCCCCGCCCCCATCGCGAAAACCCTGGAACTCTTCGAACGCCGCGTCGAGGAACTGGAAGGCTTGCTGGCCGGGCGATGAAGATCACCGAAGCCGTCAAAGCGCGCATCGCGGCGTATTTCCGGGAAAACTTCGCCGCCCGGGAAGAACTCGGGGCCTCCCTCTCCATCTGGCAAGAGGGGAGGGAAGTCCTCTCCCTCGCGGGCGGCTGGACCGACCGCAAAAAAACGTCCCCGTGGACCGCGGAAACGCCCGTCCTCGTCTGGTCGTGCACCAAGCCCGTCTCCTCCGCGTGCCTCCTCCACGCCCTCGCGCGCGAAGGCATCCCGCTCTCCACCCCCGTCAGCGTCTTCTGGCCGGAATTCAAGCAAAGCGGCAAAGAGCGCGTCACCCTCGCCCAAGTGCTCTCGCATCAAGCCGGCCTCGCCGCCCTCGACATCCCGGCCCCCACGCTCGACCACACCGCCGTCGCCGAAGCCCTCGCCCTGCAAGTCCCCAACTGGCCCCCGGGCCTCGCCCACGGCTACCACCCGCGCACCTTCGGCTCCCTCCTGGACGAAATCCTCCGGCGCGTGGACGGCGCCCCCGGCATGACCCTCGGCCACTACTGGCAAACCCACTTCGCCATTCCGCTCGGCCTCGACTTCTGGATCGGCCTGCCGCCCGAAAAAGTGGACACCGTCGCCCCGGTCCTCCCGCCCAAGCTCCACGGCACCGCGACCACCACCGACCCCGTCTTCTACCAGGCCCTCCACAACCGCGAAACCCTCACCGCGCGCGCCTTCGCCTCCCCGCGCGGCCTCAACGGCCCGGCCTCCATGAACACCCCCAAAGCGCGCATGGCCTCGCTCCCGGCCTTTGGAGGCATCGGCACCGCCCACGCCCTGGGCAAATTCTACGCCATGCTCGCGTGCGGCGGCGCGCTGGAAGGCATCCGCTTCTTCGAAACCATCGCGCCGATGACCCGGCGGCTCGTCAACGGCCCCGACCGCGTCCTCCTCTGCCCCAGCGCCTTCGGAGCGGGCGTCATGCTCGACCCCGTGGACGCCGCCGGGACAAAACAGCGCCGCCTCTTCGGCCCATCACCCACCGCCTTTGGCCAGCCCGGCTCCGGCGGAAGCCTTGCCTTCGCCGACCCGGAAAACGGCATCTCCTTCGCCTACGTCATGAACCAGATGGAACTGGGCGTCATGCCCACCGAGAAAGCGCTGGGCTTGGTCGAGGCGCTTTACGCGTAAAGAATAACCAGGAGGATGGCGCTCCTGGCGCATCCCAAGACAAGCCCGCCGATCAACCAAGGCCAGGCGACCGGGAAAAAGACGCGCCAGAAAATCCCGCATGAGCGCAGCCCCTGGAGCCGGGCGGCGTCGATCGTCTCGCGATCCACGCGCTGGAACCCCAGGATCGCGCAGAAATAAAAGATGAGCAGGAGGACAACGCGCGAGGGATACAATAGCGGCAGCAGAAACAGCACATCCAGCGCGATACGCACCCCGCGTGAGGCCGAGAACCGGATGCGCGCGGCCACGGTGGCGACCGCCCATAGGACGACCGTGGCGGCAAGGTTGATGAGGAGGATATCCCAAGTCGGGTTCATAAAAGTCAGTCCGTGCAGGATTTGCGGTTCGCGCCGCCGTGTCAACCGCGTTTCGCGAACCCCGCCCGCAAGCGCCGCAACTCATGCTCCACGCCGATCCACCACAACTGCCGGGCGAACTGCGCCGTCGAAAGCGCGGGGCTCACGGGCCGCACACAGCCGCCCCGGATCGCGTCGAAGATCACCTCCGGCTCCGCGTCCGCCGGAGCCTGCACATAGGAGAAATGGCGGCCAAACCCGCACAACCGGTGCGCGTCCGAAGTCGCGATCAGCGGCTTTTGAAAACGCTCCGCCACGGCAGCGGCGGGCCGGTTCCGGTCAAACCAGCGCGTGTGAAAATGCGAAATCTCAATCGCGTCGAAAAGCTCGATATACTCCACCAGCCGCCGTCCCATGGAACCGCCGAGAACAAAATACGGGTGCGGCGCGATCACGAGAGCCGACCCTCCGCGCCGTTGGCGGAAAGCATACAAATCGTGCAAACTCCGCAGCTCCCGCGCCTCCGCCGGGCTCAGATTCACCACCACCACATCCGCGCCATCGAGGCGCAACTCCGCCCCCGGGATCAGCCGGATGCCCAGCTCCCGCGCCGCGGCAAAGAGCGCCGGATCATCCAACACCCGGCCGTGCAGCGTAATCGCCAGCGCGTGAAAACCCAGCGCGTGCGCCCGGTGCAGCAATTCCTCGGCGGAGTGTTCGAGGTAATCCTCCGGGTCCTCGGCCGTGTGGAGGTGAAAATCCAACTTCATCCATCCCTCCTGCGGAGCGTCGGCCGCCAGAAGGGAAGGGGAAGAGATGTCCATGCGATCAGAATCTTGCAACAGGAAAACAAAATTCTCAAGGACGCAAAAAGTTGAAAAAACGCGCTTGCACCCCGCTAAATCCATGGTAGGAATAACGGCCCACCGCAACAAAAGCTCGGGTGGTGAAATGGCAGACACGTACGTTTGAGGGGCGTATGCCGCAAGGCATGGGGGTTCAAGTCCCCCCCCGAGCACCATTTTGCACTTCGCAAAATGGAGACAAAAATGAAGGCAAAATGGCGTGTAATACATGCCCCGCGCGGCTGACACAGCCGCACATTGACTGTCTATCTCTTTGGAAGTTGCCTTTCGCCTCTTTTCGCTGGTGAAATGTCCCTTATGCGACTTCCCTCCCTTCTCGCGGTTTGCCTCCTGGGCTGCATCCCCTTTGTCCCCCCGGCCTCCGCCGAGGAAAAACCCAAGCCGCGCCCCGTCGTCTCCGCCACCGAAACCAACCTCCCTTACTACGAAGGCGAGGCGCTGGCCAAAGCCGACGCCTACCAGAAGGAAACCTGCAAGCTGGACATCGCTTACCCCACCGACGTCCCCGGTTTCGCCACCCTCATCTGGTTCCACGGCGGCGGGCTCACCGAAGGCGCCCGTTACTTCCCCGACATCAAAGATCGCGGCATCGCGGTCGTCGCCGTCAGCTACCGGCTCTCGCCCCAAGCGCCCCTGCCGAGCTTCCTCGATGACGCCGCCGCCTCCACCGCGTGGGTCCTCCGCCACATCGAAAAATACGGCGGCGACCCCAGGAAAGTCTTCGTCTCCGGGCACTCCGCGGGCGGCTACCTCGCGGCCATGATCGGCATGGACCCCCGCTGGCTGGCAAAAAACGGGATCTCCAACCGCCAACTCGCGGGCATCCTCCCCGTCAGCGCCCAAGTCACCACCCACTTCCACGTCAAAAAACTCCGGGGCGACACCGGGGAATCCCTGCGGCCGGTCATCGACGAATACGCCCCGCTCTACTACGCGGCGAAGGACCTGCCCCCCATCTGCCTCATCACCGGCGACCGCCGCGTCGAATTCAAGAGCCGCGTGGAAGAAAACGATCTCCTCGCCGCCACCCTGCGCAACCTGGGCCACCCCCGGGTGGAATTTTATGAAATGGGCGGCCTCGACCACGGCAGCGTCGTGCGGGGCGCGGCCATCCTCCTGCCGAAGCTCATCGAGCGGCTCTCCAAGCAAACCGCCGCCGCTCCGGCCGGAACCTAGGCCGTGTTCAGAAGAAAAGAGAAACGTTGGAAATTTTAAACAGGATTGGCAGGATTTCTAAAGATGAACGGGATTTTGCTCAGATGCCGCAACAACGCCCCTTCATCTTATCCCGTAAATCCTCCTTAATCTTGTTAATCCTGTTAAAAATTCACGAGGTCCTAACCGACACGCTTGCCTGTAATTTCCCTTCCTGCCAAGTCGTGAACACCGCCTAGGAATCCAGGAAACCAGGAAGGAGAGAAGTTGCCGGGGAATCAAAACTCTGTTTCCTGGCTTCCTGGTTTCCTAATTTTTTAGTGAATTCGTGAACAGGCCCTAAGGCGGCGAAATAGCCGCGCGCCTTTGCTTGCCAGCCGGGCCGGTTTGAGGGAAGGTGACGGGTCACACTTTTTCCCTCGTTTGCCGCGTGCCCAAACTGCCTTTGGAGAACGCCGGCATCCGCGGAAACGTCATTCCAATTTCGCCGTGAAGCCAACTGAACCTTCCATCCAAATCCGCGGGGCGCGGCAGAACAACCTCAAAGGGATCGACCTCGACATCCCGCTCGGGAAACTAACCGTCGTCTCCGGCCCCAGCGGCAGCGGCAAATCGAGCCTCGCCTTCGACACCCTTTACGCCGAGGGCCAGCGCCGCTACGTCGAGACCTTCAGCCCCTACACGCGGCAATTCCTGGAGCGGATGGACAAGCCGCAAGTCGATGAAATCCGGGGCATCCCCCCGGCCATCGCCATCGAGCAGTCCAACAACGTCAAAACGACCCGCTCCACCGTCGGGACGATGACGGAGGTCAACGAATACATCAAACTCCTCTTCCCGCGCGTCTCCGAGGCCTTCTGCCCCTCGTGCGGCCGCCCCATCCGGCCCGAGACCCCCGCCTCCATCGTCGCGCAAGGGTTGGAAGAGGCGAGGGGAGCCACCGGCCTCGTCACCTTCGGCGTGCCCGTCCCCGCCGGGACCAAAAGCGAGGCCTTCTTCACCTTTCTCCAGGGCCAGGGATATCTGCGCGTCTGGATCGACGGCACCGTCTGGCGCACCGACGAGCCCGGCCCCAAGCGCCTCCCCGCCGTCGTCCGGGTCATCCAGGACCGCCTCGCCTTCACCGAAGAAAACCGCCCGCGCCTCTTCGAAGCCGTCGAAACCGCCCTGCGCTTCGGCAAAGGGCAGATCGCGTTCGTTCTCGCCGCCGCCGCGCCGGGGAACGCGGAGCGCCTCCTGCCCTATTCCTCCGGCTGGCATTGCGCCCATTGCGACCTCTCCATCACGCCGCCCAGCCCCGGCCTCTTCAGCTTCAACAACCCGCTCGGGGCGTGCCCCAAATGCCGCGGCTTCGGCCGGATCATCGGCATCGACATGGAGCGCGCCATCCCCGACCGCACGCTGAGCCTCCAGGACGGCGCGGTAAGACTCTTCCAGACCGAGAGCGGCCGCGAATGCCAGCGCGACCTCCTGCGCGCCTGCGCGCACCGGGAGATCGACATCCGCCTCCCCTACGCCGAACTGCCCAAGGCGGACCGCGACTTCGTCCTCTACGGCGAAGATCCCCAGGCGAACACCATGGAGCTTTGGAAAGAAGGCCGCTGGTATGGCGTGCGGGGCATGTTCGACTGGCTGGAATCCAAGGCCTACAAAATGCACATCCGGGTGCTGCTCAGCCGCTACCGCAACTACACGGTCTGCCCGGATTGCCTTGGCGGCCGCTTCCGGCCCGAAACACTCCACTTCCGCGTGGAAGGCCAGACGCTCCCCCAACTCGCCGCCCTGCCGGTGGACACCTTGTTGAGCCTCCTCGGCCGCGCCCGGGAAAGCGACGACGCCACCACGGCCATGGTGCGCGGGGAAGTCGCCTCGCGCCTGCGCTATCTGTGCGAAGTCGGCCTCGGCTACCTGAGCCTCGACCGCCCCACCCGCACCCTCAGCGGCGGCGAAGTCGAGCGCGTCAACCTGACCACCTGCCTTGGCGCATCCCTCGTCAACACCCTCTTCGTCATGGACGAGCCGACCGTCGGCCTGCACCCGCGGGACGTCCACCGGCTCCTGGACGTCATGCGCGACCTGCGCGACCGGGGCAACACCCTCGTCGTCGTCGAACACGAAGAAGCCGTGCTGCGCGCCGCCGACAACCTCGTGGAAATCGGCCCCGGCCGGGGCGAGGGAGGCGGCGAACTCGTCTACAGCGGCCCGCTAAGCAAGCTGCGCGGAACCCTCACGGCCGACTACCTCACCGGCAAAAAGCGCATCCCCATCCCCGCCTCGCGGCGCGCCCCCAAAGGCTGGCTCAAAGTCGAGGGAGCCACCCAAAACAACCTGGCGAGCATCGACGCCGCCTTCCCCGTCGGCGTCTTCACCTGCGTCACCGGCGTCTCCGGCTCCGGGAAGAGCACCCTCGTGCACGAAGTCCTCTACCGGAACCTCCTCAAACTCCGGGGCGGGCAGGAAGAGGAAGATGCCGGAGCCTGCCGCGGCATCCGGGGCGCGGAAGCATTCTCCAGCGTCGTCATGGTGGACCAGGCCCCGCTCTCGCGCACCCCCCGCTCCAGCCCCATCGTCTACCTCGACCACTTCGACGCCATCCGCGAGCGCTTCGCCATGCTCCCCGAGGCAATGGCCGCGGGCCTCAGCGCCAGCGCCTTCTCCTTCAACTCCGGCACCGGCCGTTGCGACCGTTGCTCCGGCATGGGCTTCGAGAAGATCGAAATGCAATTTTTGAGCGACCTCTTCGTCCGCTGCCCGGAGTGCGGCGGCAAGCGCTACCAGCCCCATGTCCTGCGCATCCACCTGCGGGAAAAATCCATCGCCGACGTGCTGGAAATGACCGTCGCCGAAGCGCGCGTCTTCTTCGAGCCGGAGGCCGCCGAATCCGCCGCCATCCGCTCCATGCTCGCCACCCTCGACCTGCTCGCCGACGTGGGCCTCGGCTACCTGCGCCTGGGCCAGCCGTTGACCGTCCTGAGCGGCGGCGAATCGCAGCGGCTCAAGCTCGTCAGCCACCTCGCGGGAGGCGGGAAGGAATTGGGAACCCCCGAATCCAGGAAAGGCAAGGAGGGCGAACCGCACCCCGGCGCGCTGCTCATCCTCGACGAGCCGACCACCGGCCTGCACCTCGACGATGTGGCCCAGCTCCTGCGCGTCTTCGACCGCCTGGTGGAGCAGGGGAACACCCTCCTCGTCATCGAGCACAACCTGGAAGTCATCAAGAGCGCCGACTACCTCGTGGACCTCGGCCCCGAAGCCGGGGAAGGCGGCGGCCTCGTCGTCGCCACCGGCACCCCGGAGGAAGTGGCGCAAGCCCCCGGCTCCCACACCGGCGAGGCCCTGCAACCGGTCCTCGGCAAAAAACAGCGCGCCAGCGCCCCGTCCCCGCACCCCCGCGTCGCCCCGTCCCCGCGTCTCCTCCAAGCCATCGGCGTCCACGGCGCGCGCGAGCACAACCTCCAAAACATCTCCGTCGATATCCCGCGCGACCAACTCGTCGTCGTCACCGGCCTCAGCGGCTCCGGCAAGAGCACCCTCGCCTTCGACATCCTCTTCGCCGAAGGCCAGCGCCGGTTCCTCGACAGCATGTCCGTCTACGCGCGGCAATTCGTCGAGCAACTGGAGCGCCCCGACGTGGACCTCGTCTCCGGCTTGCCGCCCGCCGTCGCCATCGAGCAGCGCGTCACGCGCGGCGGCGGCAAATCGACCGTCGCCACCGTCACCGAAGTCTACCACTTCCTGCGTCTCCTCTTCGCCAAACTCGGCACCCAGTATTGCCCCGATTGCCAGCTCCCCGTGGAAAAACAGAGCTTCTCGGCCATCCTGAAAAAAGCCGAAACCGCCGTGCGCAAACGGGGCGGCGTCCGCGTCCTGGCCCCCCTCGTCAAAGGCCGCAAAGGCTTCCACACCGAAATCGCGCGCTGGGCCCAGCGCGAAGGCTTCGAGGAACTCTACGTCGATGGCCGGCTTTTGCCCGTCGCCGACTTCAAGCGCCTGGAACGCTTCCGCGAACACACCATCGACGTCGTCGTCGGCGAACGCCGCTCCCCCGGCCGCCTGGAGCAAATCCTCCGGCGCGCCCTCGAAATCGGCAAAGGCACCGCCCGGCTGCGCGACGCCCACGGCAAAATGACCGTCTTGAGCACCGAGCGGAGCTGCCCCGGCTGCGGCCGCTCCTTCGAGCCCCTCGACCCGCGGCTCTTCTCCTTCAACTCCCCCCACGGCTGGTGCGAACTCTGCCACGGCTTCGGCGAGATCTGGGAAGGCCCCGCCGCGGAAGCCGACACCCCCCTCGAAGCCGAAATGGACGAAGAGCGCCGCCACGAATGGCTCGAAGAAGGCGAAGCCCAGCCCTGCCCCGAATGCGGCGGCGTGCGGCTCAACGAAATCGCCCGCGCCGTCCGGCTCCAGGGCCGGACCATGGGCGACTGGGTCAACCTCCCCGCCCAGGGCGCGCTCGCCGAACTGGACAAACTCAAACTCAACGCCGCCCAGAAAGTCATCAGCGCCGACATCCTCCCCGAAATCCGCCAGCGCCTGGAATTCATGGGGCGCGTCGGCCTCGACTACCTCGGCCTCAACCGTTCCGCCAAAACATTGAGCGGCGGCGAATCCCAGCGCATCCGCCTCGCCGCCCAGCTCGGCTCCAACCTGCGCGGCGTCCTCTACGTCCTCGACGAGCCGACCATCGGCCTCCACCCGCGCGACAACGCCCAGCTTCTGGAAACCCTCGAAGCCCTCCGGGCCAAGGGCAACTCGCTGGTCGTCGTCGAGCACGACGAAGAAACCATGCGCCACGCCGACACCATCATCGACCTCGGGCCTGGCGCGGGCAGCCGGGGCGGCCAGGTCGTCGCCATCGGGAAATTGAAAGAACTGATGCGCCACCCCACCTCCGTGACCGGCCGCTGCCTGCGCGAACCGATGCGCCACCCCGTGAGGGGAGCGCGCCGTCCGCTCGACACCGCCCCCGGCTGGCTCGAAGTGCGCGGCGCGCGCGCCCACAACCTCCAGAATGTGGACATCCGCATCCCCATCGGGCGGCTCACCGTCCTCACCGGCATCTCCGGCTCCGGCAAAAGCTCCTTCATGCGCGGCGTCCTGCGCCCCGCGCTGGAGCGGAAGAAGGAATCGGGAAGCCACGAAACCAGGAACTACGATTCCATCCACGGCCGGGAATTCGTCGAAACCGTCTACGAAGTGGACCAGTCGCCCATCGGCAAAACCTCCCGTTCCACCCCCGCCACCTACATCAAAGTCTTCGACGAAATCCGCAAACAATTCGCCACCCTGCCGCTCTCGCGGATGCGCGGCTACACGGCCTCCCGCTTCTCCTTCAACACGGCGGGCGGGCGTTGCGAAACCTGCGCGGGCCAGGGCGTCTTGAAAATCGAGATGAACTTCCTGCCCGCCAGCTACATCCCGTGCCCCGACTGCCGGGGCAAACGCTACAACGCCGCCACGCAGGAAGTGGAATACAACGGCAAAAGCATCGGGGCCGTCATGGACATGACCCTCGAAACCGCCGCCGAATTCTTCAACGCCAACCCGAAAATCGCCCGCCCCCTCCACCTCCTGTGCGACACCGGCCTGGGCTACCTCAAACTCGGCCAGCCCAGCCCCACCTTGAGCGGCGGCGAAGCCCAGCGGCTCAAACTCGTCAGCGAACTCATCCGGGGCGTTACCCGCGCCGCCAACGACCGCATCCGGCGGCAGCGCACCCCCAAATCCACCGTCTACCTCCTGGAAGAACCGACCATCGGCCTCCACATGGCCGACGTCGAGCGCCTCCTGGACGTCCTCCACCGGCTCGTCGAAGACGGTCAAACTGTCGTCGTCATCGAACACAACCTCGACCTCATCGCCGAAGCCGACTACGTCGTGGACATCGGTCCCGAGGCCGGGCCGGAAGGCGGCCGCGTTGTCGCCAGCGGCCCGCCCGAGGAAGTCGCCCGGAGCAAAACCAGCCGCACCGCCCCGTTTTTGCGGGCTCTTTTGAAGGGGTAAATCAGGGATTTTCCCCTAAAAGCGCCCTTATTTTCCCGGAAAACGCTTTCCGTGAAAATTATCTGGGACATTTGTGCCTGATTATGAGAGCCTTGAGGCTGATCAACATGTTTTATCCCAAAATAATCCAGGGTGGCATGGGCGTTGGGGTATCCAACTGGGTACTCGCCCGAGCCGTTTCCATCGCGGGGCAACTGGGCGTCGTATCCGGCACCGCGCTGGATATCGTGCTAACCCGGCGCCTCCAATCCGGCGACCCCGACGGCCATGTCCGCCGGGCCTTTGATCATTTTCCCTTCCCGGATATCGCCCGGCGCGTCTGGGAACAATATTTTGTGGAAGGCGGCATCCCCAAGGGCCAGCCGTTCAAAGCCGTCCCCATGATGACGGCCGCCCCGCACCAGAGCATCTTGGAGCTTCACACCCTGGCCAACTTCGTCGAAGTCTTCCTGGCCAAAGCCGGCCACGCCGGGGCCGTCGGCATCAACTTCCTGGAGAAAATCCAGATGCCCACCCTCTCGTGCATCTTCGGCGCCATGCTCGCCGGGGTCGATTCCATCCTCATGGGAGCCGGGATCCCGCGCGCCATCCCCGGCGTCTTGGACCTCTTCTCCAAAGGCGAACCCGCCAAACTGAAGCTCGACGTACTGGGCGCGACGCCGGAGCAGGAATACTCCGTCAGCTTCGACCCCAAGACCTTCTGCGGCGGCGAGGCACCCGCCCTCAAACGCCCCAACTTCCTGGCCATCATCTCCTCGGCCACCCTCGCGCTCACCCTGGCCCGTAAATCGACGGGTAAAGTGGACGGCTTCATCGTGGAAGGAGAAACAGCGGGCGGCCACAACGCCCCGCCGCGCGGCATCATGCAACTGAGCGAAAAAGGCGAGCCGATCTACGGAGCGCGGGACATCCCCGACCTGAAAAAGATCGCCGAAATCGGGCTCCCCTTCTGGCTGGCCGGTTCCTACGGAGCCCCCGGCAAACTCGCCGAAGCCATCCAACTCGGGGCCGTCGGCGTCCAAGTCGGCACCGCCTTCGCCTTCTGCGAAGAATCCGGCGTCGCGCCCGAGATCAAAACACAAGTCATCGAAAGCGCCCTCGCCGGGAACTTGTGCGTCACCACCGACCCCCTGGCCTCCCCCACCGGGTTCCCCTTCAAGGTTTTGAACGTCGAGGGAAGCGTCTCCTGCCAAGCAGTTTACACCAACCGCGTGCGCGTGTGCGACCTGGGCTACCTGCGCCATCCCTACCGCAAAGAAGACGGCACCCTCGGCTACCGCTGCCCCGCGGAAGTGGTCTCCAACTACGTGCGCAAAGGCGGCCACGAAAACGATGTGAACGGGCGCAAATGCGTATGCAACGGCTTGTTCGCCACCATCGGCCTGGGCCAAACGCTCCCTGGAGGGAAAATCGAACCCCCCTTGCTTACCGCCGGAGACGACGTCGTCAACCTCAAGCGATTCCTCAAACCGGGCGCGAAAACCTACACCGCCCAGGATGTCCTTGACGCCCTGCTGGCGTAAAGGGGGAGGGGAGAAGGGAGGGCGAGCGCGGAACACCTGCCGCCGGACCCTCCCTGCCGTGCCATTGTGGCGCAGATTTTTCGCCTTCGGGGTTGCAGCCGATTTTCCGCTCGATTATGTAACAGGACTCTCCCGCGAGTTCGTGGAAAAACCCTGAATGAACCCAACCCTCCTCATTGTCGATGACGAGAAGCACACCCGCGACGGGTTGCGCAGTTCGCTGGAGGAGAACTTCGACGTCTACGTCGCGTCCGACATCCAGGGAGCCCTGAACATCCTCGAAACCGACCCCGTGGAAGTCATGGTCACCGACCTCCGCCTGGGCGGCGAAGACGGCATGAAACTGATCGACCGCGCCCTGGCCCTGCCCCACCCGCCGGTCTGCATCATGATGACCGCCTACGGCTCCGTCGACACCGCCGTCGAGGCCATGAAACACGGCGCCTACGACTTCATCACCAAGCCGCTCAACATCGACCGCCTGGAAATCCTCATCCGCCGCGCCCTGCGCAGCCGCGACGCCGAACAGGAAAACAAAGAACTACGCCAGCAAGTCGAACAACGCTTCGGGCTCGAAAGCCTCATCGGCAACTCCGCCCCCATGCACGAAGTCTTCGACGTCATCCGGCAAGTCGCCCCCTCGCGCGCCACCGTCCTCATCCAAGGCGAAAGCGGCACCGGCAAAGAACTCGTCGCCCACGCCCTCCACAACCTCAGCGGGCGGCCCAAACAGAAATTCGTCGCCGTCCACTGCGCCGCCCTCTCCCCGCAACTGCTGGAAAGCGAACTCTTTGGGCACGAACGGGGCGCGTTTACCGGAGCCATCGAACGCCGCATCGGCCGCTTCGAGCAAGCCAGCGGCGGCACCCTGTTCCTGGACGAAATCGGCGAAATCGACGCCAACCTCCAAGTCAAAGTCCTGCGCGTCCTGGGCGAAGAACGCTCCTTTGAGCGGGTAGGGGGCAACCAGCCCATCAAAGTCGACGTCCGGCTCGTCGCCGCCACGAACAAAAACCTGCAGAAAATGGTGGCGGAAGGAACCTTCCGCGAAGACCTCTTCTACCGCCTCAACGTCGTCCCCATCACGCTCCCCCCCTTACGGGAACGCAAAGACGACATCCCCCTCCTGGTCGCCAACTTCCTCAAGCAATTCGCCAAAGAAAACAGCAAACCCGAGCGCGAACTGACCGCCGAAGCCATGGAAGCCATCCTCGCCTACGACTGGCCCGGCAACGTCCGCCAACTGCGCACCACCATCGAACACGGCGTCGTTATGGCCACGGGAGCCAAAATCGGCCTCCGCGACTTCCCCATGACCCTGCGGCAGGCAAACAGACCCCCCGGAAAAATCCCAGCGGCGGGCCCCGGCAGCTATTTGAATTTACACGAGAGCGAACATCGGCTCATCATGCGCGCCCTCGAAGAGAGCAAGGGAAACCGCACACAAGCCGCCCAGCGACTGGGCATCAGCAGGCGAACCCTCCATCGCCGCCTTCAAGAACTCCAAATCACCTCAACCTAAATGGTCACAGATCAACAAGTTCAGAAACTGGTTTACCAGATGGAAGAAGGGCATTTGGGCAAATGGATCCGTTTGACGGCCCTCCTCTCCGCGATGGTCGCCCTCTTCGTCATCTTCATTTTCGATCCGTCGTATGCGGGGTTCTACAAAGGGCTCAACCACCCCAAAGCGATGGAGCAGGCGCAAATCGCGCGCGAGATCGCCCGGGGCAACGGATTCTCCACCAAAATGATCCGCCCCCTGGCCTACAGCCAGTTCAAATCCAACATGGGCGCCATGCCCGGCCCGCGGATCCCGGACACCTACCAAGCGCCGCTGTGGCCCGCCACCCTCGCGCCCTTCCTCCTGGTCGTCAAACACTGGCCGGACTCCCTTATCCCCTACCGCGCGGTCTCCAAAGACCGCTGGCAGTTGAGTACGCGGGATTACATCTACGTCTGCGACCGGATGATTTCCGCCGTCGCCATGCTCTTCTTCTTCCTCTCCGTCTTCGTCAGCTACTTCACCGTCCGGCGGATCTTCGACAACTACATCGCGATCTGGGTCGTCATCCTGACGCTCGCCTGCGGCGTCTTTTGGCAATACGCCTTGAGCGGCCTGCCACAAATGCTGATGCTCTTTCTCTTCAACATCGCGATGTACGGCTTTGTGCGGGCGATGGAAGCCCACAATGAAGGAGCGCCGCCGTTCGGATGGCTCGCCTTCACCGCGTTCTTCTTCGGCCTGCTGACCCTGACGCACGGCATCGCCTTCTGGCCATTCGTCGGGGCATTCTGCTTCTGCGTCGTCCACTTCACCCCGCGCTGGAAGACCGCGCTGGTCATGAGCATCGTCTTCGTGGGCGTCTGCACCCCGTGGCTCGTGCGCAACTCCCACGTATGCGGCAACCCGTTTGGCCTCAGCCTGTATTCCGGGCTGGAACAGATCCGGGGCAGCGAGGCCGCCATCATGCGCTCCCCCATCCTGAATTACGCCGGCGTCAGCCCGTCGATATTCCGCAGAAAAATCCAGACGCAGCTTGCCGCGCAAATGGGGAACCTGTTCCAATTTCTCGGCAGCATGGTCGTCGCCCCCGCCTTCTTCCTGTCCCTCCTGCACCTGTTTAAAAAACCGGCGCCGCGCAACCTGCGGTGGGCGCTCCTCTCCATGTGGGCTTTTTCCGTGTTGGGGATGACCCTCTTTTCCCTCAACGACGAAGGCTCGGGCCTTGCCGCCAACAACCTCCACATCCTCTTCATCCCCTTCTTCGCGGCATTTGGCATGGCCTTCATCATGGTCCTGTGGACCCGCCTGGAAATGCCCGTGCGGATCGTTCGCTACGCCTTCTACACCCTCCTCTTTGGGGTATGCGCCCTGCCGTTCTTCAACATCCTGACCCTCGCCACCAAGAGCCCCGTCCAGTGGCCCCCCTACGTCCCCCCCTACATCGCCATCCTGCGGGACTGGACCCAACCCACGGAAATCATCACCGCCGACATGCCCTGGGCCGTGGCCTGGTATGCCGACCGCAAAAGCCTCTGGCTGCCGATGACCGTCCAGAGCTTCCTGGAATTTTGCGACTACGAGCGCCTCGGCGGCAAAAGCGGCGGCCTTTACCTTACCCCGGTGACCGGCAACGCCGGCCTCGTCAGCGATATCGTCAAAGGCGACTACAAAGACTGGGCGCCCTTCATCCTGCATAACGTCAACATCGCCAACATCAAAGACTTCCCCCTGCGGGCCGTCACCCCAATGCCCATCGACAACCAGTGTATCTTCTATAGCGACCGCGACCGCTGGACCGAGCGGGGCGACTAGCCCGCCTCATCCGCACAAACGCCATGGCAGAAAAACAAACCGAAACCACCTTTGAAACCGCCGTCGAGCGCCTGGAAGCCATCGTCGCGGCAATGGAAAGCGGCGAACTCCCGCTCGAAGAACTCCTGGAACGCTACGAAGAAGGCACCCGGCTCGTAAAACTCTGCGGAGAAAAACTCGCCGCCGCCGAAAAACGGATCGAAATCGTCACCCGCAACGCAGAAAAACAAACCGCCCCCTTCGACCCCAACACCGCCGTGCCGCCCCCCGCGCACCCCCGTTCCGCCAAGGGGACATCCAAACCGAAGCCCTCGGACGATGTCAGCCTATTCTAAGTAAAATGGGGTACCTCGAAACGCTACACAGCCCGGCCGATCTCAAAGCGCTCCCCGAAAGCGCCCTGCCCGAACTGGCGCGGGAAATCCGCACCACCCTGGTCGACACCCTCTCCGAAGAAAACCCGCACTCCGTCGGCGGGCACCTCGGGCCCAACCTCGGCGTCGTCGAACTGACCCTCGCCCTCCACCGCGTCTTCACCACCCCGAAAGACAAAATCCTCTTCGATGTGAGCCACCAGGCTTACGTCCACAAAATGCTCACCGGCCGGCTCGACCGGCTCAACACCATCCGCCAATACGGCGGCCTCAACGGCTTCCTCTCCCGCGCCGAAAGCGAACACGACTGCTACGGCGCGGGCCACGCGGGCACCGCCCTCTCCGCCGCCCTGGGCCTGGCCGCCGGGCGCGACCGGCGCGGCTCCGACGAAGCCGTCATCTGCGTCGCCGGAGACGGCGCGTTCACCTGCGGCGTCAGCTACGAAGCCCTCAACAACGTCGCCGACACCACCAAACGCCTCATCGTCGTCCTCAACGACAACGAATGGAGCATCGCGCGCAACGTCGGAGCCATCGCGAACTACTTCAACAAAATCGCCACCAACCCCACCTACTTCCGGCTCCACGAAAAAACCGCGCAAATCGTCGAACGCCTCGGCGGCTCCACCGCGCGCAACCTGGGCAAAAAAGTCGAAGAAAGCCTCAAAAACCTCGTCCTGCCCAGCGTCATCTTCGAAGAACTGGGCCTGCGCTACTACGGCCCCGTCGACGGCCACGACCTGCCGCTGCTCATCCGCGCCTTCGAATTCCTCAAAACCCAGAACGCCCCCGTCCTCCTCCACGTCCTCACCAAAAAAGGCAACGGCTACCCGCCCGCCATGAAGCGGCCGGACAAATTCCACGGCCTCGGGCGCTTCAAACACGACACCGGCGAAACCGTCCCCTCCGCCACCGCCACCTACTCCGAAATCTTCGGCAAAACCCTCGCCCGATTCGCCGACAGCAACCCCGCCGTCTGCGCCATCACCGGCGCCATGCCCACCGGCACCGGCCTCGTCCACTTCGCCGACAAACACCCCGACAAATACTACGACGTCGGCATCGCCGAAGAACACGCCGTCCTCTTCGCCTGCGGCCTCGCCATCCAAGGCTTCCGCCCCTTCGTCGCCATCTACTCCACCTTCATGCAGCGCGCCTACGACATGATCGTCCACGACGCCGCCCTGCAAAACCTCAACGTCGCCTTCTGCATGGACCGCGCGGGCCTCAGCGGCGACGACGGCCCCACCCACCACGGCCTCTTCGACATCAGCTTCCTGCGCGCCATCCCGGGGATCATCCACATGCAGCCCAAAGACGAAGACGAATTCGTCGACATGCTCTGGACCATCCTCCACCACCAAGGCCCCGCCGCCATCCGCTACCCGCGCGGCACCGGTACCGGCACCCCGCAGAAATCCGAACCGCGGCTCCTCGAAATCGGCAAAGCCGAACTCATCCGCGACGGCACCCAAGCCACCATCATCGGGCTCGGCAACATGTTGGAACTGGCGCAAGAAGCCGCCTGCCGGCTCGAAACGCACGGCATCTCCACCGCCGTCATCAACCCGCGCTGGATCAAGCCCCTCGACACCGAAATACTCGGCGCCTTCGCCCGCAAAACCGAAGTCCTCTGCACCATCGAAGACCACGTCCTCACCAACGGCTTCGGCAGCGCCGTATTGGAGCACCTCAACGAAGCGGGAATCCACACCCCCGTCGTGCGGATCGGCTGGCCCGACGCCTTCGTCGAGCACGGCAGCGTCGCCCTCCTGCGGCAAAAGCACGGCCTCACCGTCGAAGCCATCGTCGGGAAAGTCCTGCGAGCGCTAGGGAAAGAAGAGAGCAACCGCCCATAGGCAGTTGACCTCGTTTCCACAGCAAGGGCGAGCCCTCGTTCCCAAGCTCCAGCTTGGGAACGCACTTGTCTTCGAGGCTCCAGCCTCGGGATCGCCGCCGCCTACCGCAGCGCCTCAATCGCCTCGCGGATCTCCTCCAGCGTCACCTCCTTGGAAACAAACGCCTCGCCGAGCCGGGGGCACAGCACAAAGCGCACCTCCCCCTGAGCGAACTTCTTATCCTTAAGCAGCGCCGCCACTAGATCCTCCGTCGATAGATCGGCGGGCAACCGCATCGGGAGCCGGAAACGCGCCAGCGCATCCAGAATCCGCTGCGCCTCCTCCGGCGCGAGCCCCGCCTTTTGCACCGAAAGACGGCAAGCCGCCACAAGCCCCAGAGCCACCGCCTCGCCGTGCAAATAACGCCCGTACCCCGCCGCATTCTCCACCGCGTGGCCCACCGTATGGCCGAAATTCAGCAACGCCCGCAACCCCTTCGTCTCATGCTCATCCTCCCCCACAATCGCCGCCTTAATCTCCACATTCCGCCGGATCACCTCCGTCAGCGCCGCCGGATCGTGTTGCAAATTCGGCGCCGCCAGCGCGTCCAGCAGCGAGCGATCCCGGATCGCGGCATGCTTGATAATCTCCGCCACCCCCTCGTTAAACTCCCGCGCGGGGAGACTCCCCAGCGTCGCCACATCCGCCAGCACCAGCCGGGGCTGGTGAAACGCCCCAATCAAATTCTTCCCGTGCGTCGCATTCACCCCCGTCTTTCCCCCCACGGCACTATCCACCTGGGCAATCACCGTCGTCGGAACCTGCACAAACGGAATGCCCCGGTAATAAATCGCCGCGACAAACCCCGCCAAATCCCCCACCACACCGCCCCCCAGCGCCACCACCCACGCCTTGCGGTCCAGCCCGGCCGCGATCATCCGGTCGCACAAGCCCCCCGCCACATGCAGCGCCTTCGACGTCTCCCCCGCCGGCACCGTCAACAGCGTCGGCTCAAACCCCGCCGCCTCCAGGCTGGCCAGCACCGCCGCGGCATACAGCGGCTCCACATTCGTATCGGTAACCACCGCGCAGCGGCGTCCAAAAGCCCCGCCCAACTCGCGGCACAGCGGGCCAAGCTGCGGGAGAATCCGCGCCCCAATGCAGACGCGATAGGCGCGCTCGCCCAGCGGAACAGAAACGGTCTCGAAATGCATGCCCCCTAGCGGAGCAGAACGGCCCCCAAAATACACGCGCAAAGTAACACCGGGGCCTCCCCCCAAGCCGGAAAAACCCGGACCAGACTTGCCCTCAACGCGTTCTCAGGTTAATCAACGTCCAAACCTATGCCGCTGACGTTGTTAAGAATCTCGTGTCCCGACCGCGTGGGCCTCCTGGCCCGGCTCACCAACTTCATTGCCTACCACGGCGGCAACCTCCTGGAAGTCAACCAATACACCGACCCCATCAACAAGTGGTTCTTTGCCCGGCTGGCCATCGACACCAAAAGCCTCGCCCTCGACGCCGCCGCCCTGCGCAAAGCCTTCGAGCCCCTCGCCGCCGACCTGCAAGCCCGCTGGACCCTGCGCGAATCGCAGCAGAAAATGCGCATCGTCATCCTCGTCTCCAAAATGGACCACTGCCTGGCCGACCTCCTCTGGCGCTGGCGCTCGGGCGAACTCCCCGTCGAGATCCCCCTCGTCCTCTCCAACCACGAAGACCTGCGGCCGCTCGTCGAGCGCGAAGGCCTCCGCTTCGAAGCCGTCGCCGTCACGCCCGAGACAAAAACCGCCGCCTTCGAGCGCATGGACGCCATCTTTAGCGAGGCCCGGGCCGACCTCCTCGTCCTGGCGCGCTACATGCAAGTCCTTCCCGCCGAATTTTGCAAAGCGTGGCAAGGGCGCGTCATCAACATCCACCACTCCTTCCTGCCCTCCTTCGCCGGAGCGAACCCGTACAAGCGGGCCTACGCGCGCGGCGTCAAACTCATCGGAGCCACCTGCCACTACGCCACCGCCGACCTCGACGCCGGGCCGATCATCGACCAGGAAGTCGTGCGCGTGGAGCACTACCACACCCCCGACGACCTCCTGCGCCTGGGCCGCGACTGCGAACGGCTAGCCCTGGCCCGGGGCGTCCGCTACCACGTCGAAGACCGCGTCCTCATCCACGGCAACCGCTCCATCGTCTTCCGGGATTAGGGGCTGTTTACGAATCCAAGACAGGATGAACGCCTTTATTGGGGTGGGCGCGGGTTGGAAGAAAACCGCCGGTTTGAATCCGGGCCGCCGCCTTTTTTTAACAGGATTTACAGGATTGAGAGGATTTCGCTTACAGCCTGACACGCGAGGCCCGACTACCGGCGTCAATCCCTTGCATACGCCGAAGCGTTTTCTCGAATCCAAGCGGGTCAGTCTTCAGGAAAAATCCTGTCAATCCTGTCGAAAATTCCGGCGCATCGTCTGCCTTCCGGCCTCTTTTCCCTCCCGTTCATCCTGTCTTTTGCGCCAGCTTCAATTCGTTAACAGCGCCTAGCCCGCCGGAGTTCCACCGAGCGCCTCGTGCAGTTCTTCCGCGGGGGCGAGAATCAGGTCGATAGGGAGCACCTGGCCGCCGCGTGTGCGGCGGAAATTCTTTGGCTGTGCGTCGAAAGCAGCGAGACGGCGCTTGCCGTCATAAAACATGAAATCCGCGCACTCCGAGAACCCGCAGGCCGTCATAAATGCGTGGATTTCTTCGAGACTCGGCGTGCGTCCCGCGACAACGGGCTGCGACGTGACAACACAGAACTTCCCCGCCCGGACACTCAATCCCTCCAGGCGCAGATCGTCGCCAAACAGAACATTTTGAAGCCGGAGGCGTTCCAGATATTCCTTGGGAGTCGCCAGCCGCAACAGCACCTCCTTCTTCCATTGCTGCGTCTGCTTATCCAGGTTGATCTCGACCTCGGGATGCCGCCCGCATTCGCCGGGGTGCGTCACCTTGTACCAGCGCTGGGCGGGTTCATCGAACCAGATATCGTGCTCCATTCCGCCGCGCAAAATTCGGGCGGAAAACGGCCTCAAGTCGATCAGGCGGCCGGAGCGAGCGGCCCACTCAAGGAGCGATTGCGATTCGCATTGGAAACGAGCTTCCCATTCATCTTTTGATGGATCCGCATTTGCCGGCAGGCGGTTTTCAAGGTCTGCTTGGGCTGCTGCAAGCGCATCTCCCTGAGTTTTTGCGGATTGGTTTCCATAACGTATTTTATCCTCGCTCATTTTTCAGAGATTCACAATCCAAACCGTACAAAAGGCGGGGCCTTGTTTAGGCTGTATTCCCCGAAAAATCAAAAGAAAACCAGCCCGCTAACCCGCCGTGGCGGGCTCCTCCGCGAGCGCCTCCGCCTCGGGCTCCTCCGCGACAAGATCGGTGAGCAGCGAAATGCGCCCGTCGAAATCCTCCACCAGCGCGGAACAGCTCTCCACCCAGTCCCCGCAGTTGTAGTAATCGAAACCGCCGATCGAGCGGATAACCGGCGAGTGAATGTGGCCGCACACCACGCCCCGGACATGGCTCGCCTCCGCATAGCGCACAACCGCCTTCTCAAACGCCCCGATAAAAGAGACCGCGCTCTTGACGTTCCGCTTCACCGCAGCGCTCAGCGACCAAGGGGCCAGCCCCATCCGCCGGCGCACCCAGTTCACGGGCCCGTTGAGCACGAGAAGCGCCTGGTAGCCCATATCCCCCACAAACGCGAGCCACTTGACATTCTGCACCACCGTATCCAGCTCGTGCCCGTGCATCACCAGCAAGCGGCGGCCGTCCGCCGTCTCGTGAACGGCATGCGGCTCAATCTCGACCGCCCCGTAATTGCCGAGATAGCCCAATACAAACTCGTCGTGATTGCCGGGAATATAAACAATCCGCGTCCCCTTGCGTCCGGCGCGCAGAATCTTCTGGATCACATCATTATGCGCCTGCGGCCAGTAAATACCCCGGCGCAACTGCCAGATATCGATCAAGTCGCCCACGATGTAGAGCGTCTCAAAAGCATGCGTGCGCAGGAAAGCAAGCAGCGCCTCGGCGGCGCACCCCTTGGTGCCAAGGTGCACATCGGAAATCCAGGCGGTGCGGTAGCGTTTCATGGGCAGCTTCTGCCGGAGAACATCGCGCCGCCATGTGACAGGAGCGCGGCGCGAATGTGAC
>JAQTMF010000024.1 GCA_028714515.1 Chthoniobacteraceae bacterium | reverse complement strand
ATCCCCAGGAGGCCGTCCATCGCCTCGAACTCCTTCCACGAAAGGGCGACGGTCTCTTTCCAGATGCCGAGGTTCTCCGCGTCCCCGGCCTGGAGCTTGACGAGTTCCTCGCGGCAGGCGGTCAGGATGGCGGGTTCGCTATCGCAAAGGGCGTTGGCCTGTTTGTAGAGGCGCACGAGTTCGTGGATCGGGTCGGCGGCCAGCGCCGCGTCGTCGCGGAAGTGTTTCCAGCCGTAGATGACTTTGCCGAATTGCGTGCCCCAGTCGCCGACATGGTTGTCGGTGATGACTTCGTGCCCCAGGAACCGCGCGATGCGGGCCAGCGTGTCGCCCAGGATGGTCGAGCGGATGTGGCCGACGTGCATCGGCTTGGCGACGTTGGGGGAGCTGAAATCGAGAACGATTTTCCGCTTCTTCGCGGCTTGCGGAACGCCCAGGCGCGGGTCTTCCAAAAGAGCCTGCGTCCGCTGGGCCAGGAACTCCGGTTTCAGGCGGAAGTTGAGGAATCCGGCCCCGGCGATCTCCGGCGCTTCGCAAATCCCCGCGACATCAAGGCGCTCGATGATCTGGGCGGCGATCTGCCGGGGATTGGCGCGCCGGGCCTTGGCCAGGACCATGGCCACGTTGGTCTGGTAATCGCCAAAACGGGCGTCGGCGGTGGCGGAAACCTGGGCGGGCTCGCCGCCAAGGGCATCGCGGAGCCGGGATTCGAGAAGGGTCTGGATGGTCATGGGCGTAAAGGATAATTAGGAAGCCAGGAAGCCCCGAAAGGAAAGAAGAAACGCGGCGCAACCGGTTGCACTTCCCCGATGCCACAGGGAATCGACGGGGCCGGTGGATTTTCTCCGTGTCCCCCCCGCGCCTCCGTCCTCCGCATCTTCCTCTTAGCGCGCCGGGGCGGAGGCTTCGAAGATGGAGAGGATTTCCTGCGGGTTGGCGGCGATGCCAAGGCGCTCGCGCACGGAGCGGTCGTTCAAGAACTTGGCGATGGCGGCCAGGGTGCGCAGATGGGTCTGGAACTGATCCTTGGGGACGATGAAAAGGACGATGAACTTGACCGGCGCGCCGTCGAGCGAATCAAACTCAATGCCGGTGCTGGAGCGGCCGAACGCGGCCACCACTTCGGTGACGCGATCCGAGGAGGCATGGGGAATGGCGATGCCGAAACCGATGCCGGTGCTCATGGTCTCTTCGCGCGCCCGCAGCGCGGCAAGGACGGTCTCCTGGTCTTCTTCTTTGATTTTTCCCAGGCGGACAAGCATTTCCACCAACTCGACAATGGCGGACCAGCGTTCGGTCGCCTTCATCTCGGGAATAATTTGATCAACAGATAATAAATGCCCCAGCGTCATGTTTGCCTATCGAAGATGAGGGGACTTTATGGGGTCAATTCCCGCAACGCAAGAGCCTTTTCTCGGCCCCTTTTTCTTCTGATCGCCCCCGGGGAGAAAAGCGCGGCCCTCTCCCAGCCAAGGAGAAACGCCATCGCGGGCGGCGGGATTGGCTTTCAGTGTGAGATAATGAGATTTTGGCTCACTTAATAAGAAAAAATTTCCGTATTCTGTTGAAGGCCCCCCCCCCGGCTGCTTTTATTGGGGGATCGTAGCGCAAAGCGCTTCCGAAAAAACAGGTTCAGGAAAGATCCATTCGACATCGCACTCTTAAGAAATCCCCCCGTCATGAAAGCTGGTTTGTACAAAAAACCGCTGGCCATTCTGGTCGGCAGCATTCTCCCCTTCATCTCTATCCAAAAGAGCGAGGCTTCGGCCATTCTCCCCGGATTTGACACCAATACCTTCGACGGCGGCTGGGGCTCCTCCCACGGCAACGACGACGGCTCGACGGCCCTGATCTCGCTGGGGTTCTCCATCAAATTCTTCGGCGAATCCAAAGACAGCCTTTATATCAACAACAACGGCAACGTCACCTTCGACGCCCCGCTTTCCGCGTTTACGCCGTTTGACCTGACCACGACGAACAAGGAAATCCTCGCGCCTTTCTTCGGCGACGTGGACACGCGGCAGGGCGCGCTGGTCACCTATGGCACCGGAACGGTGGACGGGCACCAGGCGTTTGGCGTGAATTGGCCGGGCGTCGGCTATTTCTCCCAAGCCATCGACAAGGTAAACATTTTCCAGCTCGTCATCATCGACCGTTCCGACACGGGCGCAGGCAACTGGGATTTCGAGTTCAACTACAGCCAGATCGATTGGGAAACGGGGGACGCCAGCGGCGGCACCGACGGCCTGGGCGGGCAATCCGCGCGCGCCGGGTTTTCCCTCGGCACCGGCATCCCGGGAGCTTGCCTTGAGCTGCCCGGCTCCTCCTTCAACGGCTACCTGCTCGATTCGGGTCCCTCCGTCACATCGCTCGTCCAAAACAGCCTCTATTCCAACGAGGCCGGGCAATATGTATTCAGCGTGCGCAACGGCGAAGTGACGCTCCCCCCTCCGGCAACCTGGATGGGAAACGTGGATAACCTCTGGTCCTCGGCAAACTGGAGCATCCCCGACCAGCCCGGCCTGACCATGACCGTCCCCACCTCCTACACCGACGTAGTCTTCTCCGGCACGGGGGCAACCAACGAAAACACGCTCCTGGATCGCGACTTCATGATCAAGAGCCTGACGGTGAACTCGCCGAACGCCGTCACCATCAGCGGAACGAACACGCTGACGATCCTGGGAACGGTGGGCACCACCGGCATCACCGTCAACAGCGGAGCGGGCCCGGTGACGATCAACACCAACCTCATCTTGGGAGGCGGCTCGCAGACGATCACCGTCAACAACGCCGCGGGCATGACCATCAACGGCGTCGTGGACGGCGTGATCGGGCTGGAAAAATCGGGCACGGGAACCCTGCTCCTGACCGCTGAGAATGCGTATACCGGCGACACCGTCGTCAACAGCGGGACCCTGCAAATCGGCAACGGCACCACCGGCTCCATCCAGCCATCCAGCGCCATCTACACCGGCAGCACGGGCACTCTCGTTTTGGATTTGGCCGACAACTCCGGTTTCGGCAACCAGATCCCGAAAAACGATGGAACGCTGATCATCGCCTGCAACAACCTTACCCTCTACGGTTCCATCGGCGGAATAGGCAACCTGGTGCAAGACAACACGGGCACCACCCTTCTGACCGGAATCAACACCTACACGGGCACCACCACGATTAACCAGGGCGTCCTGCAAATCGGCAACGGCATTGCCGGGGCGCTCATCGGCGGCGGCCTCATCGACATCACCTCCTCCGGCGCGTTGATTCTCGACATGGTCGGCTGCGTCGCGCCCTCGCAGATCATCAACAACGGCTCCCTCACCCTTATCAGCCCGAACACCATGGTCCTGGCGGGCGCCATCAGCGGCACGGGCGGCCTCGTACAAGACGGCATCGGTCTGACCGTCCTCACCGGCGCGAACACGTACACCGGCGCGACGGTCATCTCCCAGGGAACGCTTCAAATCGGCAACGGAACGACCGGAACCATCGCCGGCACCAGCGGCATCACCGTCGGGTCGGCCGCCGCCCTCGTCTTCAACCTGCCCAACAACACCAACGTCACGCAGTCCATCGGCAACGACGGGCTCATCAGCTCGATCGCGTCAACCAACAGCACGCTATCGGGCATCATCAGCGGCACCGGCTCCTTCGTCCAAAACGGCTTGGGAACGATCACCCTGACCAACGTAAACACCTACACCGGCTCCACCACCATCGCCTCGGGCGCCCTGCAACTCAGCGGCTCGGCATCCATCTTCAACACCAGCGGCATCTCCATCCAGCAGGGAGGCGCGCTCATCCTCGATTCCTCCGCCAGCGACACCTGGAACCAGGCAATCACGAACAACGGCATGGTGGTTATCCAGGAAACGGCCTTCGACACCTTCACCCTCGCGGGCCCCGTCAGCGGATCCGGTTCCCTCATCAAAACAGGCACCAACACCCTGGTCTTGAGCGGCACGCAGACCTACACCGGCCTCACGGTCATCACCGCGGGCACCTTGCGCCTCGACGGCACCAGCGCCCTCCCCGGCCAGACCTCCCTGCAAATCAACAGCGGGGCGGCCCTTGAACTGGGCGGCTCCCAAACGCTGAGCGCCCTGGGCGGCGGCGGCACGATTTCCACCGGCTCCAACACCGTGTTGACCGTGGGAGCCAATGACGCCAACTCCACCTTCGGGGGCGAAATCACCGGTTCCGCCGCCATCCAAAAGGTGGGGACCGGCGTTTTGAACCTCACCGGCAACATCACCACCAACGCCCCCACGAGCATCCTCGGCGGCGGCTTCCTGGTAAACGGCTCCCTCCAGGGAGACGTGCTGGTGCTGGCGGGGATGTTGGGCGGCAGCGGCATCATCCACGGCAACGTGACGAACCAGGCGATGGTCAGCCCCGGGAACTCGCCCGGAGTGCTCACCATCTCCGGTAACTACACCCAGACGGCCACCGGCACCCTGTTCATCCAAATCGCCTCCAAAACAGCCTACGACCAGTTGGTTGTCGGCGGCACCGCAACGCTTGGCGGCGCCTTGCAGGTCGTCAACACCGGGCACTCCCGGCTCCGGGGCGCATCCTTCGCCATCCTCACCGCCGAAGACGGGCTCGTCGGCACATTCGCCGACATCAGCAGCGCCGCCCACCTCAAGCTCAACGTCCTCTACGACGGCAACAGCGTGATCCTCCAGCCCCTCTACCGCTACTTTGGCGACGTCCCGGGAATGACCCCCAACGAACGCGCCGTGGCAAACGCGGTGGACCGGATGATGGACACCGATAAATTCTACGACAGCAAGCCGCTCACCAAACTGGGCGACACGCTGAATGAAGTCTCGACCGCAGGCCTGCCGGGGGCATTGGAAACGATCGTCCCCACCGACTACGTCATCCTGCCCGACGCGGCCTTCGCGCTCTCCCACGTGCAAACGGCCAACCTCGAGCGCCGCATGGAGGAGATCCGCGGCTCCCTGGTCGACTACACCGCCGAAACCAGCGTTCCCTCGACCTTCTACACCACCAGCAACACCGCCGCGCAGAACGGCGGCATGCGCTACATCGACGCGAACGGCCGTGAACTCTGCCCCACGCCCGTCGAACGCCGCCTCACCTTCTTCCTGAACGGATCGGGCGACTTCGTGGACGACAGAACCTCCCTGATCGACGGCAACGGCAAATTCTCCACCGGCGGCGTCTCCACCGGCGCCGACTACCGCTTCAACGACCACGTCGCCGCGGGCCTCACGGCGGGATACGCCAACACCGACACCACGGGACGCGGAAACGGCTCCGTCGGCATCGACAGCGGCGACCTCACCGCCTACGCCACCGCCTTCAACAACGGCTTCTTCGTCAACGGCATCCTGGGCGTCGGCACCAGCAACTACGACTTGCAGCGCGAATCCTTCGGCGGGATGGCCCGGGGGGATACGACCGGCATGAACTTCAACGCCTTGCTGGGCGGCGGCTACTCCTTCACGCCCAGCACCGGATTCAGCGCCGGCCCCATCGCATCGGTGCGCTACAGCGGCGCGCAAATCGACGGCTTCTCCGAACACGGCTCGCTCGCCCCGTTGAACATTGAGGACCAGAACAAATCCTCCGTGCAAACCACGCTCGGCTTCCAAGTCGCCTACGAGTTCCCCGTGGAATCGGTCCTCATCAAGCCCCAAGGCCGGGTTCAATGGCGGCATGAATACGCCAACGACGACCGGAACATCGACGCCGCCTTCCAGGGAGGCAGCCCCTTCACCGTCAGCGGTCCGAGCCTCGGCAGCGACGGCTTGCTGCTCGACCTGGGCGCGACCGTGCAAATCACCCCGGCGGTGGGCGTTTACGCCTACTACTCCGGCGATATCGGCGCCAGCAACTACACCTCCAACGCCTTCTATGGCGGCTTGCAACTGAGCTTCTAAGCCAAAACAGCTTCCCGGAAACTCAACCTCACCGCGCAACGGGCTCCACGGCAGCCTGTTGCGCGGTTTTCTTTTTTTCTGCTATCGCCTGGCGGAAGCGGGCTGATATAAACTTCTCCATGAAGATCCTAATGGCGAGCACGGAAATGGCGCCCCTGGCGCGCACGGGCGGTCTCGGCGATGTCATCGAGGCCCTCGCGGGCGAACTCCAGAAGCGGGGCCACGAAGTCAGCGTCGCCCTCCCCTTATACCGCAGCATCCGCGAAAACAAGACCCTCGCCATCAAAACCACCGGCGTGGACGTCAAAGTCAGCGTCGGCAGCAAGCGGCTCGACGCCGAAATCTTCGAATGCGCGGCCCCCAACGGCGTCCAGGTCTTCCTGGTGCGCCGCGACGAATACTTTGACCGCACCGGCATCTACGGCGCCGACGGCCACACCTACGACGACAACGCCGAACGCTTCATCTACTTCTCCAAAGCCGTCGTGGAACTGGCCCGGCACATGGACCCCGCCCCCGACGTCCTCCATTCCCACGACTGGCAGGCGGCCCTCGTCCCGGCGTTCGTCAAAGAGCGCGGCCTCCCCTTCGGCACGGTCCTCACCATCCACAACCTCGCCTACCAGGGGAGCTTCTGGGGCGTCGATTTCGGCCTCACCAACCTGCCCGGCCACTACTTCAGCCAAAACGGCGTGGAATTCCACGGGCGAATCAACTTCCTGAAAGGCGGCATCGTCTTCGCCGACAAAGTCACAACCGTCAGCGAACGCTACTGCCGCGACATCCAGACACCGGAATCCGGCTGCGGCCTCGACGGCGTCCTGCGCGCCAACGCAGGAAAACTCGTCGGCATCCTCAACGGCGCGGACTACTCCATCTGGAACCCGGCCATCGACAAAGCCATCCCCGCCACCTACTCGCCCGACGCGCTGGACGGCAAAGCGTGCTGCCGCAAGGCGCTACTGGAGGAACTGGGCCTCGCCCCCGATCCGCGCGGCCCGGTTTTCGGCATGATCAGCCGCCTGGCGCAGCAAAAAGGCCTCGATCTCCTGATCCCGCTGTTCGACCGGCTGCTTTCCGACGACGTGCGGCTCGTCATCCTGGGCGAGGGCGACGAACCCTTCGAGCGCGAACTGATGGTCGCCGCCCGCAAATACCCGGGACGGTTCGTCTTCAAAAAAGGGTTCGACGACGCGCTGGCCCACCGGATCGACGCCGGGGCGGACGTCATGCTCATCCCCTCCCACTTCGAACCGTGCGGCCAGACGGCCATGTACACCCTTAAATACGGGACCTTGCCGCTGGCGCGCATCACCGGCGGCCTGCAACAGATCATCCAGGACTACGACCCCACCGCCAACATCGGCAACGGCTTCGTCTTCTTCGACGAAACAGCCGAGGCCCTCTGGGACGCCATCGGCCGGGTGAAAAAAGTCTTCGCCGACCAGGCCGCGTGGCGGGAAATCATGCAACGCGCCATGCGCTCGGACTTCTCCTGGCCCGCCGCCGCGGAGCAATACGAGAAGGTCTACCAGAGCGTCGCGCACCGGAGGTAGGAAAGCCCTCTTGACTGTGCGACGCCTTGTGCGATGCTTTGCACATGGCCACCAATGTCCAACTTGACGAAAAGCTGATGACGGAAGCGCTCCGGCTGGGCAAGCAGCGCTCCAAGAAGGCGTTGATCGAGGAGGCGTTGCGCGAGTATGTGGAGCGCCGCAAACAAGCGGAGCTTCTCGGGCTTTTCGGCCAGATCGACTACGAGGCGGACTACGACTATAAAGCGTTGCGGAGGCGGCAGCGGCCCGCATGAAAGTCGTGGTGGACACCTCCGTCTGGTCCCTGGCGTTGCGCCGCCGAGCGCCCTCGCCTTCCCCCCATACGGAATTGCTGGCGGAGTTGATCCGCGACGGACGGGTGGTGCTGCTCGGAATGGTCCGGCAGGAATTGCTTTCCGGCATTCGTCACCCCGAACAATCCGAACGTCTCCGGCGGCATTTGCGCGCCTTCCCGGACCTCCCCTTGGAAACCGAAGATCACGAGACGGCCGCCGCTTTCTTCAACACCTGCATGAGCCATGGCGTGCAGGGAACGCCCGTGGATTTGCTCCTGTGCGCCTGTGCCCACCGCCGGAATTATGCCCTGCTCACCATGGATCCCGATTTTGATCACTACGGCCGCCACCTCCCGCTGAACCTTCTGAAACCCGGCGCCGCCTGATCTCCCATGCTTCCCGAACTTCACACACCCGTTCCCGGTCCCCGCTCCCTTGCGGCGGCGGAAAAGCTGCGCCGGTATGAGTCGCGCAATATCACCTACCTGGACGCCGAGTTCCCGGTCTTCTGGCAGCGCGCCGAGGGAGTGAACGTCTGGGATGTGGACGGCAACCGTTTTCTCGACTGGACGAGCGCGTTCGGCGTCGCGGGCCTCGGCCATACGGCCCCGGCGGTGCGCGAGGCGCTCGTGGCCCAGGCGGGGGCCCTGCTCCACGGGATGGGCGATGTTCACCCGACACCTCTGAAGGCCGACCTTTGCGAACGCTTGAGCGCGCTCACCTTCGAACGCTGGGGCGCGGGCTCCGGCAAGACGATCCTGGGCAACTCCGGGTTCGAGGCGGTGGAGGCGGCGCTCAAAACGGCGCTCCTTTACAGCGGCAAACCGGGGGTGCTCGCCTTCCGGGGCGCGTACCACGGCCTCGGCTACGGGGCGCTGGAGGTGGCGGGCACGCCGTTTTTCCGCGAGCCCTTCCGGCCGCAGTTGAAAGAGTTCGCCACGCTGCTCCCCTACCCTTCCGGCCCCTCTTCGGCGGGAACCGGCGACTTCCCGGAGGCGGCCGCCGGATGGGAAGACCGCCTGGAAGCGGAAATCGACGCGGCGCTGCGGGCGCACCCCATC
This sequence comes from Chthoniobacteraceae bacterium, assembly GCA_028714515.1. Classification (GTDB taxonomy): domain Bacteria; phylum Verrucomicrobiota; class Verrucomicrobiia; order Chthoniobacterales; family Chthoniobacteraceae; genus UBA695. Next base: position 14,725 of record JAQTMF010000024.1, on the reverse strand, counting down.
GGGGCGATCCTGGTGGAGCCGATCCAGGGGCGCGGCGGCGAGATCGTTCCCCCGCGCGGCTTCCTGCCGCTGCTGCGCCGGGTATGCGACGAACGGGGCCTGCTCCTCGTCGCGGACGAAATTTACACCGGCTTCAACCGCACCGGCGCGCTCTTCGCCTGCGAACACTCGGGCGTGGTGCCGGATGTGATCTGCCTGGGCAAGGGGCTCACCAGCGGCTTCCCGCTCTCCGCCTGCGTCGGCCGCGCGGAGGTGATGGATGCCTGGCCGCTTTCCGCCGGGGAGGCGCTCCACACGAGCACGTTTTTGGGGAACCCCCTCGGGTGCGCGATGGCGCTGGCCTCGCTGAAGGCGCATGCCGATCCCGCTCTCGCGGCCCGGGTGCGCGAACGCGGCGAACGGCTCAAAGCGGCGCTGCGCACGCTCCCTTCCGCCCACGTCACCGACGTGCGGGGCACGGGCCTCCTGGTGGCGGCGGAATTCGATCTGGACGGCGAGGCGGTCAACGGGCTCGTCAAACAAGCGCTGCGCGACGGCCTGATCTTCCTGCAAAGCGGCCCGGCGGGCAACGTCCTGGCGTTCACGCCGCCGTTTGCCATCGCGGACGAGGAGATCGCGTTCACGGTGGAGCGCCTGCGGAAATCCCTCGGCGGAATTTGACGCGGGATCAAGCAGCGCTGGAAATCCGGGGGCGGTCCTGCGAGAATACACGGCAAATGTCTGAAAACGCTTCCACCACCGCACCGGAACCCTCCGGCTTGCGCTCCATGGTCCGGGCGTTCCGGCACCGCAACTTCCGGCTTTTCTTCGGCGGCCAGTGCATCTCGCTGGTGGGAACGTGGATCCAGGGCGTGGCGATGAGCTGGACGGTCTATCAACTGACCAATTCCCCGTTTTTGATGGGGTTGGTCGGGTTCGCGGGCCAACTACCGATCTTTTTGCTGACGCCGCTGGCCGGGGTCTTCGTGGACCGCCACAGCCGCCATCGGATGCTCCTCTTCACGCAATCGCTCTCCATGGTGCAGGCGTGCCTGTTGGCGATCCTTGCCTACACGCATCTTCTCAACATCTGGGGGCTCGTGACCCTCAACGCCTTGGGCGGCATCATCCTCGCCCTCGACATGCCGACGCGGCAGTCCTTCGTCGTCGATATGGTGGGGCACGGCCCCGACCTGCCCAACGCCGTCGCGCTCAATTCCTTTACGTTCAACGGCTCCCGGATTCTGGGCCCGGCGGTCGCGGGGTTGCTGCTGGTGGTCTTCAGCCCGGCGTTTTGTTTTCTGCTCAACGCGCTGAGTTACATCGCCGTGATCGCCGCGCTGGCCGTGATGCAACTGCCCCCCTTCGCCCGCGTCCAGAAGACGGAGTCCCGGGCGCTGCACGAACTCAAGGAAGGGATCTCCTATGTTTGGCATTTCGCGCCCATCCGCTCCATTCTGCTGTTGATCATCCTGGCAAGCCTGACGGGCGCTTCCTACATGGTTTTGATGCCGATTTTCGCCGCCCAAGTCTTTGGCGGCGGCGCGCACACCCTGGGCTACCTGATGGCCGTTCCGGGGATCGGCGCTCTGGCGGCGGGCCTCTACCTGGCCTCGCGGAAAACCGTCCTGGGAGCCGGGATCCGCATCGCCGCCGGGTCCGCCGTTTTTGGCATCGGGCTGGTGGGCCTGGGGCAATCCCACTGGATGCCGCTCGCCATGGTCTTCCTCGTCCTGGTGGGCTTGGGGATGATCATGCAGATGGCGCTCTCCAACACCGTGATCCAGACGCTGGTGGACGACGACAAACGGGGCCGCGTGATGAGCCTCTTCACCGTATCGTTCGTGGGGATGGCCCCCTTCGGCAGCATGCTGGCGGGCAGCGTGGCGGAGCGGCTCGGAGCGCCGAACACCGTCACCCTCGGCGGCTGCGTCTGCATCGCCGGCGCTCTCGTCTTCGCCTTGGCGCTTCCCTCGATTCGGAAAGCGGCCGCGCCCGTTTACCGGGAAAGGGGAATCCTTCCCGCGACCGTCGCCTCCGGGCTGAACAACGCCTGCGCGCTTTCCCGGCCGCCGGAGGATTAGGCGGTGTTCACGCATTCCAAAAGGCAGATGAGGGTCCGCAGATTTTCGCAGATTCTCCGAATGACAAAAAGGCATCTTCCGCCTTCCAATCTGCGTCCCTCTGCGAAATCTGCGGATAAACCTCTTTGAATTCGTGAACAGACTATAGAGCGCATGCACTGGAACCTTTTCGTCATCGGGAAACCGAAGCTCGCCTTTGCCCGCGCGGGGGTGGAGGAATACGCCAAGCGGCTGCGCCCCTTCGCGCCGGTGACGCTGGAATGCCTGAAAGCCTCCTCCCGCGAAGCGGAAAGCGCGCTGCTCCTGCAACGCAGCCGGGGCATGCTGCGGATCGTCCTGGACGAGCGCGGGGAAGAGCCAAGCAGCCGCGCGCTGGCGGACCGCGTCACGGGGTGGGAACGGGAGGGCGTCAAAGCCGCCGCCATCCTGATCGGCGGAGCGGACGGCCACACGGAAGCGCTGCGGGCGGAAGCGGGATGGATCTGGTCTTTGAGCCGCCTGACGCTTCAGCACGAACTGGCGCTGGTGGTGCTTTACGAGCAGATTTACCGCGCCTACTCCCTCAAGGCCGGGCTGCCCTACCACCGCGACTAAGGAAAAAAACCGGTTCCACGCTCTCGCGAGGAACCGGTCTTCAAAGAAACATCCCGAGGGATGGCGGAACGGATCAGTCTTGTCCCGGGAATTTATGCTTGCGCTCGTCGCTCGGCGTGGGGCTCTGTTGAGCCGGGGCCGGACGCTGGGCCTGCGGCTGCGGGCGTTCACGCTGAACTTGCGGCTGCGGACGCTCACGCGACGGTTCCGGGGCCCGCGGAGTAGCGGCTTCCCGTGACGAGTCCCGCGATTCCCGCTGGAAGCGTTGAGGCTGTGCCTGCGGCTGGGCATCCCGCGATTCCCGCTGGAGGCGTTGGGGTTGCTCCTGCGGGGTGCGGGCCGCCGCCGGTTCCGGCGCTTTCCGCACCTGCGTGGCCTGCTGTTGAGCGTCCCGCTGATACTGCCGGCCCTGTTCCTGCATCGTGCGCGCCGGGTCCGCCGCCTTCGGCTGAGGCGTCGCCTGCGGCTGGGCGTCCCGCTGGAGCCGCCGGGGCTGTGCCTGCGGCGTGGCCGTTGCCGCCGGGTCCGCCGTCTTTTGCGAAGGCGTCGCCTGCGGCTGGGCGTCCCGCTGGAACCGCCGCGGCTGTGCCTGCGGCGTGGCCGTTGCCGCCGGGTCCGCCGTCTTTTGCGAAGGCGTCACCTGGGGCTGGGCGTCCCGCTGGAACCGCCGGGGCTGCGCCTGCGGCGTGCCGCTCGCGGCCGGTTGCACCCCATTTTGCTGGAGAGCCGCCGAGGGCGCGGCTTGGGGAGCGATCTGCGGCGCGGCCTGCGGGGTCGCCTGCGGAGCACCCGGGTGCCGGCCCTGCGTGGCCAGGGGCTTCTGCGGCTGGCTCTGCACTTCGCGCATCATCGTCTGGACCTGCGCCGCTGCCACCGGCTTGGCCGGGGCGGTCGCGCGGGTCAAGCCCTTGGTCTCCTCGGAGTAGCGGGCTTTCACCCGTTCCCGGTCCCGAGGGTCCGTGATGCCGCTCCACCCCTTGTCAACATGCGGGGTGTGGATCGCCCGAGCGACTATGGCCGGGGCAAACCGCGTCTTGGGCGCTTCGATTTCCGGGGCAATGATCAGCAGCTCGCCGCCCACCTTGCGGGCGAATTCGGGCCGGGGATGCCGCAGCCAATCGCCCTCCCGCTCGCGGCGGAGGTGGAGCATTTCGATGCGGAAGTCTCCCCGCGAGGAGATCCGGCGGTAATCCAGGCCGCCGTTGAAGATGATGCGGCCATGGTCGCCCCCGGTAATCACGGTGATGTTGGTGATGTTCACCGTGGAGTTGATGATGGCGATGTTCCGCCGCCACGGCAGGACGTAGTTGCGCAAAACCGGCGCGCCGAAATAGCGGTTTTCGCAGAACACGTAAGCGGAGGGGCCGATATCGTAATCCCGGTCCACCCAAACGCCGATGCCGGTGTCGGCGTCAAACTCGGCGTCGGGGGGCAGCGGCGCCCAGCCGACGTAATCGTCGCTCTGCCGCCAGGAAACCCACGCGGGGCCCCACTGGTAATCGGGACGCCAGACCCAGCCGACATCGTCCAGCCGGACCCAGCGGCCGTAGTGGTAGGTGATCGCGCCGAAGTCTTCATAGGAGACCCACGTCCACCCGGCGTCGGTGTAGCTCCAGTAGCCGTCGGTGTAGGGCCGCCAGTCGGGCTCCACGCCGCGAGGCTGCCAGCAGTAGCCATACTGGTCCACGTCCACCCAGTCCCCGAAGGGGGCGAGGCTTTCGTAGAAATAGGAGAACGTCACGCTCGCCTCGGCTTGCCGCGGCAGCAACATGCCGCAGAAAACGCTCAGGAGAACGGTAAGAAGCAGGGTCTTTATTTTCATCAGGAAGAGGTTGTCCGAAGATAAGACTGCAAACGTCGAGAAACATTCATTCAAATGCAAGGCCCTCTTGAAAAAAGTGGGACAAAACGCGCGCGCCTCTCGCCCCCGGCGTCAGAAGACTTCTTTTCAAACCGGCCGATTTCTGTTTGCCTAGACGTTTTCCAACCGTTTGCCCGATGAAAACGCCCTTTATCCTCCTCGCCGCCGCCTTGCTATCCGGGGTTCTCCCCGTCCGTGCCGAGGAGGCTGTCTCGGATAAGAATCTGCTCGGGCCGGTCCAGGATATTGGAACGCTCCAGCCGCCGGCCGCCGCGCCAGCGTCTCTTTTCCCCTCGGCTCCGGCCAATGGCGCGCCCGCGCCCGCGCCCAGCCCCGAACCCCAACTCGCCGTTCCCGAGACCCAGCCCACGCCCCTTCCCTCCCCCGCCGCCTCGCCCGACACCTCCAAAAAAGGGAGCATCGAACAACTCCGGCAGGCGGTCCGCATTCGGGAACTCAAAACCGTCGCCGAGGAAGATCCGCAAGTGCAGGAGGAAAAAGCCAAGGCCAGCCTGACGAAGACCGCCGAAGGCCGCCGCATCCTGATGCGCAATTACTACACGCTCCTCTACACCAAGATGGAGAAGCTCGACCCCTCGCTCAAGGAACCGCTGGAGCTTCAGCTTCACGACACGCTGCGGAACTATGAGCAACACCTCGTCTACCCTTCCGTGTTGATCGAAAACGTCACCGCCCTGCCGGGCAGTTGCTCCGCCGACCACGCCGCCCCGGGAGCCTCCCCCGACGCGACGCCCAAGCCGTCCAAGAAGAAGGCGAAAAGATTCTAGTGTCCTGTCAGACAAGTTTGCAAAATAAGTCCGAGCCCATTTTTCGTATTTTTCAAGGCGCGACCGAGAGGCAATATCTGAAGATATTGCCCGAGGAAGCAACGCCGAAAAATCGGAAAAGGGGCCGGAATTATGCAGTTCATTTGTCTGACAGGACACTAGCGGCGCGAGGAGCCCCGCCGCCGCCCGCGTCTCCGTCTTCTCTTCAGGGTGGCTTTTCAGAAAGGGCTTGCCGCACGTCCCCGGGCCGATAGACTCTCTCAACGTCTCGAAGTCTGGCGTGTGCCTTGCTCGGGACGTTTTTTCTGTGAACTGACTTCCCGATTCTTTCTATTATGGCAAACACTGTTCTGGTCGGAGCCCAGTGGGGCGACGAAGGCAAAGGCAAAATCATCGACTTTCTGACCGAAAAAGCGGACATCGTCGTCCGTAGCCAGGGGGGCAACAACGCCGGGCATACCGTGCTCGCGGGCGATAAAAAATACGTCCTCCACCTGATCCCCTCCGGCATCCTGCGCCCCGGCAAACAGTGCGTCATCGGCAACGGCGTGGTGCTCGACCCCGTCGCGCTCGTCGAGGAGATCGAAGGCCTGCGCGGCCAGGGCGTGGCGGTCGGCTCCAACCTGGTCATCAGCGATTGCGCCCACCTCGTCATGCCCTACCACCGGGCGCTGGACTCCGCGAAGGAACTGGCCAAGGGGAAGAACAAAATCGGCACCACCGGCCGCGGCATCGGCCCGACATACGGCGACAAAGTGGCCCGCACCGGCCTGCGCCTGGCCGACTTGATGCAGCCCGAGATTTTTGCGGCCAAACTGGCCACCCGCGTGGAGGAAGCCAACGCCCAATTGAAGGCGATGGGAGCCGAGGCCGTCTCGTACAAGGCGATCCTCGACGCGTCGCTGGCCGCCGGGGAAAAACTCCGCCCGCATGTCGTCAACTCCGTGCTCTATCTCCACAAAGCGCTCCAGGCCAAAAAGGAACTCCTCTTTGAGGGCGCGCAAGGCACCTTCCTGGACATCGACCACGGCACCTACCCCTACGTCACCTCCTCCAACACGACGGCGGGCGGCGCGGCCACCGGTTCCGGCGTCCCGCCCCACCGCATCGACACCGTGCTCGGCGTCATGAAGGCCTACACCACCCGCGTGGGAGAGGGCCCCTTCCCGACGGAAAACAGCGAAATCGCCGACCTCCTCCACGGCATGGGCCGCGAATTCGGCGCCACCACCGGCCGCGCCCGCCGCTGCGGATGGTTCGACGCCGTCTCCACCCGCTACGCCGCGATGGTCAACGGGATCGACGAAATCGCCATCACCAACCTCGACGGCCTCGACACCGTGGAGACGATCAAAGTTTGCGTTGACTACCAACTCGACGGCCAGACCGTGGAAGTGCCGCCGTCGGACTACCAGCGCCTCTCGGCCTGCCAGCCGGTCTACATCGAAATGCCCGGCTGGAAAACGCCCACCGACCAGTGCAAAACCTTCGCCGAGCTGCCCAAAGCCGCCCAGGATTACGCCCGCAAGATCGCGGAACTGACCGGCGGCAAGCTCCTCATCGTGAGCGTCGGCGCCCACCGCGACCAGACGATCGTTCTCTAAACACCCCGTGCCCATGCGAGGTTCCGCCTCATCCCTGACGACTCCCCCACCCACCGCCCCGCCGTCCGGCCCCGTGCCCCGGCACATCGCCATCATCATGGACGGCAACGGCCGCTGGGCCCGGGGCAAAGGGCTGGAGCGGCTCAACGGGCACGAACGCGGCGCGGAAGCCGTGCGCGACTGCGTGAAAGGCTGCCGGGAACTGGGCGTGGAGTATTTGACGCTCTACGCCTTTTCCACCGAAAACTGGAAGCGGCCCAGGGCGGAAGTCGCCGGGCTCATGAAGCTCCTGGAGCGCTTCCTGGCCAAGGAAGTGCCGGAGCTGAACACCCAGGGCGTGCGCTTGGAAGCCATCGGCCGCGTGGAGGAACTCCCCGAATCCACCCGCAAAGCGCTGGACCGCGCCAAAGCCGCCACCGCCGCCAACGACAAGCTCACGCTCGTCCTCGCGCTCAGCTACTCCAGCCGGGTGGAAATCGTGGAAGCCGTCCAGGCGCTCGCGCGCGAGGTGCAGGCCGGAAAGCTCGACCCCGCCGCCATCGACGCCGAGAGCGTCAGCCGCCATCTCTACACCCGCGCCTATCCCGACCCCGACCTGCTCATCCGCACCTCGGGCGAAATGCGCCTCTCCAATTTTCTTCTCTGGCAACTGAGCTACACAGAGTTTTATATTACGCAAACCCTGTGGCCGGACTTCCGCAAAGACGACCTCTTTGAAGCCGTCCGGGCCTATGGCCAGCGCAACCGCCGCTTCGGGGCCCTTTAAAAGACCGCAGACACCCTTTTCTCCTCCGCTCCATCCATGGCCGAAAAGTCACAGACGATTCTCGTTGTCGATCCGGATACGGACTTCCTTGACTGGGTCCGCAAACAGCTCGAAACGCCGCAAATCCGCGTCGTGACGGCGACGGCCTCCGACGAAGCCTACCGGGCCTTCTGCCAGAACACGCCCGACCTGCTCATCACCGAAACGCACATGCAGCCCTTCAGCGGGCTCGAACTGCTCGTCAAAGCCCGCCAGCGCGACCCCGACGCCATGGTCATCCTTACCAGCGCGTTCGGCACCACGCAGACCGTCATCGAATCGATGAAGCTCGGCGCGTTCGACTTCATCCGCAAAGAAGGGCTGCCGTTCAACCTAAAGCACGTCGTCAACGCCGCGCTGACGGAGCAGGAGCAAATGCGCTCCGCCGTCACCTTCAAGCCGCAGCTCACCGTCGAGCAGCACCAGGACAGCATCGTGGGCCAGTCGGCCGCCATGCAGCAGGTCTTCAAAATGGTCGGCCGGGTCTCCCACTCCGACGCCCCCGTGATGATCACCGGCGAGAGCGGCAGCGGCAAGGAACTCGTCGCCCGCGCCATCCACCACTACAGCCAGCGCAGCCACAAAGACTTCATCGCCATCAACTGCGCCGCCATCCCGGAGCAGCTCCTGGAAAGCGAACTTTTCGGCCACGAAAAAGGGGCCTTCACCGGCGCCGTCGCGCAGCGCGCGGGCCGCTTTGAGCAATCCAACGGCGGCACCCTCTTTTTGGACGAAATCGGCGACATGCCCCTCGCCCTCCAGAGCAAAATCCTGCGCGTCTTGCAGGAGGGGGAATATTCCCGCGTCGGCGGCAACGAAACCTTGCGCACCGACGTCCGCATCGTGGCGGCCACCAACAAAAATTTGGAACAGGAAGTCAGCCGCAAGGCGTTCCGCGAAGACTTGTTCTACCGGCTCAACGTCGTGCGCATCCAGCTCCCGCCGCTGCGCCAGCGGGTGGAAGACGTCCGGCTCCTGGCCGAGTATTTCCTGGAAAAAGTCGCCACGAAGAAGCACCTCCCGCGCCTGCGCCTGAGCGAGGAAGCCGTGCGCCTCATGGAGACCTACCCGTGGCCCGGCAACGTCCGGGAGCTGGAGAACACCATCCAGCGGGCCACCGTGCTCGCCACCTCCGGCGTCATCCTGCCCAAGGATCTCCCGCTGGGCAACGAAGCCTTCCAGCGCGACACCGAAGAGGACGCCGAAACGGGTTCCCCCGCGAACCTGACCAAGGAAAGCGCCATCGAATTTCTGCTGCAAACCGCCCAGGCGAACCCGGACATCCAGCTCCTGCCGTGGCTGGAGCGGGAATTCACCCTCCACGCGATGAAAATCACGCGAGGCAACCAGGTCCGCGCGGCGAAATTGCTCGGCATCACCCGGGCCACCCTGCGCAAACGGATCGAGATCTTCGGGATCACCAAGGAACTGAGCATTTCGTAGGGGCCGGCGCGCCGGAGGGATTCACGCAAAGGCGCAACGAGGAAAGGAAACATGAAGCCAGCCGCAACGGCTTTTCTTTGGAACGGAACCGATTTTGCGCCCTGCGAGAACGTGCCGCTGACGGATCGCGGGTTCCGCTACGGGATGGCGCTTTTTGAAAGCGTGGCCGTTCGCGGCGGGCGCGCCGAGTTCCTCGACGCCCATCTCGCCCGCCTGGAAGCCGCCGCACGGCGCTGCGGCTGGCCGATGGAACGCGCCGCGTGGGTTCGCGCCGGGGAGCGGCTCCCGCAACTCGACGGCCCCGCGTTTGCCCGCGTTTACGTGACGGCGGGCGACGGCGCGCCCACGGCTCCGGTAACGGCCCCGCGCGTTTTCCTTTTCGCGGAGCCGCGCGAAGCCGCGCCGCAAGCGGCGATCCGCGTCCGGGTTCATCCCGAGCCCTTCCTTCCGCTCTTTGGCGGGCTCAAAACCGCCAACTACTGGGCGAACGCCGAGGCGCTGCGCCAGGCCCGCGAGGCGGGCTTCGGCGAGGCGCTCCTTTTCAACCCGCGCGGCGAACTCGTTTCCGCCTGCATGGCGAATGTCTTCGTGGAGCTGGGCGGCCGGCTCGTGACGCCGCCGCTCTCCAGCGGAGCGCGCGCCGGGGTCACGCGCGAATGGGTGATGCAACGGCGCGCCGTGGCCGAGCGCGGGCTGACGCGGGCCGATCTGCAAAACGCAACGGCGTGCTTCCTGACGAGTTGCTGGGCGGGGATCGTCCCCGTGGCGGCGCTGGAGGAGAGGCCGTTGGACACCCCCTTCGCCGAAACGCTGCGCGCGGAGTTTTTCAGCCGGGCATGAACGGCGTTTGCAACCTTTCCGGCCTCGCTCCGGCCGAGGCGGCGGCCCGCTGCCGCGCGTTGCCCGGGCTGGTTTTCTTCGACACGGCGACGGTCGCGGAAGACGAAAACGCGCTCTCGCTCCTGGCCGCCGAGCCGTCCCTCGTCCTCACCGGCCGCACGCACGCGGATTGGGAAGTCTTGCGCGAAGCGGTGGCATCGCGCCAGCGGCCCGCCGCATCGCCCGAAGGCATCCCGCCGGGGTTCGCCGCCGGGTGGGTGGAGTATGACGGCGCCTTCTGTTTTGGGTTTTACGACGCCGTTCTCGCCTACCGGCACGCCGACGCGGCCTGGATCGCGGCGGGGAACGGGACGCCCGCATGGGCCGACATGCTGACGCGACGGTGCGATACAACCTCAACGTGCCCTTTGCCGCGCATCGCGTTCGCTCCGCCGATGGCGCGCGCGGATTTTATCGCCCGGGTGGAACGGGCGCAGGCCTACATCGCCGCCGGGGACATCTACCAGGTCAATCTCACCCACCGCTTCTCCGTGCCGTGGCCCGGGAACGCCGATCCTTTCGCCTTGTACGAAGCGCTGCGCCGCTGCTCGCCCGCGCCGCATGCGGCGTATCTTGCGCTCAACGAACGCCGCGTCCTCTCCTCCTCGCCCGAGTTGTTTTTGAAAATCGACGGCCGCCGGATTTGCACCCGACCGATCAAAGGCACGCGCCCCCGCCGCGCCGACCCCGAAGAGGATGTCCGCAGCGCGCGCGACCTCACTTCCTCGCCCAAAGAGCGGGCCGAACTCCTCATGATTACCGACCTGGAGCGCAACGACCTGGGGCAAATCTGCGCGTATGGCTCCGTGCGGGCTCCCGAACTGCTCAAATTGGAGCGCTTCGCCCAGGTTTTCCACCTCGTCTCCACCGTGGAGGGAGAACTCCGGCCGAAAGTGGACGCCGTGACGGCTCTGCGCGCCTGTTCCCCCGGCGGCTCCATCACCGGAGCGCCCAAAAAGCGGGCGATGGAGATCATCGCCGAGCTGGAGCCGGAACCGCGCGGGCTGTACACGGGAGCCATCGGCTACTTCGGCTTCGACGGCAGCGCGCAGTTCAACATCGCCATCCGCACGGTCGTCGTCGAGAAAGGGCTCGCCCATTTCCACGTGGGCGGGGGCATCGTGGCCGATTCGCTGCCGGAGAAGGAGTGGCAGGAGACGCTGGACAAAGCGGCGGGCATCCTGCTCGCGGCGGAGCAAATGCGTTAGCTCCGTTCAGGGCTTCATTTTCGCGAAAGAACCGAGCGAACGTTTTTTGGAGGGGCCGAGACAATTTTTACGGGCAGCCAAATTCCGCCCTCCTCCTCAACCTGTTTGATAAAAGCCTCCAGGCACGCCCGAACGACGGTCGATTCTTCGAGGTTCGTAATCGCACACACCTCTTCAAGTTGCCGCTTCAACTCAGCGGAAATCCGAACGGACATTCGCATTTCTTTGGGCATCGGGCAGATCATACGGGATGAGATGTCCCGGTAAAGCCAAATGAGGAACTTTCTTGACGGATGGCATGCGTTGTCATACTTTGTCATTCATGCAAATGAAGTTGCTCTCGGTAATGGCGGGTTCTGAGATCTCAAAGGAGGTTAAACTGTTGTCGAGCCGGTGTTCCATTTCCCCCGCCGACTTGTGCCGCTTTGCGATGGAAAGCATGCTGCCGAAGATCCGTTCCGGAGAAGTGGCTTTCCGAGGCGGCAAGCTCCACCCAGCGGCCGGGACCGCATCGGTTTCAACCGAACCGCATCATGAGTAGTGCGGGAAGAAGATCCGCTCCGTTCCGGACTCTTAAAATTCCCGTGCGGCTAACGCGGGAGGAGCACGCCGCGCTCAAGGCGCTCTGCACTGAAACGCGCATTACCTATTCCCGGCTGCTGGAGGCCTTTATCGCGGATGTCACGCAAAGCCGCCGCTGTTGCGGAACGGATTTCGACTGGTGGCTGGAAGTTCGGGCATTTGGCCACCCGTTCCTGAGTTGCTATGGGCGCGGGGAAACCTACGAGACGGTATCGCAAGCGGAAATAGCGCGCCGCCACAAGTGGCTCTGGCTTTGGCAGGGAAAATCGTGGAGCGAACGCGGACGGGTGCGCTGAAGTTCTTTGCGCGGGACTTTTTCTTTTTCATCGGGCACTTCGTGGTAGGTTGAAGTCTTCTTCGTGGCTCTGAACCTTCTTGATTACGTGGCCCAAACGCCGCCGGTCGCCGCCAAGCTGCGCGCGCTCGGGCGGGGAAGTGTTGTCTTCGACCACGTGGACGAGGCCGCGCAACCGTTCGTGGCGGGGCTCGTCGCGGCCCGCGCCAGGCAGTCCAAGAAGCCCCGCCGCACCTGGATCGTCGCCGCAAACCTGCGCGCCCAGGAGCGCATCCACAACGAACTTTCCAACTGGCTGGACCCGGTGGTTTTCCTGCCGGAGGTGGAAATCGCGGCGGCCGAAAACGCGCTGCCCGACCCGGAGATGGCCGCCGACCGCCTCCAGGCGCTGGAGCAGATCCGCGAAACGCCCGACGCCGTGGTGGTCCTCACCGCAGAGGCCCTGGAGGACGCCGTTCCGACGCTGGAAGGGTTGCGCAGGCTGACGCTGGAGCTGGCGTGCGGCGAGACGCTGGCCCTGGAGACGCTGATCGAGCGCGTGGCGGAGGCCGGTTACGAGCGGGTGCCGCAAGTGGCGCTGCGCGGGCAGTTCGCCGTGCGCGGCGGGATTGTCGATCTGTTTTCCTGGCAGCACGCCATGCCGCTGCGGGTGGAGTTTTTCGGCGACGAGATCGCTTCGCTGCGCTTCTTCGACCTCGACGCGCAGACGGCCGTGCAACCGGCCGACCACGCGAGCGTCCTGCTGGGGGAGGCCGGGGAGGCCCGCCAATGCAAGGTGCGCGCGCTGGTGCGCAAGGGCGACCTGCTGGTGGACGCCCAATCGGGCGTGGAGGAGGCGGACGTGACGATCACGGCGGAGGCGGCTCTCCCTGAGGCTTCGCAAGTGGCGGTGGAAGATTTCTCGACGGCGTTTTACGACCACGGCCTGGGGGAATTCGAGGCCGGCGACCTGGTGGTGGAGGCGGGCAAGAAGGAGCGCTTCCTGCGGCAGCTCGGCCAATGGCTGAAGGAGGGGTGGCATGTCTCCATTTTCTGCAACAACGAGGGGGAGGTGGAGCGCTTCCGCGATCTGCTCCCGGAGCCGGAGCTGGAACATCCGGGCCTCGAACTGCCCATCGGGACGCTCGCGCTCGGGTTCACGTTTCCCGCCGGGAAACTGGCGGTCCTCTCCGACGCGGAACTCTTTGGCCGCTACCGCAATACCCGGGCCCGCCGCCTGGCGCTGCGCCGCGCACGCGAGCAGGCCAACCGCACGCAAATCGACTTCTCCGAACTCAACGAGGGCGACTACGTGGTGCACCTGGAGCACGGCATCGCGCTCTTCTGCGGCCTGGAAAAGTTCGCGAAGGCCGAGGGGGTGGAGGAGGAAGTGCTGGTGCTGGAATTCGCCCACGGGGCCAAGCTCTACGCGCCGTTGGAGCAATCCTACCTCGTCTCCCGCTATGTCGGCGTCGGCAAGCGCAACCCCCAGCTCAGCGAACTGGGCGACGCCAAATGGGGCAAGGCCAAAACGCAGGCGCAGAAGGCCGTCTTCGAATACGCCTCCAAGCTCCTCGCCGTCCACGCCGAGCGCGAAACGGCCGTCGGCTTTTCCTTCCCGCCCGACAACAAGTGGCAGAACGAGTTCGAGCGCTCGTTCGTGTTCAAGGAGACGCCCGACCAGATCACGGCGATCGTGGAGACCAAGACGGATATGGAAGGCGAGCAGCCGATGGACCGCCTCATCTGCGGCGATGTCGGCTTCGGCAAAACCGAGGTGGCCATCCGCGCGGCGTTCAAGGCCGTGATGGGCGGCAAGCAAGTGGCTTTGCTCGCGCCGACCACCGTGCTGGCGCAACAGCATTACCAGACGTTCCGCGAGCGGATGTCGGACTACCCGATTACCGTCGAGTGCCTGAGCCGGTTCCGCACCCAAGGCGAGCAGCGCAAGGTGGTGGAGGGGCTCAAGGAGGGCTCCGTGGATATCGTGATCGGCACGCACCGCCTGATTTCCAAAGACGTGCAGTTCAAGCGCCTGGGCCTCGTGGTCATCGACGAGGAGCAGCGCTTCGGCGTGCTGCACAAGGAGAAATTCAAAGAGCTGTTCAAGCTCGTGGATGTGCTGACGCTCTCCGCGACGCCGATCCCGCGCACCCTATATCTCTCGCTGATGGGGGCCAAGGATATGTCGGTCCTCGAAACGCCGCCCCAGAACCGCATCCCGACGGAAACGGTGATCTGCGGCTACGACGAGCGGATCATCCGCGACGCCATCGTGCGCGAGATGGCCCGCCAGGGGCAGGTCTACTTCCTGCACAACCGCGTCGGCACGATCCTGGCGATGGAGGAAAAGCTCAAGCGGCTGATCCCGAAAGCCCGGATCGTCGTCGGCCACGGCCAGATGGATGAGCACGAGCTGGAGGACGTGATGCAACGGTTCGTGGCGGGCAAGGCCGACGTGTTGCTCTCCACGACGATCATCGAGAGCGGCCTCGACATCCCCAACGCGAACACCATCATCATTGACCGCGCCGACCGCTTCGGGCTGGCCGATCTCTACCAACTGCGCGGGCGCTTGGGCCGGGCCGAGCACAAGGCCTACGCCTACCTCATGATCCCGCGCG
>JAQTMF010000023.1 GCA_028714515.1 Chthoniobacteraceae bacterium | reverse complement strand
TAGCCAGATCGGTGGAAGCCAACGGTTCCCCCCGAACGCCTGCCGCGGCGAGCGGTGCCGGGAGTTTGAGGGGCGGCACCAGCCCCTCATCAGATCAGTAAAAATCACAGTTGCTGTCAATCCTACTAATCTTGTTAATCCTGTTTGAAATTTCGGCGCATCGTCTGCCTTCCGGCCTCTTTTCCTTCCCGTTCATCCTGTCCTTTGCGCCAGCTTCAATGCGCGAACACGGCCCAGACAAGTTCACTACTTCAACTCGACAAGATTGCTCTCGTCACAAGCGCCGTCTTCCTATGCAAACAAGCCTTGCGCACGATGACGCAAGGCTTGCTAAAAACGAACGATTCGCGTTTGGCGAAAATTACGCGGCGGCTTCCAGCTTGTATTGCGCGGGGCCGACCTTCTTGATTTCAGCGATCCGCTTGCCGGTCGTGACAAACCAAATATAGATATTTTTATAGTTGGCCTTCAACTGCTCCGAAAGGTCCTTAATGGATATCCCGTTGTCTCCAGCATCCTTCAATGCATTGAGGATCTGATCCTTCAACACACCGCGCCCCGCACGGCCTTTCGAGCTTTTGGCTTTCCGGGCGGACTTGGCAACCTTGACCGCTTTCACTTTCTTAACCTTAGCGCCTTTCTTGGCCGGCTTCTCCACAACCCCCGCCGCGCCGTTGATTGCATAACGCGCTTCGCCGATCTTTTTCAGCCCGGCGATCTTCTTCATATTAGCGCTGAACCACGAATGCACATTGGCGGGTTTCACGCCAATGCGGGCGGCCAATTCCTTCACACTCGAGCCCTGCGCTCCCGTGGCTTGCAGGATCTCCAAAATCTCTCCCTTCAGCTCGCCGCGCCCTTTGCGCCGCAGCTTGAGCGTCTTCTTGGGAGCCAGCGCGCGCTTCTCCTTGGCCTGGAATGCCCGGCTGACCGAGGACCCATAGAGTTCATTTTGAATAGCGGAAAGCCGTTCGTTAATCGCGGTGATATGACCGTGCAAAGCCGCGCGTTTTTCCTCAAGAGCCATCATCTCTTTGAGGCGCGCAATACGGATATTAGTGTGCTTCATGTGGGTTATTGTTATTTCAAACAACTAGGTAGCTAGCAAGCTATTTTTATAATGATGCAACTATTCACGGAACAAAGCGGATAATATTGTATCCTCTGGATACTCGAAAATACATTACGCGGACAACGCCTGCAGCTATGCAATCGTATCGCGCGATTGCATTGCATGTCTCATTCTCGCGAGTCATTCTCTTTTTTGCATTTTACAAACGGATGGGCACGCCGAACTTGCAGAAAGGCCATTCCTAACGCCATAGTTACGTTATGCCCATTTACATTTATGAGACTGTGGAGTCCGATCCCGTCCGATTTGAATTAAAACAAAGCATGCGCGATGAGCCGCTCACACACCACCCGGAAACGGGCGTTCCCGTGCGCCGTGTCATTTCGGGCGGGTATGGAATTCTCCAGAAAAACGTCCGGCCCACGCGGCCCGCACGCCCTCCCGGATGCAATGGCAGCGGCGGGTGCGGGTGCGGCTGCGGCCATGCTCATTAGTTAGCGAAGAAAAAGGGGAGAGACAAGAGGAGGACCAAATGCAACCCATCGCCATGGAAGACAACTTCGCGGATGTCGTGCGCAAAGCCCAGCGCGGCCTGGGCCTCTCTGACCGGGGGCTGGCGGCGCGCGCCACGATTTCCGAAGAAGCCCTCACGCGCATCAAAGCGGAACATTACGACGCGGAGGGGCTCCGCAAGCTCGCCCCCGTGCTCGGGCTCTCCCCTCGGGCATTGGCGGCCCTGCCCGATTACCGGCCCGCCCCCGTCACCCTGGCGCGCCTCGCCGGGTTCAGCACCGTCTACGGCGGGATGCGCGTCAACGCCTACCTGGCATGGGACGCCCCGGGCGGCCACGCGGCGGTCTTCGACACCGGAACCGACTGCACCGGCATCCTGGAAGCTCTGCGCTCCAAAAACCTGACCTTGTGCGGCATTTTCATCACGCACACCCACGGCGACCACATCGAAGCCCTCGACCGGCTGCGAAACGAAACCGGGGCCACCGTCTTCGTCTCCAACCGCGAACCGTTGCGCGGCGCGGAAGTCTTTGAGGCAGGGCGGGAGATCGCGTGCGGGCGGCTGCGGATCGAAACGCGGCTTACCTGGGGGCACAGCCGGGGCGGGACAACGTATGTCATTCGCGGCCTGGAGCGCCCCGTGGCGGTGGTGGGAGACGCCCTTTTCGCGGGGTCGATGGGAGGCGGGCTTGTGTCATATGCCGACGCCCTGCGCACCAATCGCAAGGAGATCCTCGCCCTTCCGCCCGAGACGGTCATTTGTCCCGGGCACGGCCCCCTGACGACCGTCGCCGAAGAACAGATTCACAACCCGTTCTTCGCGTAGTGAAGTGAAAGTGCTCCCCTCTGATGGTGGGGATGGCACTCCGTGCCGTCCGGGGGACGGGCTGGATGCCATCAACGCCGAGCTGCAAGCCACGCGCGCTGGACGGCACGGAGTGCCGTCCCTACCGTGCCTGCCGCAAGACATTGCCGCACAATCCTCCGCTTGGATTGTCCAACGACTCCATCTGGTTCATTACGATTTGCTGCGCGGAACGCCATCGCAATCAACTCGCGCAAGAACCGATTGCCGCTGCTCTTCTCCAATCGGCGTTATTCTTCCACGAACGGCGCTGGTTTATTCGTCTTTTTCTGCTGATGCCGGATCATCTTCATGCGTTGCTTGAGTTTCCGCGTGCGGAGAAAATGAAAAATGTCGTTAGCGCGTGGAAAAAATACCAGGCGATCCGGTACGGCATCCTGTGGCAACGCGACTTTTTTGACCATCGCCTGCGGCGGGACGAAAGTTTTGAAGAGAAGGCGAGCTACATCCGAAGGAATCCCGTTCGAGCGGGGCTCGTACAAGCCCCGGAGGAATGGCCCCACGCGATCGCCTTCGATGGTAGGGATGGCACTCCGTGCCGTCCGTAACGACACGGCCGCTCCCGGTTAATCCCTATTTCACGCCACGCGCGCTGGACGGCACGGAGTGCCGTCCCTACCACCCCCGCTACTGCACCTGCGGGAGGAGGATCGAAAGCAGATCGGCGATTTTCACCCGCTCCTGCTTCATCGAATCGCGGTGGCGCAGCGTCACTGTCCCCTCCAGCACCGAGCCGTTCTCGCCGATGGTGTCGAAATCGATCGTCACCCCAAACGGCGTGCCCGCTTCGTCCTGGCGGCGGTAACGGCGGCCGATGGCCCCGCCGTCGTCGTAGAAAACGTTCATGTGCTGGCGCAGCAGATCGCGCACTTCCAGCGCCTTCTCCACCAGCGCCGGTTTGTTGCGCAGCAGCGGGAATACGCCCACCTTGATCGGCGCCACGCGCGGATGGAAGCGCATCACCGTGCGCACCTCCGTCTTGCCTTTTTCGTCCGTCACTTCCTCCTCGGCGTAGGCATTGCATAGCAGCGCCAAAAGCAGGCGGTCCACCCCGGCGGAAGGCTCGATCACGTGCGGGATGTATTTCGCGCTCGCCTCCTGGTCGAAGTATTCCATCGACTTGCCCGAGTGCGTCTGGTGCTGGGTCAGGTCGAAATTGCCGCGCGCGGCGATTCCTTCCAATTCCTGCGTGCCGAAGGGGAACTTGTAGAGAATATCCACCGTGGCGCGGGCGTAGTGGGCCAGCTCGTCTTTCTTCTGCCAGTATTGCTCCAGCGTATCGCGGCCCAGGCCGATGCTCTCGTACCAGCGCATCCGCTGTTCCACCCAGTATTTGTGCCAGACCTCCCAGCCCCAGTTCGCCTGGGGCGGATCGGACGGTTCGCCCTCGGCGGGCAGGGTGGCCACGGCCCCGCATTGCTTTTCCACCACCTCGTCGGGCTTGATGAAAAATTCCAGTTCCATCTGCTCGAACTCGCGGGAGCGGAAGGTATAGTTGCGCGGGTTGATCTCGTTGCGGAACGCCTTGCCGATCTGCGCGATGCCGAAGGGGACCTTCTGGCGCGAAGTCTCCAGGACGTTCTTGAACTGCACGAAAATCGCCTGCGCCGTCTCCGGCCGCAGAAACACGGCGTTCTCCTCGTTCTCCACCGGGCCCGCGTGGCTCTTGAACATCAGGTTGAACATCCGGGGCTCGGTCAAGAGCGCCCCGTTTTCCGGGTTGTAGCGGGTCGTGTTCTCGACCTTCTCCGTCCGCTCGCCCAGGAGCGTGGGATTTTCCAGCCCGCGCTGGGCGTAAAACTGCGTGGCCACCTTGCGGACGCTCTCCGCCGGTTTGCCGGGGGCGAGCAGGGCCGAAAACGGCTCGGCGCTCTCCTTGCCCGCCGCCTCGTCCTTCGCGCCGGTATAGAAATAGGCGATGCCGCTCTGCGGCTCGATCTGGTCCGCCCGGAAGCGCTTCTTCGTCAGCAAACAGTCCACCATCGGATCGGCGAACGTGTCGATGTGACCGGACGCCTTCCAGACCGTCGGGTGCATGATGATGCTGGCGTCCAGGCCCACCACGTCGTCGCGCAGCTTCGTCATGCTCTTCCACCAGAGGTCCTTCACGTTGCGCTTCAGCTCCGCGCCCAGGGGACCGTAATCCCAGAATCCGTTGATCCCCCCGTAGATTTCGCTCGATTGAAAGATGAAGCCGCGGCGCTTGCACAGCGACACGATCTTTTCCATCCGTTCAGTGGGTTTGGCGGATTGCGGGGCGGGCTGACTCATAAATCCCTAAACCCACCATCCCACCCGCCGCTTGGCAAGAGGGAAATCGGGGAAAATCCGTGAAACGCCCTCGGCGCGCCTTCAGTTCTTGCCAACCGCCCCCGGGTTCCTTCAAATTCGACCCCATCCATGAATTTGAAGGACTACCTCGCCGAGCGAAGCGCCATCGTGGACCAGGCGCTGGATCGCTTTCTCCCCAAAGCCGCCGTCAAGCCGCCCACCATCCACAAAGCGATGCGCTATTCCCTCTTCGCCGGGGGCAAGCGCCTGCGGCCCGTCCTCTGCCTCGCGGCGGCCGAGGCCTGCGGCGGCGGCATCGAGCCCGCCCTGCCCGCCGCGTGCGCCGTCGAGTGCATCCATACCTACTCTCTCATCCACGACGACCTCCCGTGCATGGACAACGACGACTTCCGCCGGGGCCGCCTCACCAGCCACAAGGTCTTTGGCGAAGGCATCGCCGTCCTGGCCGGTGACGCCCTCCTCACCGTCGCGTTTGAACTCCTCACCGCCGCCCGGGGCACCCCGCGCTATCCCACCGCCGCGCTCGTCAGGGAACTGGCCTACGCCGCCGGGAGCCGCGCCCTCATCGCGGGCCAGGTCGCCGACCTCGAAGGCGAAGGCAAAAAGACCACCCTGAGCCAACTCCGCTTCATCCACGAATCCAAGACCGCCGCGCTGCTCACCGCCGCCATCCGCCTCGGCGGCATGAGCGCCAACGCCACCCCCGCCAAGCTCGAAGCCCTCACCGCCTTCGGCAAACACCTCGGCCTCGCCTTCCAAGTCATCGACGACATCCTGGACGTCACCCAAACCAGCGAAAAGCTCGGCAAAAGCGCCGGAAAAGACGTGGCCGCGCAAAAAGCCACCTACCCGGCCCTGCTGGGCCTCGAAAAAGCCCGCGAAGAAGCCCGCAAGCTCACCGCCGCCTCCCTCGACGCCCTGAAACCGTTCGGCAAAGCGGGCGAAACCCTGCGCGCCATCGGCGAATACCTGCTCCAGCGGGAATACTAGTGTCCTGTCAGCTAAGTTCGTGGCAGAAAGCGTGAAAGGAAACGCGGTCTCCAAACGGGTCATCCCGAGCTTGCGAGGGATCCATAACGGACCTGAGGACTCTGAAAAAGAGGAAGCGCTGAGACGTTTGCGAGGTCCCTCACTGCGTTCGGGATGACAAGCACGTTGGCCGGATTTTTGTTGTCTGGACACTATCTATGGAAAAGAGCGCCACCCGGCAGGATTATTGCTCTTTATCCTTTGTGCTAAAATTTTCTCTCTTCTTCGCGCTGAACGTGGGAGGAGCCGTCGGCTGGTGGCTGGGAGATTACGGGGATATCTGGACCGCGCTCCTCGGCAGCGCGGCGGGCTCGGTCGTGGGCATCTGTCTTGTCTGGCGCTACCGCGAGTATTTTGGAGGGTGAGGCCGCCAGCGCCTCGCTACCGCAGCACCTCCTGCACCCACAAAGCGTAGGTGAGGTTTACCCAAATCTCCGGCGAGCCGGGCGGCGTATACCAGCCTCCCTGCGGCGCGCGCGACACCATGCGCAGCCGATACCACTGCTGGTCCCCGGCGGACCCGAGCACGCGGTAAACCGCCACGTTGCGTCCGCCAGGCGCGGCAGGCGAGGGAGCCGCGACCGCCCCCGGCGTCATGCTTTCCTGAAATCCGATCGCATAATGGCACCCCGTCTTGAGCTGAAATCCTTGCGCTTGAGCCGCGGCGGGCGTCCCCATGCCCGCGGCCATCCCCAGCGCTCCCGCCAACAGCATTCCACGCCACTTCATAAGAACCCCTCCCGTCTTTGATGCCGTCACATAACGGGGTTCGGAGCTGCCCGCCGCCGTGAGCGTCCGCCGGAAATTTTCGTTTCCTCCCCGGCATTTCCCCCTAAACTCGCCCGATGCCGACGCTGAAATTCCTCCCCCTCTTCTGCCTCGTCTCCGCCGGGATCGCCGCCTTCCCGCTGGCGTCTTCCCGCGCCCAAGACACCCCGTCCCCTGCCCCCGAACGCCGCGACATCTGCGTCTATGGCGAAACCTCGGCGGGCGTCATCGCGGCCGTGCAGGCTCAAAAAATGGGGAAGTCCGTCGTCCTCATCGCCGTCAACAAACACCTGGGCGGCCTCACCAGCGGCGGGCTCGGCTTCACCGACATGGGCAACGTGCAAACGCTGGGCGGGATGAGCCGGGATTACTTTCACCGCATCTGGTCGCATTATCAAAAAGAGCAGGCATGGAAGTTTGAGCCAAAGCAAGCGTTCAAGAACATCGGCCAGGGCAACCCGGCATTGAACGACGAACTCCAAATCGCCACCGTCTTCGAGCCGCACGTGGCGGAAGCCGTCTTCGACGAACTCGTGGCGGAAAACCACATCGAAGTCGTCCACGGCCGGTTGGATCTGAAAAACGGCGTCACCAAGACCGGGGGAAAAATCCAAACCATCCGCCTGGAAGACGGGCGCGTGTTTGCCGCCGGGATGTATATCGACGCCACGTACGAAGGCGACCTCATGGCCAAGGCGGGCGTCACCTACGCCGTGGGCCGCGAACCCAACGCGCGCTACAAAGAGACCGCCAACGGGATCCAAACTCCCGCCGCGAAAAACCAACTTCCCGAAGGCATCGACCCCTACGCCAAGCCGGGCGACCCGTCCAGCGGCCTGCTCCCCGGCGTCAACGCAAACGCCGGCGGCGCGGTGGGGGCTGGCGACACGAAAATCCAGGCGTATTGCTACCGCATGTGCCTCACCGATATTCCGGAAAACCGGGTCGAAATTCAAAAACCGGCCGGTTATCGCGAGGAAGATTACGAGCTGCTTTTCCGCTCCATCGAAAAAGACCCGAAGCCGAAGTTCTTTAAATTAAGCATGCTGCCGAACCGCAAAACGGATTCCAACAACAACACGGGCCTCTCCACCGACTTCATCGGGATGAACTACGCCTACCCCGATGCCGGATACGCGCGGCGGGAGGAGATCGCCCTGGCCCACAAGCGCTGGCAACTCGGGCTCGTCTGGACCCTGCAAAACCACCCGCGCGTGCCGGAGGCCCTCCGCGCCTATTACAAACCGTGGGGCCTGCCCAAAGACGAATTCGCCGACAACGGCAACTGGTCCCCGCAACTCTACGTCCGCGAAGCCCGCCGCATGGTGAGCGATTATGTCGTCACCGAAACGCGGATCCTCAATCCCCGCCTCCCCCGCCGTTCCGTCGGCATGGGCTCCTACACCCTGGACTCCCACCATGTCCAGCGCGTCGTGGACGCGAAAGGGTTCGTCCGCAACGAAGGCGATGTGCAGAAGAAAACCCCGAAGCCCTACGGCATCGACTACGGAGCCATCGTCCCCAAGGCCCGCGAATGCGGCAACCTGCTCGTGCCGGTCTGTCTCTCCGCCTCGCACATCGCCTACGGGTCCATCCGCATGGAACCCGTTTTCATGACGCTCGGCCAAAGCGCCGCCACCGCCGCCGCGCAGGCGTTGGACGAAAACGTCCCCGTCCAGAAAGTCGATTACGCGAAGCTGAAAGCCCGGCTGGAAGCGGACCAGCAAATCCTCCGCCTCGCGGAATAGCGTTCCCTACGCTTCCGCCAAAACGCGCGAGCCGTAGGCAGCCAAAGACAGTTTGCCGGCGACGGCTTCCTGGGTTTCGGCGTCGGTGTATTTTTTCCCGCCGAGATCCACCTCGACCGGCTCTCCGTTGAAGTTGAGCAGGAAAAGCAGGTTGCGCCCGTTCTGGACACGGACTTGCGCGCTGACGTTGCGGGGAAGCCCGGAGGCGACGGCGCAAGGCAGGTTCAATTCGCCGGTCAGGAAGCGCAGGAAGTCCCCCGTGAAGCGGTCGTCGTTGCGCGAGGCGATGTGGTAGGCGCGGCCTTTGCCGAAGCGGTTGAGCGTCAATGCCGGTTGGCCCGCGTAGAAGTCGTCGCCATAAACCGCCAGCGTTTCCGCGCCCTCGGGGTGGACAATCTCAAGGATATGCCGGGCCTCGTAGGAACCGGACAGTCCGTGCGCTTTCCCCGCTTCCGCCACGACGTGACGCCGGGAGGGTTCCGGCAGGGCGTCGAATTCCTCGATCCAGACGCCCAGCGTCTTGCGCAGCGGCCCCGGCACGCCGCCCAGGGTGGCCAGGCCGGTTTCGTTGACCGCCGCGATGCCGTAGGTGGTCACCAGCGTTCCGCCGCGTTGGACAAACGCGCTCAACCGCGCGCCCGTCTCCTCGGAGACCATGAAGAGCAGCGGCGCGATGACCAGATCATACGGCGCGAGGTCCGCCGAGGCGTTGATGACATCGACGGAGACGCCCGCTTCCCAGAACGGCTTGTAATGGGCCAGCACTGTATCGACGTAATGTTTCTCCTGGTTCATCGGCAGCGCCGCGGATTCAAAAATCCAGCGGGCTTCCCAATCAAAGATCACCGCGACCTTGGACGGGGTGGCGGAGCCCACCACGTTGCCGAGTTTTTCCAAAGACGCGCCGAGGCTGGCGACTTCCTTGAAGACGCGCGTTTCGCCGTTGCCGACGTGGTCGATCACCGCGCCGTGGAATTGCTCGCAACTGCCGCGGCTTTTGCGGAGTTGAAAATAGCAGACCGAGTCCGCCCCGTGCGCCATCGCCTGGAGGCCGGCCAACCGGAGCATCCCGGGGCGCAGCAAAGGCGAAACGGGAGCCCAGTTGATCTGGCTGGGCGTGCTCTCCATGAGCAGGAAGGGCTTGCGTTTGAGCGTCCGGGTAAGGTCGTGCCGGAAGGCGGCGTTCAGCGCGGCGTTGGACTCGTGAGCCGCCGTCTCCTCGGAGTGCCATACCGGATAGGCGTCCCAGCAGACCACGTCGAGTTCTTTGGCGATCTGCCAGTAATCGTAGTCGGGGAACGTCCCCATCAGGTTGGTCGTCACGGGCGTCTCCGGCGAGAGGCGGCGGATCGGCTCCACCTCGTTGCGGATGAAGTCGCAACACTGGGCGGTCATGAAGCGTTTCCAATCCAGGACCAACCCGCCCACGCCGCTGTCGATGAACCGAATCTGGTCCCACGCGGTATAGGTATGGCTCCAGAACCGGCACCAGTAGGCCTCGTTCAGCGCGTCGAGCGTGCCGTATTTTGCCTTGAGCCAGTCCTGGAACGCGCCCAGGCACAGGTCGCAATAGCAGTAGCCGCCGTATTCGTTGGAGATATGCCAGAGCGCCAGCGACGGGTGGTTCCCGTATCGGCGGGCGAGCTGTTCGTTGATGGCCCGCACTTTTTGCCGGTAGACCGGCGAGGTCAGGCAATGGTTGTGGCGGGCTTTTTGAGGGTCGCGAACGCCCTCGGGATTAACCCGCCGCACTTCCGGGTATTTGAGGGCCAGCCAATTGGGCTTGCCGCCGCTGGGCGTGGCGAGGATGACGTTCATCCCCTGCCGCTGGGCCCGCGCGAAAATAGCGTCCATCCAGCCGAAATCGTAGCGCCCCTCTTCGGGCTCAAGCGATGCCCAGGAGAAAATCCCGAGGCTGATCGTGTTGATGTGCGCCTGCTCGAAGAGCTTGAAATCCGTGTCGATGACGCCGGGGTAAGCGAGCCATTGGTCCGGGTTGTAGTCGCCGCCGTAAAGAAGGGCCTTGGGGGTTTTCATAGAGAAAAAGGGCCTCCGTCATACCAAGTCATACAACTTGGCAGCTCCTCATATTGGAGGCCGGTTCGGGCTTATCCCGGGATCTCGCGCAGCATCTGGGCGTTGGTCGGGAACTTATTGAGGAAGAAGAGCAGCCGTTCGATCGCTTCGGCCGGTTTGTGGCCGGAGAGGCCGCGCCGGATGATGTTGATCTTGTGCAAGTCCGCCTCCGGCAGGAGCAGTTCCTCCCGCCGCGTGCCGGACATGAAAATGTCCACCGCCGGGTAGATGCGCAGGTCGCTGACCTTCCGGTCGAGCACCAGCTCCATATTGCCGGTTCCCTTGAACTCCTGGAAAATCAGGTCGTCCATGCGGCTGCCGGTCTCGATCAGCGCCGTGGCGACGATCGTCAGCGAACCGGCCTCCTCCGTGTTACGGGCGGAGGCGAACAGTTTGCGCGGGATCTCCAGGGCGCGGGCATCCACGCCGCCGGACATCGTCCGCCCGCCCCCGGCCATGGCGTTGTTGAACGCGCGGCCGACGCGGGTGATCGAATCCAGCAGGATAAAGACGTGCTTGCCCATCTCCACCAGCCGCCGGGCGCGCTCCACCGCCAGTTGGGCGATGCGCGTGTGGCTCTTGATTTCCTGGTCATTGGAGCTGGCCATCAACTCGGCCTGCGGAATGGTGCGCCGGATTTCGGTGACTTCCTCCGGCCGCTCGTCCACGAGCAGGATGATGAGCTTCATGTCGGGGTGGTTTGCCACCACGGCCTCGGCGATGTGCTGCAAAAAGGTGGTCTTGCCGGTGCGGGGCGGGGCGACGATCAGCCCCCGCTGGCCGCGCCCGATGGGGGCCATCAAATCGATCACGCGGGTCGTGGTCCGCTCCGGCGTGGTTTCGAGTTTGATGAAATGGTTCGGGTTGACCGTGGTCAACTCGTCGAACATCGGCAGATTGCGGAAGTTCTCCGGGTCCTCGCCTTCCATCTCGGTGAGACGGAAAAGCTGCGGCCCGCGGTTGCCCCGGCGGATTTCGCCTTTGATCCAGACGCCATCGCGCAGGTTGTAACGGCGGCAGACTTCGGGCGTCACGAAAACGTCGTTGGGGTGCTGGGCGAAGCCCCGTTTCGGGTCGCGCAGGAAGCCGAAGCCTTTGCCGGAGACTTCGACAATGCCTTCGGCATAAACGGGTTCGGGGCGCGGCGCTTCCGGGGCCGGAGGGATGGAAATCGCCTCGGCCTGGCGCGGCTGGGAAAGGGGGGCTGCCCCGCCTGCCAGGAATTGCTGGCGCGCGGCGGCGATCCGCTCTTCGCGGCTCATTTCCCGGTTGATCTCCCGGGGAGCGCCCGGAGCGGGTTGCTGCGGCGCGGCCTCGGGCGGACGCTGGCGGCGCGGAATGTGGATCTCCTCCAGGGGAGCGGCGGGCTTTGCGGGCGCGGCCGGTTGCGCGGGGGCGGCGGTGGCCCTGGGGGACCATTCCTCCACGGGAGCCCCGGCATAGGAGGGCGCGATCGGCTGCGGGCCCTGCGGCTGCCGCTCGCGGTCGCGGTCATGGAAACGCCGGTTTCCGCGCGGGCGGCGCTCTCCCCGGCGGCCACGCGGCTGCCGGCCTTCCTGCTGTTGCTGCGGAGCGGCGGGACGCGCTTCCATGGGCTGGGCGGTTTCCGCCGCCACCGGCGCGGCGGCCGGCGGTTCAGGCTGAATTTCCCGCAGCGGCTCGGGTTCGACGATCGAAACGACCGGCGTTTCTTGCGGGGCGGCAACGGGTTCCGCTGGAGCGGCCGTTTTCTTGACCGTCCGTTTGCGGGGAGTGGCGGCTTTTTTGACCGTCCTTTTCGCCTTGGGCGCGGGGGCTTCGGCGGCCTCGGCGGCGGGCGCTGTGGGCGCGGAGACTTCCGGCGCGGGTTCGGCCGGTTGAGAGGCTTTGAGTTTACGGGGCTTGCGGGGTGCCGCCGTGGATTTCCGCCGGGTCACCTTTTTGGGAGTTTCCTCCTCCGGGAACAACGACGGGGTTTCAGTGGGTTCACTCATAACAAAATGTTCAAAAACAGAAAAAAAGAAGGGACGGGAACAGAAGCGCGGAAAAAGCCGCGCCGGTTCCCAATGGGGCGGATCGGATGGAGCCGTGGAGGCGCGGAAGCGTCTCGGCAGCGGCTTTATTCCGAAAGCCGGGTCAGCAATGCATCGGAAATATCAAAATTCGAATGGACGCTCTGCACGTCATCGCACTCCTCCAGCGCGTCGCAGAGGTGGAGCACCTGGCTGGCGGTCGCTTCCGCCGTCACGGGCACGGAGGTCTCGGGCAGATACGTCAATTTCATCGACTCCACCGCGACGCCCGCCTTGCGGAACGCCTCGCCGACGGCGTAGAGCCGATCGGGGGCGGTGGTGATCAAGTAACCGTCGCTCTCCGTGGAGAACTCCTCGGCTCCCGCGTCCAATACGAGTTCGAGCAGCGCCTCCTCGCCGATCGCACTCAGCGGCACCGTGATCTGCCCCTTTTTGTGGAAGAGATAGGCGACGGACCCGCTGGTGGCCAGATTGCCGTGGAACTTGGAGAAAATACTGCGTAGATCCGCGGCCGTCCGGTTGCGGTTATCCGTCATCGCCTCGATCAGCATGGCCACGCCGCCGGGGGCGTAGCCTTCATAGACCAGCTCGTCATAGGCCTGGCTCTCCAGCTCGCCCGTCCCCTTCTTGATCGCCCGGTCAATCGTGTCATTGGGCATGTTCTGGGCGCGCGCCATCTGGACCGCGCCACGGAGCCGGAAATTCGTATCCATATCGCCGCCGCCCATCTTGGCCGCCACGGTGATTTCCCGTGAAAACCGCGAGAACAGATTGCCGCGTTTGGCATCGAGAGCGCCTTTGAGCCGCTTAACTTTAGACCATTTATTGTGACCCGACATAGTGGGGTGAAACCTTACGAGAACGCGCCATCAACCGTTTGCTCCCAAAATTTGCTCCATGAAATACGGCAAGGAAGCCGCTGGCGCGAAGGAAGTTTGGCCAAGCTGGAGGCCAAAGGAAACGCGAAGTTACCGCTTAATAAAACAAAAAAGCGCCACCTTGTCAACGGGGCTTTTCCCTTGGGGCCGCTCACAAAAAAATCGGATGCGAAGAAAAATAGCACCCGAAGAAAAGCAGACGGAGCTTTCCCCTCGTTCCCAATCTCCGGTATCTGTTTAGCGCGCAAAAAAGAAATCAATCCGAAGGATTGAAAGAGGGTAGCCGGGGGTCGAGCGAAGCGACACCCCCGGTATGCTTGAGACGTTTATCTCACCCCGGAAGGGGTGGTAGAACCGCTGCCACCCCTTCCGGGGTGATTTTCATTGCGAACCTGTTCCGGTGGTGTCGGCGCGTGGCCGCGCCTCAACCACCGGCTAACGTCTGGAACCCCTTCGGGGTTCTTTCTCTTGATTCGCGCTTCCTACCTCCTGGCTAAACAGATACATCTCCGGATTGGGAACGCCCTTGTCCCCGAGGCTCCAGCCTCGTTCCGCCCGGCGTGCATACCCGCGCGTTCCTAGAATGTGGGCACCTGGATCGCGGCGAATACGTAATAAACCGCCACCAGGCAAACCAGCAGCGCGAAGGCGCCCGCCGCGAAGGCGGCCTTTTGCGCGGGGTCCTTCTTCACCGCTTTGCGGGTAAAAGGAGAGGAGTTGCCGAAATCGCTGGGCCGCTGGCTCTGGCTGGCGGGCATCGCCGAAAGCGCTTCTTCCCGCGGCGGCAACGGCTGCGAAGCTCCCTTCGCGTCCGGCTCAAAAACCCCTTCCACGCTGCCAAAGCGCACCCGGTCGCCCGGGCAAAGTTTCGCCTCGTTCGCCGGCTTGCCGTTGACGCGGATGCCGTTGGTCGAACCGAGATCGCGCAACACGTATTCCCCGCCGGTCAGCACAAACTCGGCATGGTGAACGGAGACACTGGCGTCGTTGATAAAAATGGCGTTGTCCTCCGTCCGGCCGACAGAAATCTTGGCTTCCGTCAACTCGTAGGGGACTTCACCGACATCCGGCAGAAAAATGACAAGTTTGGACATGGGGAGAAAGGGGAATTTATATCAGGCGTTGCGGCTTTCTTCAATCAGTTTGCTGAACTCGCCGAAAAAGTAATCCGCATCATGCGGCCCCGGCGCGGCCTCCGGGTGGTATTGGACGCTGAAAATCGACATTTCCGTGTGCCGCAGCCCTTCCACTGTCCCGTCGTTGAGGTTGATGTGCGTCACCTTCACGTTGGAAGGGAGCGAATCGGGATCGCTCGCGAAATTGTGGTTTTGCGACGTAATCGCCACTTTGCCCGTCTCCAGATCCTTCACCGGCTGGTTTCCGCCATGGTGGCCGAATTTGAGCTTAAACGTCTTGCCGCCAAAGGCATAGCTCAAGAGCTGGTGGCCCAGGCAAATCCCGAAAATCGGTTTGCGGCCCATCAGGCCCTTCACGATCTCGTGGATATACCCCAGCGCCGCCGGATCCCCGGGGCCGTTGGAGAGGAAAATCCCCTCCGGGTTCAGCGCCAGCGCGTCCTTGGCCGATGTCGCCGCCGGGACCACCGTCACCTGGAACCCCGCCTGCCGGAGCTGGCGCAGGATATTGAGCTTGATGCCGAAATCATAGGCCACGATCCGGTGTTTGACCGGCGGAAGAACCTCGTAAATCTCGCCATCGGCCTCCCGAACCACCCCGTGGCCGTCCCCCTTCACGATGGTCCACTTGCGCGAGAGCCGGTCCTCCGGGTCCCACGGGTAGGCCTTCGGCGCCGTCACTTCCTTCACAAAATCCATCCCCACCACGCCGCAGCCGCCCTTTGCCTTCTCCACCGCGTCCTCCACCGAAAGGGCGGGGTCCGTGGAGAGACAGCACTTCATCGCCCCTTTTTCCCGCAAATGGCGGGTCAGCGCCCGGGTGTCGATCCCCTGGATGCCGGGGATTTTCCAATGGGCGAGGTATTCCTCCAGCCCCTTCTGCGCGCGCCAGTTGCTGGGAAGCGGGCTCAATTCCTCGATGATGAACCCGCGCACATGCGGCTGGGCGCTCTCCTCATCAAGGGGGTTTACGCCGTAGTTGCCAATCAACGGATAAGTCATCGCCACCATCTGCCCCCGGTAGGAGGGATCGGTCACGACTTCCTGGTAGCCCGTCATCGAGGTATTGAAAACAACTTCCCCCACGCTCGTTCCGGTTGCCCCGAACGACTCTCCCTCGAAAAGCCGGCCATCTTCTAAAGCCAAAATTGCACGCATCGCGGGGGAAATTACGTTGGTAAAGCCTCCGGGAAAAGCGGAAAAATCGCCGAACCGCGAATTGGCCCTCTCCGCGCCACCCCGGCCCCGAGTCTCCCCTTCCCGTCTTTTTGACTGGCGCCCCGCCGTCCCCCTGCCCCATCCTCCCCCGCCATGACCATGCCCAACAGCCCCTTCGCCGCCCTCCGCGCCGATAACCGCCAGCCCGACCAGCTCCGGCCCCTCAGCTTCACCCCCCATTTCGCCCCCCACGCCACCGGCTCCGTCCTGGCCGCCTTCGGCAACACCCGCGTCATCTGCTCCGCGACCATCCAGCCGGACATCCCCCGCTGGATGAAAGAGCAAAAAGTGCCCGGCGGGTGGCTCACCGCCGAGTATTCCATGCTCCCCTACTCCACTCTCGACCGCAAACCCCGGGATATCTCCAAAGGCAAGCTCGACGGCCGTTCCTCCGAAATCCAGCGCCTCATCGGCCGGGCCCTGCGCGCCGCCATCGACCTCCGGGCCCTGGGCCCCAACACCCTTTGGATCGATTGCGACGTCCTCCAGGCCGACGGCGGCACCCGCACCGCCTCCATCACCGGCGCGTGCATCGCCAGCGCCCTCGCCTTCGAACGCCTCGTGCGGGAGAAAAAACTGGCCAGATCGCCCATGAAGGCCCTCGTCGCGGCCGTCAGCGTCGGCGTGGTCGGGGGCGTCCCGATGCTGGACCTCGCCTATACCGAAGACAAAGAAGCCTCCGTGGACATGAACCTCGTCATGACCGAAAAACTCGAATTCGTCGAACTCCAGGGCAGCGGCGAGGAAGCCGTCTTCACCGACGGCGAACTGGAGGCTCTCCTTACCCTGGGGCGCAAAGGCGTGCGCGAACTCATTACCGCCCAACAAACCGCCATTCAGACCGGAATTGCCACCCCCGCCGCCTAGATTTTCGCCGATTCTGGAAAAACGGCTTGACCGTTTGCCCTGAAGCGGACACTTTTAGCGCCCTTTTAGAGGAAAAAAGCTATGTCACAGATTTGCACCATCACCGGAGCGGGGATTACCCGCGGCAGCATCATCCACCGCCGTGGTATGGCGAAAAAGAAAGGCGGCGTTGGCCGGCACGTTACCAAGAACGTGCCCCGCACCTTCACGCCCAACCTCAAAACCAAGCGCCTCTGGGTGCCGGAACTCGATTCCTACGTGGTGATCAAGCTCTCCACCCGTGCCCTGAAGACCTGCGCGAAGAACGGCGCCTACGCGACCCTGAGAAAAGCAGGTCTCCTCTAGGCCCCCCCGATTCACCCATCTCCTTACCCTCACCAAACCGAATTCAGATTATGGCTTACTGCGTAAAAAGTGCAAAAAGCGGCAAAGAATATTTCCTTCACGAGCGCAAACAGCAGCTCAAGGGCGGTCAGCAAGTGACCCTCTACTACTTCGCCGGCGTCGCCGGGGAAGCGGCCATCGACAAGCTCCCCGCGGGCTACGAAGTTTCTGAGAACTCCAACACCGGTCTCCCGCTGTTGAAGAAGATCAAGAAATAGCACGCATTCTATTTTTCCCTTCAAAAAGGCGGCTCCGCAAGGAACCGCCTTTTTGTGTGCCCTGGAGCGCCGTGCGGGGTTGATGGGGGGAAAACCGTAGCGATTTCCGCCGCCAGGGCCATTCCCCGCCGCGATCCGTATTTCCTAAATACGGGCACGATGATTCCATTCGCGGGAAGCGGCGCGGTTTTGCGGACGACACACGGGAGCGCGCGGATCGAAAAGGAGGCTGCGAGGCTCGACCCGGCGCTTTGGAACGCGGCGTTCGCCGGGCGCTGCCTTGACGCCCGCTATTACGAGGCGCTCGAAGCGTCGCTGGCGGGCCAGTTCGATTTCCGCTACGCGGTTCTGGAGAACGCGCGCACGGGCCAAAGCGCCATCCAGCCGTTCTTTTTCGCCGATCAGGAGATCACCGCCGGATTGCCCAAACGGCTCCGGTGGCTCGGACGGCTCCCGCGCGTCAAAATGGCGGTGGCGGGCTGCGCGGCGGGAGAGGGCGAACTGGCATGCGCCGAGCCGTGGGCGCTGGAGGCCTTGGAGGAAACGCTCGCCCAGTGCGCCCGCCGCGAGGGCGCGCGCATCCTCCTCTTCAAGGATTTCCCCGCCCGCTACCGGCCCCTGTTCGCCGCGCTTCACCGCCGGGGCTACCGGCGCGTGCCGAGCATGCCGGGAGCCACGCTGGCGCTCGATTTCTCCAGCTTCGAGGAATACCTGCAAACGCGGGTCGGCGCGGACGCGCGGAGCAACCTGCGGCGGGACCTCCGCACCGGCGCGCGCGGGGGGGCGTTGACGCTGGAAGTGGTCCGCGACGCGGCGCCTTCTCTCGGCGAAATCACGCCGCTCTATCTCCAGACGCACGAGCAGTCCGATTTCCAGTTCGAACGGCTCAATGCCGCCTACTTTGCCGAACTGGGCCGCCGGATGCCGGACCGGACGCGCTTTTTCCTGTGGCGTAACGCGGAGGGGCGGCTGCTCGCCTTCGCGCTTTGCCTGGTGCACGGCGGCGTGCTGCATTATCTGAACGTCGGGCTGGACTACCCGGAGGCGTTGGAGCGGCACCTCTATTTCATCGTCTGGCGGGACTTGGTGACGTGGGCTCTCCAGCAGGGGCTGCGGTCGATTGAAACGGGCCAGCTCAACTACGAAGTGAAGCGCCGTCTCGGCTTCCGGCTGGCTCCGCGCGATCTTTACGCGCGGCACGTCTCGCCGGTGGCGGCCCCGTTTTTCGCCTGCGCGCTCCGGTTTCTGCAACCCGCGCGCCACGATCCCGCGCTCCGGCAGTTCCCCAACACGGACGAGCTATAGGCCGTGCTCACGCATTCTAAAAGACAGAGGAGGGTCCGCAGATTACGCAGATTCTCGCAGATTTTCGGAATGACAATCATGGATCTTCTGCCTTCCAATCTGCGGCCATCTGCGAAATCTGCGGATAAAACTCTTTGGCTCAGCGCTGGCCGTAGTAGGCCCCCGCGCCGTGTTTGCGCAGGTAGTGTTTGTCCAGGAGATACGGGGGCACCGGCGCGGCTTGCGGGTTGAGTTGCAGGGCCTTCATGGCCATCTCGGCGACGATCTCCAGGGCGAAGGCCGTTTCCACGGCTTTCTTGCCGCCGGGCCCCCACGTGAACGGCCCGTGGTTGCGCACCAGCACGGCGGGGATTTGCAGCGGGTCGAGATCGCGGAATCGCGCGGCGATGACGTTGCCGGTTTCCCACTCGTAATCGCCGCCCACTTCGCCGGGCGTCAGGGCGCGGGTGACGGGCACCTCGCCGTAAAAATAATCGCTATGCGTGGTCCCCAGGCAGGGAATGCCCCTGCCCGCCTGGGCGAAGGCGGTGGCGTTGCGCGAATGGGTGTGGACAACGGAGCGGATCCCCGCGAACGCCCGGAAGAGGCACCGGTGCGTGGGGGTGTCGGAGGAAGGCCGCAGCGCTCCCTCGACGATCTTGCCCTCGAAGTCCACGACGACCATGTCGCCCGCTTTCATGACGGCGTAATCGACGCCGCTCGGCTTGATGGCGAAGACGCCGCGCGCCGGGTCGCCCACGCTGACATTGCCGAAGGTCAGGTCGATGAGGCGGTATTGGGGCAGGAGAAGATTGGCTTCGTAGCACTCCTCTTGGAGGTCGCGGTAGAGACTCATGGCGGTTACATCCCCCCCAGCCCCGGGGCCAGGTGATAGTAGAGTTCGTCGTTCCGCAGTTGCGCCTTGAAGCCGCGGAGTTCGGTGGAGGCGTCGATGACGGCGAGTTCCACCCCGGCGATGGCGGCGAGGTCCTCCAGGTGCTCGGTGGTGACGGCGTAGCTGTAGGCGGTGTGGTGCGCGCCTCCGGCGTAAATCCAGGCCGTGCAGGCGGTCTTGAAGTCCGGGCGCGGCTTCCAGACGGCGCGGGCGACGGGGAGCCGGGGCAGCGGCGCGGGCGGCTCGACGGCGTCGGTCTCGTTGACGATCAGCCGGAAGCGGTTGCCGAGGTCGATCAAGGACGCGGCGACGGCGGGGCCCGCCGGGGCGTCGAAGACGAGGCGCACGGGGTCTTCCTTGCCGCCGATGCCGAGCGGGTGGATTTCCAGCGACGGTTTGCCGGCCGCGATGGAGGGGCAGACTTCCAGCATGTGCGCGCCGAGGATGAGCGGCTCCGCGGGGTCGAGATGGTAGGTGTAGTCTTCCATCAGCGAGGTGCCGCCGGGGAGGCCCGCGCTCATCACTTTCATGAGGCGCAGGAGGGCGCACGTTTTCCAATCGCCCTCGGGGCCGAATCCGTAGCCGTCGGCCATGAGCCGCTGGACGGCGAGGCCGGGAAGTTGTTTGAGCCCGTGGAGGTCTTCAAAGGTGGTGGTGAACCCGGCGAAACCGCCCGCCTCCAGGAACGCCCGCAGGCCGAGTTCCTGGCGCGCGCTCTCGCGCAGCGATTCATGCCGCGCGGCTCCCTGGCACAGTTCGGGCGCGACGTTGTAGAGCCGCTCGTATTCGGCGCAGAGGGCGTCCGCCGCGTCGTCGCGAACGGCGGCGATGGCCGCGACGAGATCGCCGACGCCGTGGGTGTTGACGGAGAAGCCGAACCGGGCCTCGGCGCTGACTTTGTCGCCATCGGTGACGGCCACCTGGCGCATGTTGTCGCCGAAGCGGACGAATTTGCCCCCCTGCCAGTCGGCCCAGGCGCGCGCGACGCGCATCCAGGCTCCGATCCGGTCTTGCACTCCGGCGTCCGACCAGTGGCCGACGACGACTTTGCGGCCCAGGCGCAGGCGCGTGTGGAGGAACCCGGCTTCGCGGTCGCCGTGGGCGGCCTGGTTCAGGTTCATGAAGTCCATGTCGATCTCGCTCCACGGCAGGTCGCGGTTGAACTGCGTGTGGAGGTGCAGGAACGGCTTCTTGAGCTGGGTGAGGCCGCCGATCCACATTTTGGAGGGGGAGAAGGTGTGCATCCAGAGGACCAACCCCGCGCAGACCGGCGTGTGGTTGGCGTCCAGGCAGAGTTGGCGGATTTCGTCGGGCGTTTTGAGCACCGGCTTGAAGGCCAGCGGAAGCGGAAGCCGCCCGGAGGCGTTGAGGGCTTCGACGATTTTCTGGGAATCCTCGGCCACCTGCCGGAGGGTTTCCGGGCCGTAAAGATGCTGGCTGCCGGTGACGAACCAAATTTCTGCGGGGCGTAGTTTCATGGAAAAGGATCGGTTAGCGGGCTTGTTCTTGCTGGATGGCGAGGAGTTCCTTCATGACGCGGGAGAGGTCGGCGCTGCGGGTGACGCCTCCAAAGGCGTCGTGGAGCTGCCGGTAGAGCGCGTAGAGCCGGTCGTAGACGGCTTGGGCTTCCGCGTTGGGCGTGTAGCAGACCGGCTTGAGGGAGGTCATGGCTTTTTGGGCGGCGGGGAAATTGGGATACCCTCCCTTTTCCGGCCCGGCGAGCACGGCGGCGGCGATGGCGGCCCCGAGCGCGCAGGCCTGGCTGGAGCCGGTCACTTGCATGGCGCAGCCGGTCACGTCGGCGTAGATCTGCATCAAGAGGCCGTTTTTCTCGGCGATGCCGCCGCAGCAGACGACGCGCTCGATCGGCACGCCGTATTCGCGCAGGCGCTCGATGATGGCGCGCGCGCCAAAGGCGGTGGCTTCGATGAGGGCGCGGTAGATCTCCGCCCGCGTGGTGTGGAGGGTCTGGCCGAGGATCAGGCCGGTGAGCATCGGGTCCACGAGGATCGTCCGGTTGCCGTTGTTCCAATCGAGCGCGAGGAGCCCGTTTTCGCCCGGTTTCTGGGCGCTGACGGCCGCCGTCAGTTCGCGGTGCGTGGAGCCGTCGCCCTGGAGCACGCCTTCCACCCACCATTTGAAGATGTCGCCCACGGCCGACTGCCCCGCCTCGATGCCGTAGAAGCCGGGCAGGATCGCCCCGGGGACGATGCCGCAGATGCCGGGGATGTCGGCGACGGGCATGTCGGCGCGCACGACGGAGCAATCGCACGTGGAGGTGCCGATGGCTTTGACGAGCACCCCCTCCGCGACGCCGCTGCCGATGGCGCCGTAGTGGACGTCCATTTCGCCAATGGCGATCGGGATGCCCGCGGGCAGGCCCAGGCGCGCGGCCCACTCGGGGCAAAGCGCTCCGGCGGCGTGCGTGGCGTCATGGGCTTTCGCATAGAGCCGGTCGCGCAGAGCGGCGAGCTTCGGGTCCAGCAGGGCGAGAAATTCCTGGTCCGGCAAGCCGCCCCATTCGTCGGAGTAGAGCGCTTTGTGCCCGGCGGCGCAGATGCCGCGCTGGACGGCGCGCGGATCGTCCACGCCCGCGAGCACCGCCGGGACGTAGTCGGAGAGTTCCACCCAACTGAAGGCGGCCTCGAACACTTCGGGCGCGGTCGCCAGGCAATGCCAGATCTTCGACCAGAACCACTCGGAGGAATAGGTGTTGCCGCACTTGGCGATGAATTGCGGCCGGTGGCGCGCGGCGGTTTCCGTGATGCGGGCGGCTTCGCGGTGGCTGGTGTGGTCTTTCCACAGCCAGCATTGCGCGGCGAGGTTCCCCTTCCAGCGCGGGTCCAGGGCGAGGGGGACGTTGTGGGCGTCCACGGGGAGCGGACTGGAACCGGTGGTGTCCACGCCGATGCCGATGATCCGGTCCGCCGAGAAACCGGGGGTCTTCGCGGCTTCGGCCAGCGCGCCGGTGACACTCTTTTCCAGGCCGAAAAGGTAGTCGCCGGGATGCTGCCGGGCCAGGTGGGGCTGGGAGGGATCGAGAAGTATTCCCTCCGTTCCACTGGGATACGGGACCACGCAGGTCCCCAGTTCGCCGCCGTCGCGGCAATCCACCACAAGAGCGCGTACGCTGTTGGTGCCGTAATCAATTCCAAGGGTGTAAGCCATCCGCCGCTTTTATCTCCCGGGGCCGTGTAAGTAAACAGAGGATTTACTTTACAGTAATGTTACGCTCCCGGTTGTGCGTAAAGTTTCCATGCAGGACATCGCCCGCGCCGCCGGGGTTTCCAAAAACACCGTCTCGCTCGCGCTGCGCCACGATCCGCAGATCCCCCCCGCGACGCGGGAGAGAATCGCGGCGCTGGCCCGGGAAATGGGCTACGTGAAAAACCCGACGGTGGCGCACCTGATGGCCCAACTGCGCGCGGGGGCGGCGGGCGGCCACCGGGCCTCCCTCGCGCTGGTGAACGCCCACGAGGACCGCGACGCCTTCCGCACGCACCCCACCATCCCCGCCTACGTGGAGGGATGCCGCCGCCGGGCCGCCCGGGAGGGATATTCGCTGGACCCTTTCTGGCTGCACGATCCCGCGCTGAACGGCGAGAAGCTGGTCAAAATCCTGCGGGCGCGGAGCACCCAGGGGGTGCTGTTCGTGGGGCTGATGGACACCAACCGGCTCCCGGAGCGTTTCCGGCCGGTGTGGGAGGCGTTTCCCTGCGTCGTCACCGGGGTGCGCACGCGCGATCCCGCCCTCTCCTTCGCCTGCACGGACCACCACATGCTGGTTCTGCGCGCCGTGGAGGCCGCGCTCCGGCTCGGCTACCGGCGGCCCGGCCTGGTGCTGGACGGCGTGATCGACCGCCTGGTGGAACACCGGTTCACCTCCGGCTTCCTGATCGCCCAAAGCCCCCTCCCCCCGGCCCGGCGGCTGCGGCCGTTCTACGCGGTGGCGGAGGCGCGGAAGCGGCCCGCGCTTTTCAAGAAGTGGTTTGAGACGGAAAAGCCCGATGTGATCCTGACGCTCTACCACGCCGTCCGCCGCTGGCTGGAGGAGTTGGGAGCGCGCGCCCCCGGGGACGTGGGGCTCATCCAGCTCGAATGGCGGCCGGATCACGCCGATTGGGCCGGGATGGACCAGCACAACGACGTGGTGGGCGAGGCGGCCGTGGAGATGGTGATCGGGATGATCCACCGGGCCGAATCGGGCGTCCCCCTCTTCCCCCGGGCCACCCTCCTGGGGAGCACCTGGGTGGAAGGGGCGACCGTAATTCACTAAAACCAATTAGGAATCCAGGAAACCAGGAAGAAGAAAAGATGCCGGGAAATCAGAACTTGTATGTAGAGGGGGTCAACTTCCTGCTAAGGAAGAAGAGTTGAGATCCCGGCGGCCGCCGGAATCTCAACGGCATCGACGAGACTGATCGAAACTTAGGCCGATCTCCTTGGAGAACGAGCC
>JAQTMF010000022.1 GCA_028714515.1 Chthoniobacteraceae bacterium | reverse complement strand
ATATACTGGAATCGCGGGAACCGGGCGTCCTACATTGCTCGCCGATGATACACCCCTTTGACCAGGCCGTTTCTCTTGCCGCCGAGGCTCTTGCCGGGTTGCGCGATACGGCGCTCCCCCTCCCCCGCGCTTCCCGCGAGGCTCTGGAACGGCTGGTTCGCGCTCCCCGGGCCGCGGTTGCGGATGCCACCGCTCCGGCTGCCCCGGTTCCCGAGGTTCCTGCACCGTCCGCGCTGTCGGCACCGGAGGGGGGCAAGGCGGAACGGCTCGCCGCGTTGCGGGAGCGGTTAACCCCTTGCGACCGTTGCCCGCAGTTGGCGGGCACGCGCTCGAACGTTGTTTTTGGGGTCGGCAACCCGGAGGCGGAGTTGATGTTTGTGGGCGAAG
Source organism: Chthoniobacteraceae bacterium (assembly GCA_028714515.1). Classification (GTDB taxonomy): domain Bacteria; phylum Verrucomicrobiota; class Verrucomicrobiia; order Chthoniobacterales; family Chthoniobacteraceae; genus UBA695. Next base: position 23,502 of record JAQTMF010000022.1, on the reverse strand, counting down.
CTCCCGGCGCGGATGAAGATGCGCAGGGGGAACCGTTTGTGGGCCGCGCGGGGCAGCTTCTGACGAAGATTATCCAGGCGATGGGGTTCCAGCGGGGGGATGTTTACATTGCGAATGTTCTCAAATGCCGCCCCGATATGCCGCCGGGCTCGACGGGCAACCGCAAGCCGCGCCCGGAGGAGATGGCGACGTGTTTGCCTTACCTGGTGGAGCAGATCGGGATTATCCGGCCGCGCTGTCTTGTGGCGCTGGGATCCACGGCGATGGAGGGGCTGCTGGGGGAGCCGGTGGTGATGCGGGCGGTGCGCGGGCATTGGCACACGTTCCAGGGGATCCCGCTGATGGCTACGTATCACCCGGCTTATTTGCTGCGCAATCAGTCGCTCTCGGAGAAGCGCAAGGTTTGGGAGGATATGTTGCTGGTGCTCGAAAAGCTCGGACACCCGATCTCCGCCAAGCAACGCGGCTTTTTTTTGCACAAGTAGGCGGGGGCTGCCGCCTTGCTTTCTGCCACCCCGTTGGGGTGAATTCCGTTTGCGGGCCGTTCCGGTGGTGTCGGCGCGGGGACGCGCCTCGACCACCGGCTATTGGCTGGAAACCCTTTGGGTTTCTCGGACTCGGGACGAGGCTGGACTCGGGACGAGGCTGGACTCGGGACGAGGCTGGGCTCGGGACGAGGCTGGGCTCGGGACGAGGCTGGGCTCAGAACGGGTTCAGGGAGAAGCGCATGGCCCCGGGCACTTTCTCGTGCGTCGGCGTGGTCGCGAGCTTTTTCATCTGGATCGCCCAGTCTTGCACGGCCCGGCGGTTGTGCGCGTGGGGGTCGTAGTCCCGGAACGAGAAGATGGTTAATTTGTCGTTTTCACGGTCGGCGTATTCGGCCAGCAATTCGCCGGTCCGCGCGTTGCGCAGTTTCGCTTCGAAGGCGATGGTTCCGTGGGTGAATTGTTCGCCAACCCAGTTGGCCCCGGGGACGACGACTCCCGCGCCGGTGCTCACGACGTTGCCGGGGACGTTGGTCGGCTTGATTTCCACGAGGGCAAGTTGCAATTCCAGGGTTTTCGGGCCCCGGTGCGTTACGACCCGGTAGGGGCTTTCTTTTGCGAATTCTTTCTGGAATTGCTCTTGCATGTAGGCGGCCATTTTCACCATGTCGGCGCGCTGTTTGGGCGAGGCCTGGACGTGGGTGATGTCCACCGGCATGATGACGATCCGGTCAAACCCGTGGATGCGGGCCCAGGCGGCGGGCGACGGGTTGCGCCATACGCTGTCAAAGGGCGTACGGCAACGATCCCGCACCATTTGTTGCGGGTGCTCCAGGAATGGGCTTGGCGGCGCGGGGCTGGCTTTCAATATTCCGGCCTGCGCCGCGGCGGTAAAGCCGAACACCGCGAGTGCCACTCCGATCCCTCCTTGAAGAATTCCTACACGCTTCATATACCTAAGGGATCGGAAATCCCCCGCTTTCCGTCCTTGCCTTCCTCTTCATATCCTCACATCCTCTTCCGCTTGCAACCTACCTTGACACCCGCCGACCGCCGCCGCCTTAAGGGCCAGGCTCAGCTTCTTCAACCCGTCCTGAAAGTGGGCCACAATGGCGTAACGCCCGCCTTTCTTGCCAGTGTGGAGCAGGAACTCTCTCTGCACGGCCTGATCAAGATCAAGTTCGCCGCTTTAAAGGAGGAGAAGCGCCCGCTTTCGGTGCAGATCGCGGAGGCGACCGGGAGCGCGCTGTTGCAAATTGTCGGCCACGTGGCCGTGTTTTTCCGGCCGCTGCCGCCCAAGGCGGATTAGCGGCGGACGGGGCTCCGGTAGCGGCTCAGCAGTTTCAAAAACCGCATGCCGTCGCGCAAGGGGTGGATTTTGCTCGTTTCGTCGGCATACACGGTTGTGACCGGCACGCTGCCGATGCGGCAACCGCCTGCGGCGGCGATGAGGAGCATCTCGGTTTCGTAGTCGTAGGCGTTGCTTTCGCAGAAAAGGCGGGGGATGACGTCCCGGTGGATCATCCGAAAACCGCACTGTGTATCCGGGACCCACTGGCCGCACAGGCGGCTGATCATCCACGACATGAAGCGGTTGGTGCCCCAGCGCAAGAGCGGCATCCCCTTGGCCGCGCTCATCCGGTTGCCTACGAACATTCCGCATGGCTCGCGGTTGGCGGCTTCGAGGAAGCGGCTGATCTCTTCCGGGAGGTGCTGGCCGTCGCCGTCGAGGATCAGCACGTAATCGAAGCCGCGCTCCAGGAGGACGCGGAAGCCGGTCTTGATTGCCGCGCCTTTGCCCGCGTTTTGGGCATGGACGATGACTTCGGCTCCGGCTTCCCGGGCCAGGTCTGCCGTGGCGTCGGGGGAGCCGTCGTCCACTACCAGCACGACATCCAGTTGCGCGCGCACGCGGCGGACGACTTCGCCGATGCGCCGACCCTCGCGGTAGGCGGGGATCAAGGCGGCGATTTTCAACGGGCGGCTCGCTTCGGAGGGGGCTGTCATGAAAAGAAGGAACTACCGGCTGGCATCGGCGTTGGGATTGAATTCGGCCGCGTGGTAGGAGCTGCGCACGAGCGGGCCGCTGGCGACGTGTTTGAAGCCTTTCCGCAAGCCCGCTTCGCGATACTCCGCGAATTTTTCCGGCGGGATGTAGGCGACTACCGGCAGGTGCTTCGGCGTGGGGCGCAGGTATTGGCCCAGCGTCAGCACTTCGACGCCCGCGGCGCGGAGGTCGTCCATGGAGGCCAGGATTTCGTTTTCTTCTTCGCCGAGGCCCAGCATCATGCCGCTCTTGGTGGTGATGGCGGGGGCGATTTCGCGGAACTTCGCGAGGACTTCCAGGGAAAGGCGGTATTTGGCGCGGGAGCGGACGAGCGGGGTGAGCCGTTCGACGGTTTCGAGGTTGTGGTTGAAGACGTCGGGGGCGGCGGCGGCGACGGTTTCCAATGAGGCGGGCCGTCCGTTGAAGTCGGGCGTGAGCACTTCGATGACGATGGCGGGGTCCACGGCGCGAATGGCGCGGATGGTTTGCGCGAAGTGCCCGGCGGCGCCGTCTTCGAGGTCGTCGCGCGTGACGGAGGTGATGACGACGTGGCGCAGTTTGAGCCGCGCGATGGCTTCGCCCACCCGGCGGGGTTCGTCGGGATCGAGCGGAAACGGTTTGCCTGTATCGACGGCGCAGAAACCGCAGGCGCGCGTGCAGCGTTCCCCGGCGATCATGAACGTGGCGGTCCCGGCGCTCCAGCATTCCCAGCGGTTCGGGCATTGGGCGTCTTCGCATACCGTTGCCAGGTGCAGATCGGCGATCAGCGACTTGGTGGAATGGAATACCGGACTGGAGGGGAAGCGGACTCGCAGCCAGTCGGGCTTGCGCGATTGATGAAGGGCGGGATCGATTTTCACAAAGGAAAAATAGCTTTCGGGAAGTTGGGGAGGCTACGCTATTGCCCCCCCGCAAGCCAAGGATTCATTCTCGCCCTCAGAAATCGGAAAAAACACGCCCCTGGACACTTGCACGCCCCCCGATTTTCCGCTTTGATGGCCTGCTCATGAAGGTCGCCTCCTCCCCTATCTTCGTTTTCGCCGGAATTCTCTTCGCTGCAGCCGTTGCAGCGATGGCCGACACGGTCATTCTCAAATCCGGTGAAACCCTCAACGGCACGATTGTCAGCGAAACGGATCAGCAAATCGTCATGAACGTGACGATTTCCTCCGGCATCGTCGATGAGAAGACTATCGCCAAGGGCGACGTGCAAAGCGTCTCCAAAACAACGCCCGACGAAATCGCTTACGCGGGCATTCGGGAATACAAGCCCGAGACGCACTCCCTCCAGCCCACCGCCTATCCCTCCATTTTGAAGGCTCTGGAGGGGTTCCTCAAAACTTATCCCACCAGCGCGCGTGCGGCGGAGGTCAAAAAAAATCTGGAAGGCCTCAAACAAGAGCAGGCGCGCGTCAAGGCGGGCGAGCTGAAGTGGGACGACCGCTGGTACACCGCCCAGGAAGCGGAAAAAAACAAATACCAGCTCGGCGGGCTCATGACCTTGAGCAACATGCGCGACCAGGCCGCCAACCGCGATTTCATTGGCGCGCTGAACACCTTCGCGCAGATCGAGAAATATTTCCCGGGCTCCAGCGCGTATCCGGACGCCGTGGAACTGGCCCAGAACATGATGCGCATCGCGGCCATGGACATGGTCGCCATTCAGAACAAGACCAAAGCGCAGGAGACGCAGTTCAACAACGGCATCCTGCTCGTGCCCGAGCCGCAAAAGAGCCAGATGCTCGCCGCGCGCAGGTCGCAAATCGCCGCGGCGGAAGCGGCGATGGCCGCCGCGGAAAAAGGCGATCTCAAATGGAAACCGCTGCTTCCGCTGGCGCCCAAGAGCTTTGAATCACTGAAGACCATGCTCTCCACCGAAGCGCCCCGGCTCGAAAAACTCTCCGTTCCCAATATGCGCAGCAGTCTCGCGGCCACCAAAGCCGCCGAGGAGGCCCTCCAGGCCAACCAGCGGGAGGAAGTGGAAGCCAAGCTCAAGGAAGCGCAAGCGCTCTGGGCCGACAACGCTCAGATTGCCGCGCTGACGGCTGAACTCAAGGCCAAGCCCACCCCCACGCCCAAGGCGGCCCCCACGGCCACGCCGTCTTCCTCGCCCGCCGCGACCCCGGCCACCAAAGAAAAGAAGAATTCCATTTTCCCCTGGGGCTCGAAGTCTTAAGATCGCCCCGCCATGAGCCGATCCGCCGTTGTCGAACGCAACACCGCCGAAACCCGCATCGCCATCCGCCTCACCGTGGACGGCAGCGGCGCGAGCAAGATCTCGACGAAGATTCCCTTCTTCGACCACATGCTCACTCTCTTCGCGCGGCACAGCCTCGTCGATCTGGAGGCCACGGCTGACGGCGATATCGAAGTCGATTTTCACCACACGGTGGAAGACACGGGCATCAGCCTGGGCCGCGCTTTTGCCCAGGCGCTTGGCGACAAGCAGGGCATCCGCCGCTACGGCTGGGCCTACCTGCCGATGGATGAGACGCTGGCCCGGGTCGTGGTCGATTTCAGCGGCCGGCCTTTCCTGGAATACCGCGTTCCGCAGGGCGTTTGCAGCGCCGGGGGCTTCCCGTTCCAGTTGGTGGAGGAGTTTTTCCGCGGCTTCTCCGTTCACGCGGGCATGAACCTGCACGCCGAGATCCTTTACGGGCGCGATGCGCACCATATGGCGGAGGCGCTCTTTAAGGCGCTCGCCAAAGCCATCGACCAGGCCTGCCAGATCGATCCGCGCGTGAAGGGCATCCCGAGCACGAAAGGCGTTCTGTAATCCGTATGATCGCGCTCATTGATTACGGCAGCGGCAACATCCGCAGCGTCTTCAAGGCTCTCCAGCACGAGGGAGCCGATGTGCGGCTTGTCGGCACGCCCGAGGGGCTCGCGCAAGCCGATGGCGTTGTGCTGCCCGGCGTCGGCGCTTTTGCGGATTGCGTGGAGGGGATCGCCTCCCGGGGCCTGTGGGATCCGCTGCAAGCCTGGCTGCAAAGCGGACGCCCGTTCCTGGGCATTTGCGTCGGCTACCAGCTTCTCTTCGAGACCAGCGAGGAAGCGCCCGAGTCCGTTCGCGGGTTCGGTTTCTTTGCCGGAAAGGTGCGGCGGTTCACGACGCCCGGCCTCAAGGTTCCGCAGATCGGCTGGAACAGCCTCGAATTTCCGGAGGGCGGTCACTGGCTCTGGAATGGGCTGCCCGCCAACCCGCATGTCTTTTTTGTCCACTCCTATTACCCGGAGCCGAAGAATCCGGCGGAAGCCATCGCCACGTGCGAGTATGGCGTCCCTTTTGCGGCGGCGGCCGCGCGGGGCAATGTCGCGGGGGTGCAATTTCACCCGGAGAAGAGCCAGGCCGCGGGGTTGCGCATTTTGAGGAATTTCCTGGACCACACGGCGGCCGAGACTGCCGCTGTTTAGGGTGGCGGTCTTTGGGTTGCCACGTTTTTCGAGGCTGGAGCCTCGGGGACAAGGGCATTCCCAAGCTGGAGCTTGGGAACGAGAGGTGGCGAGAGGGTGCGCTATGTTCGCGGATGCTATCCTAGTTTCCACGCGTCCCGGCAAGGGTTTGCCGTAGGCGCGCGGCCAAGGTGATCTTCGTTTGGACGAGTGAGAGTTTTGAGACGCCAAGCCCCAGGAGCCGGTGGTCGTCGGAGGTGCTGCATCGGGCCGGGGATACCGGATTTGCGATGAGGAATTCCAGGTTCACTTCTTTCCGCCAGCCGACGACTCGCGCGGGGATCGTTATCTGCCGGGCCACCCGCTTTCCGCTGGATATCACCCATTCGCCAACGCGCGTCCCTTCGCAGAGGACCATGACCCAGAGCGTCGGGTGACCGGCTGTGAGAAAGGCGTTGGATTCGACGGTCAGCAGCCCCGGGCCTTCGATGGGGGTCTCCAGGGGAAGGCGCAGCGACGCCCGGTATCCATCCGTCCAGGTTCCCCAGGGTTCGGGGATGCTCCAGCCCGCAAGGGGGAACGCGGCGCTGTTCCCGCCCGCCGCGAAGTCGATTGTCTCTCCGGGCCGGTAGGCGCTAACGGAAGGTTGAACTTTCGGCAAGGGGATGATTTTTTCCAACGCGGCGAGAAATCCGGCGGCGTCCGCGGGCAAGAACTCGGTTTTCTCGTCTTCGTAGAGGTAGAAGTTTGTGAGGGGTTTTTCCGGGCGCAGTTTGCGGTAGGTCGCGCATTTTGCTTCCCGGCGTGCGCGGTCGTTGAGCACCAGGTCGTAATGGTCAATCCAGCGGTCGGTCAAGATGAGGCCGCGTCCTTCGACGATCATGTTTTCGTGCAGCCGCTTCGGCCAGGTGATGCGGGAGAGGTCGTTGCGGAAGAGGCGGAGTTGAATATCCGGAAACCACGGTGCATTCGAAAGGAAACGGTCTCCCGGCGTGACGATCCAGCGCCGAGGGATGAAGAAATGCGTCACATCATTGAGCAGGGCCAGCGACAGAATCCGCTCGCGGTTCCAGTCGCCGCCCAGGCATTCGTCATCGTCCAGGCGAAGAATGAGGTCGCCCGAACAGCAAGCGGTCATTTGCCGGAGAAGCCCCTCGATGTTGCCCGACCGCTCGACATGAATGGGACGAACGTGCGGGGTGAAACGCTTCGCCAGTTCGGCGGTGTTGTCGGTTGTGGATTCATCGACACAGACAACGATTTCATCCGCGAAGCCGCTCCGCGAAAGGGATTCGAGGCAACGCTCGATCCGCTTGGCCCCGTTCTTGGTGATGACGACGGCGCTCGTGCGCACGGGGCGGGACGGTGCCTCGCCGTGCACTTTGCCGAATACGCCGGATACGGGCAGTCCGTATGATTTTATATCGTTCTCGTCCATCGCACCCGCACGGTAGGAAGGGCTTTCTTGGTTTGCCAGCAAAAATAGCGCTCTCCGCATTTTCCTTTATTTCGGGATTCCCCGCCGCCCCCCTTTCCTGCTTCAATCCGCTCTATGATTCTGCTTCCAGCCATCGACCTCATGGGCGGCCAGGTTGTCCGCCTCCGCCAGGGTAAAGCCTCCGATAAGACGGTTTACTCCGACGATCCCGCCGCTTTCGCCAAGAAATGGGCCGATGAAGGGGGCGATTTTCTCCATATCGTGGATCTCGACGCGGCGTTTACCGGGGTTTCGCAAAACCTGGAGGCGGTCCGGGCGATTACTGCCAGCGCGGGGATTCCGTGCGAACTCGGCGGCGGGATGCGCACGGAGGAGGCGATTGCCCGGGCGTTCGATGCCGGGGTGGCGCGCGTGGTGATCGGGACGCGGGCGGCGGAGTCGGTCGATTTTGTCGCGGCGATGGCAGCGAAATTCGGCGGGGAGCGGATCGCGGTGGGGATCGACGCCCGGAATGGCGAGGTTTCCGTGAAGGGGTGGACGCAGGGTTCGGGGGTGAAGGCGGCCGATCTCGCCCGCCAGGTGGAGGCCGCCGGGGCCGGGACGATTATTTACACGGACATCGCCACGGACGGGATGCTTACGGGGCCGAATTTCGCGGAGATGGAGCGCTTGCTGGGACTTTTGAAGTGCCAGCTTATCGCCAGCGGCGGGGTGTCGTGCGCGGAGGATGTGCTGCGCTTGGGCCGGATGCAGGGGCTCTATGGGGTGATCATGGGGAAGGCGCTCTACGATCAGAAAATCGATCTCCCCGCCCTTGTGGCCCAGCTTCGGGGGAGGTAGGGCGGCTTTTTGGGGCGTTCGCTCGGGCGCGTGATTTGGGGAATCAAACGCGCGGGGAATTCGTGGCACGCTAGTTCCCCTGCGGCGCGGGCGCGGGCGCGGCCGGGCTCTCCGCCGGAGCGGAAGCATCGGCCGGAGCGGCGGGCTTGGGCGCGGGCGCGGCATCGGCCACCATCGTTTCGAGTTGCGAGATCCAATCGGGCAGGTCGGGGTGATCCGGGTAGCTCTTGACGAGAGTCACCATGTCTCCCATGCCGCGATTGCGCAGCCCGATGGCGATCATGTCCAGCGCGCGCTTCCAGACAAGCTGCGGACGGCGCACGTTGTTGAACTGGTCGGCTTTAAACGTGCCATTCTGGCTCGCGTCCTGCATCTCCTGCTGCATCTTGTTGTCCCAGTAGGCGATGATCCGCGGGTCCTTGTTCTGCCGGTAATAGGGCAGGAGCGTGTTCTGATACATGCCGTCCACGTTGCCGGGGGCAAACTCCCATTCCTTTGCGCCGTCGAGCATTTTGGAAATGCCATACCACTGCACAAAGACGCTATTCTTCACGCTCTGCTTGATCAGTTCCTGATCCCAAAAGAGCGGTTCGTGGGCTGGACCGGGCTTGCCCTTGATATTGGGCTGCCGGAAGCCGGCCTCTTTGAGTTCCTGTTCACGATCGCGCCGGTGTTGGATCGTTTCATCCTTTGACCCGGCGGCGGTGAGCGCGTTGATATGGGCCATGATCGCCGGTTCGAGCTGCTTGGTGGTGGCTCCCTGCGCCCGCTGGAGGGTGAGCAGGAGGTAGCTCACATGCAGCCGGGCGGCGTTCTGCGCGGCCTCGCTTTTTTCCCACTCGGCAAGATCGGGCCGGACTTTGTCGCCTTGGACGGCCTGGGCGGCGCGGTCGTAAAAGCTGATGGCGGCGGAGTTGCTGGAAGAGGAGGCGCGGAAGTCCTGTTCCAGTTTCATTTCGAAGCTCTTTTCCGAAGTGCTCCGCTTGGTTTTGATCTCCTTGAGGGTTTGGATCAACCCTTTGAGATCAACGGGGGGGGCGTCATCCGCGCAGGCGGAACCACCGAAAGCCAACAGACAAATCGCGCCCAGCGCGCCGTGGAGGGAATGCTTTTTCATAACAGAGGGGAGGGAAAGCAGGCCCGTCCAATGGAGCAAATTCTGCCGCAATGTAAAGCCCGGAGGCGGCACTTTGCGGAAAAAATCAGAGGTTCGCGGCGAGCCACTTCGCCACCCACCCGGCGTTCTCTCCTTTGCGGATGGCGTATTCGGCGGCCTGGTCGGCGCCGATTTTCCCCACCGCGAAATACTTCGCCTCGGGGTGCGAAAAATAGAGGCCGCTGACGGCGGAAGCGGGGTCCATGGCGCACGATTCGGTGAGCCGGACGCCCGCGTTCCGTTCGGCCTGCAGGAGGCTGAAGAGGAGCCGCTTTTCGGAGTGATCGGGGCAGGCCGGGTAGCCCGCCGCCGGGCGGATGCCCCGGTAGCGCTCGTGTAGGAGGTCCTCGGGCGCGAGGTGTTCCTCTTTGCCATAGCCCCAGGCGGCGCGGGCTTGCAGGTGGAGGTACTCGGCGAAGGCCTCGGCGAGACGGTCGGCGAGGGACTTGACCAGGAGGGCGTTGTAGTCGTCGTGCGCGGCCTCGTAGGCGCGGGCCAGTTCCGCCCCGCCGTGAATGGCGACGGCGAAGCCGCCCAGGTAGTCGGCCAGCGGCGCGGGGGCGACGTAATCGCCGAGCGCCCGGTGGGGCTGGCCCGCCGGTTTCTCGATTTGCTGGCGCAGGAAGCGGAAGACGGCGCAGGGCTCGGCGCGTTGTTCGCCGGCATAGAGGGCCACATCGTCACCCACGGCGTTGGCGGGCCAGAAACCGTAGACGCCGCGCGCGCGGAGCTGCTTTTTCGCGGTGATTTCGCCAAGGAGCCGCTGGGCATCGCCGAAGAGTTCGCGGGCTTGCTCCCCTTTTTCGGGGTCGTCGAGCAGGGCGGGATAGCGCCCGCGCAGTTCCCAGGCGTGGAAGAAGGGGGACCAGTCGATGAAGGCAACCAGTTCGTCAATGGACGGTTCCGCAACGCGAATGCCGGTGAACTCGGGCCGGGGCGGCGTGTAGCCGGACCAGTCGATGGGCGTCCGGTTGGCCCGGGCGGCGGCGAGCGGGACGCTCTGTTTGGCGCTTGCCCCGGCGGCGTGGGCCGCGCGCAGTTGGGCGTCTTCATCGCGCAGCGCGGCGAGGTAGGCGGCGCTTTGTTCCCGGCTCAAGAGCGAGCTGACGGTGCCCGCCGCGCGCGAGGCGTCGCGGACGTAAACCACGGGGCCGTGGTAGTGCGGGGCGAGCTTGACGGCGGTGTGGACGCGGCTGGTGGTGGCTCCGCCGATCAGGATCGGGACGGTGAACCCCTGGCGCTCAATCTCCTGGGCGACATGGGCCATTTCCTCCAGCGACGGGGTGATGAGCCCGCTCAAGCCGATCACGTCGGCATGGTGTTCGCGCGCGGCTTGGAGGATTTTCTCCGCCGGGCACATCACGCCGAGGTCGATGACTTCGAAGTTGTTACACTGTAATACGACGATGACGATGTTCTTGCCGATGTCGTGCACGTCTCCCTTGACGGTGGCGATGACGACTTTTCCCTTGGCCTGGGGCTGGGACGCCGATTCTTTCTCGGCCTCCATGAAGGGCTGCAAATACGCGACGGCCTTTTTCATGACGCGCGCGCTTTTGACCACCTGGGGCAGGAACATTTTGCCCGCGCCGAAGAGATCGCCCACGCGGCTCATCCCGGCCATGAGGGGCCCTTCGATCACGTGCAGCGGGCGGCCGAGCTTGGCGCGCGCTTCCTCCACGTCTTCGTCGATGAAATCGGTAATGCCTTTGACCAGGGCGTGCGCGATGCGTTCCTCGACGGGCGCGTTGCGCCACGCTTCGTCCTGGACGGCCGATTTCCCGGCGGATTTGACGGTTTGCGCGAACTCGACCAGGCGCTCGGTGGCGTCGGCGCGGCGGTTGAAGAGGACATCCTCCACATGCTCCAGCAGCTCCTTGGGGATTTGCTCATACACGGCAAGCATCCCGGCGTTGACGATGCCCATGTCGAGCCCGGCGCGGATGCCGTGGTAGAGGAACGCGGCATGCATGGCCTCGCGGACCGGGTTGTTGCCCCGGAAGGAGAAGGAGACGTTGGAGATGCCGCCGCTGACTTTGGCATGGGGCAGGTTTTCCTTGATCCAGCGGGTGGCTTCGAAAAACGAAAGGGCATACCCGGCGTGCTCCTCCATGCCGGTGGCGACGGTGAGGACGTTGGGGTCGAAAACGATGTCCTCGGGCGGGAACCCCACTTCCTCCGTCAGGATGCGGTAGGCGCGCGCGCAGATGGCGGCGCGCCGTTCGGTAGTGGCGGCCTGGCCCTGCTCGTCGAAGGCCATGACGACGGCGGCCGCGCCGTAGCGGCGCAGAAGCCGGGCCTGGCGCTTGAATTCCTCCTCGCCCGCTTTCAGCGAGAGGGAGTTGACGATGCACTTGCCCTGCACGCATTGCAGCCCGGCCTCCAGGACGCTCCAGCGGGAGCTGTCGAGCATCATCGGGATGCGGGCGATATCCGGCTCGCTGGCGATCAGGTTCAAAAAGCGCGTCATGGTCGCCTCGGAATCGATCATCCCTTCGTCCATGTTGACATCCAGGATGTTCGCGCCCCCTTCCACCTGCTGGCGGGCAACGGCGAGGCCCCCCTCGAAGTCCCCGGCGAGGATCAGTTTGGCGAACTTGGGCGAGCCGGTGATGTTGGTCCGCTCGCCGACCATCAAAAAGCCGCTCTCGGGCGTGATAACGAGCGGCTCCAGGCCGCTGAGCCGGGTGGCGCGCGGGAGCGTGGGAACCGCGCGGGGAGCGCATCCCGCGACGGCCCCGGCGATGGCCCGGATGTGATCCGGCGTGGTGCCGCAGCAGCCGCCGACGATGTTGAGGAAGCCGCCCCGGGCCCAGTCGCCCATTTGCGCGGCGAGCGATTCGGGCGTTTCGGGGAATCCGGTGGGCGAAAGCGGGTCCGGCAGCCCGGCGTTCGGGTAGGCGCTGACGCAGCAGGGGGCGCACCGGGAGAGGATCTCGATATACGGGCGCATCTCCTTGGGGCCGAAGGCGCAGTTGAGCCCGATGCTCAAAAGCGGCGCGTGGGCGATGGAGATCACGAAAGCCTCCAGCGTCTGGCCGGTGAGGGTCCGCCCGCTGTTGTCGGTAATGGTCCCTGAAACCATGATGGGCACCTCGCCCTCGGCGATGCCCCGGGCCTCGAAGGTTTCCAGGATGGCGAAGAGGGCGGCCTTGGCGTTGAGGGTGTCGAAGACGGTCTCGACCAGGAGCAGGTCCACGCCGCCGTCCAGAAGAGCCTCCACCTGTTCCCGGTAGGCCGTCTTTACTTGGGCGAAGGTGACTTCCCGCTTGGCGGGGTCCTGCACATCGCGCGACATCGAGAGCGTCTTGCTCATCGGCCCGATGGACCCGGCGACATACGCGGTGCGGCCGCAGTTCTCCACGGCCCGGCGGGCGCAGGCGGCGGCGGCGAGGTTGATCTCCCGCGCGAGCGGCTCCATGCCGTAATCGGCCAGGGAAATGGCCTGGGCGTTGAAGGAGTTGGTTTCGATGAGATCCGCCCCGGCGGCCAGGTATTGCGCGTGGATCTCTTCAATAATGTCCGGCCGGGTGAGGCAAAGCAGGTCGTTGGCCCCCTTCAGCGGGCGCGAATGCGCGGCAAAACGCTCGCCCCGGTAATCCGCCTCTTCCAGACGATGGCGCTGGATCATCGTTCCCATCGCTCCGTCCAGAATGGCGATTCGTTGCGTGAGAAGGTGGGCAAAGGGATGGGAAAAGCGAGTCACCCGCCTAAAATAAGGAATCAGACCACGGGAATCAACGACAAATTAACGCATCATGATGTCTGGATGGATTAAAAAACAACTTTCATGGCCTCTAATCTGCTTTCTCCCCATGCGACGGCCATTGTTGCATTTTCACGATGCGTTGCTTTACACCTTTCGATCTTCCGCTAATTCTTAAATGAATACCTTTTGGGGGCTCTCAGCTTTGAGACCCCCCTCCCCTTTTCATCATGGCTGATTTTCCCCGCATCACACGAAATCCCACCGTCATGGGAGGACGACCGTGCATCCGCGATACCCAGATCCCCGTATCCGCCGTCATGGCGCTGGTCGCCACGGGGCGTACGATAACAGACGCCGCGCGGATGCTTCCCACCCTGGAACCGGAAGACGTGCGCGAGGCGATGGCCTATGCCGCGTGGTGGGTGGATGAACCCGCCCAGCCGCAAGCAGGGGTCAAGCATCCCCACATTTTCCCGTCTGTCTCCGCCATGCTGGCCAGGCGGGTGCCGGAATTCACCGCGCCCGGAAAACAGCCGGAAGAAATCCCCGCGCAGGAGGAAAGCCCCGATCCCGCCCCCGCGCCCACCCGCACCCACTTTTTTCCCCCGGTCCACCCCCGGACCCGTGCCCGGCAGGACCCCGAGAACGAACTTGAGGAAGAGGCGAACAACCCGGAGGAATTGGCCGTGGAGGGGGTTGTCACCGGAGAAACGCAAATCCCGGACGAGTCGCTGGAACTCTTCCACCCCGCCTACCCGGACAGCCCCACGGTAATGGTAACGCGCCACGGCCTTTTCGACCGCCGCTGGCACACCAACGTCCTCGCCTGGTCCGACATCGAGGCGATCGAACGGCGCACCGGCCACAAGCACATCCACATCCTATTGCGCAATCCGCAATATTACATTTCCGCGATGCCGCTCTTTCAGCGGATCTGCACGCAAGTCAAGCTGGCGCTGGGCCTGCGGACGTTCCACCTCGACACGGCCTCCCTCGGCATCCGCACAAAGGATTTGTTCTTCACGGCGAACCGGCTCTGGCATCTCCACCGGGGAAAGACCCACTACCGCAAGAAACGGCGGGTCAGGATCGGCAAAAAGCCGTCCAGGGATTCCTACTGGCAGAAATACCTGCCCAAGTAAGTATCCGCCCACGTGGCGGCCATGAAAACGACGCCGACGAAGGCGTTGCTGGTAAAGAACGCCTCATTAATGGCGTCCAAGTCCAGCCGCCGCGCCACGCGGTGCTCATACACCAGGGCGCCCAGCACAAGCACGAGGCTGCCAAAGTAGATCGCCCCCAGGCCCGCCGCCACGCCGAAGGCCGCCAAGAGCAGGAACATCACGCCGTGGAGCATCTGCGCCACGCGCAAGCTGCGGGCGATGCCGAGCCGCGCGACCAGCGAGTGCACCCCTTCGCGGCGGTCAAACTCGTAGTCCTGCGTGGCGTAGATCATATCGAACCCCGCGACCCAAAGGACGACGCCCCCGGCGAGAACCAGCGGCGGCAAGGCAAACCGCCCGGTGACGGCAAGCCACGCCCCCACGGGCGAAACAGACAGAGCAAGGCCGAGGAAGAAGTGGCAAAGGGAGGTAAACCGCTTCGTCAGCGAATAGAAAAAGACGGCCGCGAGCGCCACGGGGCTCAAGGCGAAACAGAGAGGGTTCAGCGCCCAGGCGGCGGCGACAAAAAGCGCGGCGCTCCCGGCGCAAAGGGCCACGGCTCCCCCCCACGGGATCAGCCGATGCCGCCCGGCGGTGCGGGGGTTGCGCTTATCCATTTCCCAATCGGCCAGGCGGTTGAACGCCATGGCTGCCGTCCGCGCCGCGGCCATGGCCACGAGGATCAGGCCGCAAACGCGCGCCGAAGGGAACCCCCTGGCCGCCACGAACATGGAGCCAAGGGCAAACGGGAGGGCGAAAACGGTGTGGGAAAACCGGACGAACGTGAGCGTCCGGCGCAGGCCGTCCAAGACGCTCATCTTGCGGGAGCGCGCGAGGAGCCCCGGCTGGCCGAAGGGGCCGGGGCCGCCGTGGGCGCGGGGGCGGCGGCGGGCATCGGGAGAAACACCGGGGCGGGTTCCTCAAACATATCGGACAGGCGGTCGTCGATGCGGATGTCCACGAGGTTCCACTTCTCTTGCGCCTGGTAAAAATAGAACCGCCACCGGACGGGGAACCGGCTGCCGAGGGAAAGGCTCGTGATGCGCCGCAGCCGGGTGCCGACGTTTTTCACGTCAAGCTGATCCACGCCGCTCACATCGCCAAAGGCGCGGAGCGCCACGCGGGTTTTCTCCTTGAGCATGGCGACATCCTTGGGCGACTCGGCGATC
This sequence comes from Chthoniobacteraceae bacterium, assembly GCA_028714515.1. GTDB lineage: Bacteria > Verrucomicrobiota > Verrucomicrobiia > Chthoniobacterales > Chthoniobacteraceae > UBA695. The sequence continues at coordinate 8,102 of JAQTMF010000022.1, read as the reverse complement.
TTGGTTCCCTTGAGGAGGTCGTCATAGGCGGCTTCCACCCGCCCTTCGGTGAGCATCTGGAAGAAGTTTTTGACCTGGGCCTGGGGGGTGCCGCTCTCGGAAGCCGCCGGGGAGGCGGAAGGGGCTGCCTTCGGGGCGTCTTCGGCGAACACGGGCGCGGAGACCGGGATGGCGGCCAAAACCGGCGCGGCGAACAAGAAAAGTTTCCTCATAAACCGGGGAGGATAGCGGATGCGCGCGCCGGTGAGAAGATTTTCCGTCGCGCGGCGGGCGGGGCGAACTTCACCGCCGCTGCGTGCGAAGCTGGCGCACCAGGCTGACGTAGAGGGCAAAGAGCGAGAGGAACGAAAAACCGAGCATGGCCAGCGTGTTCACCGTCAGCACGCTGAAGTGGAGGCTGAACTCCCGGCCGAAAAGCTGGAAGTTGTAGAACTTGTCGGGCCCGAAGAAGACGTTGATGCGGTGCGACGGCAGGCGGCGGTAGTCGAGCTGCTCGCTCTCGGCCTTGGATACCAGATCGGTGATTTTCTGGTTCACAAAGAGCCGCTCGGCGGAAATCCCCTCCTTTTTGGGCACCAGTTCCCCCGTCTTCAGCGGGCCGCCGCGCAGCACGGCGTCCACGCGCTTGAAACGCTTGGTCACATCCTCGGGCGTCGCCCCTTCCAGGCCGGAAAGCAGGGCGAGGGTGTCTTTCAAATCCTCCAGCCGGTTCGCCTCCCCCTCCGTAAGCGGCTTGATCTTCATCTTCTCCTTGAGGGCGTCGATCTGCCGCTGCGCCTCCTCCTGCCGGTGGGTGAGCGGGTTCAATTTGTATTGGGCGACGACGATGGCCTCGTAGCTCCAGCGCATCGGCATGAACTCGCACAGGAAAGGGACCTGGAGGGCGCTTTCGTTCTTGTCCTTGGCGCGGTCGGGGTGCACGGCGAACCAGCGGTAAAAGGCGTAGGCGAGGTTCAGGTTCCGGTTCATGTCCTCGTATTTGATGAGCGCGCCGCTCAAGAGGATCTGCGGAATCAGGATGAAGGGGACGACGTTGGCCGCCGCCTTGCCGTCGGCAACGAGCGACGAGACAAAGAGCCCGATGGCGATGCCGGTAAAGGCCGTGATGAAGTTGAAGAAGAAGTAGACCCAGAACATCCCCCGGATCTCCAGGAGCGCATTGCCGATGAGCGTGAACATGGCGCACTGGATGGCCCCGAAAAGCGCCAGCGCCAGCGCCTTGGCGATGATGTAGTACGGCAGCCGGATGTTTAGGTTGCGCTCCCGCTGGAGCGTGGCGCGGTCCAGGATGATGTCGTCGGCGGAATTCGTCAGGCCCAGGAACATCACGACCACCAGGGAAAGGAAGAGATACGTCGGGATGTGGTAGGCGCTGGCAAAGTCGTAGTTCCCGCTCTCGTTGTAGTAAAGCACGCTGCCGATCAAGGCCGCGAGCACCGGCGCGGCCACCAGCGTGATGAGCAGGTTGCCCCGGTTGCGCATTTTGCTCAAGAAAGCGCGGCGCAGGAGCGTCTGGAACTGCGTCCATTCGTCGCGCCAGCGGATGCGCGGCCGCCGGTGGCCCCCGTTCTCGGCGGTAAAGGAGGTGTCCGGCAACGGCAGCGCGGGCTGTTTGCGCAGGGCCACCTGGCGCACATCCTGGAGCAGGCGGAAGGACTCGTATTTATCGCGCCAATAGTCGGGCGAATAGCGCCGGGCGGGGACGAGCTGCCCCTGGTTGTTTTCCTCGTAAATGATGTCGCCGGAGAGATCGCGCAACGGCGTTTCGAGCACGTCGAAGATGAACTCCGGCCGCGTGGTGCCGCAGGCGGGGCACCCGCCCAGCTCGGTGCCGAAGTGCTGTTCGTGCTCGGCGGAGGCGAAGTATTCCAGCATCTCGCGCGGCGTCCCGTAGAAGACGAGCTTGCCCCCCTTGTCCAGGAGCAGCGCCTTGCTGAACATCTGGAAGATCTTGGAGGTCGGCTGGTGGATCGTCACCAGGATGATCTTGTTGTGAGCCATCGAGCGGATGATCTCCATCACATGCTCGGCGTCTTTGGAGGAGAGGCCGCTGGTCGGCTCGTCGAACAGGAACACGTCGGCCCCGCCGATCATGTCGAGCCCGATGTTGAGCCGCTTGCGTTCGCCGCCGGAGAGGATTTTCCGCACGGGCGAGCCGACGATGGAGTCGCGCCGCTCGCTCAAGCCGAGTTCGACGAGCTTCGTGTCGATGCGCCGCGCCCGGTCGCGCGCCGAGAGGTGGGGCGAGCGGATGGCGGCGGCGAAGTTCAGGTTTTCGGCGATGGTGAGATGTTCGTCGAAGGCGTCGTCCTGCGGGATATAGGCAACGTGCTCCTTGAGCCGCTCCACATCTTCGTAGAGCGGGGCGCTGTTGAGCAACACCTCGCCGTGCATCGGCTGGAGCTGCCCTGCGAGCACGCGCAGGAGGGTCGATTTGCCCGAACCGCTCGCGCCCATGACGCAGACCACCTCGCCCCGGCTGACGCCGAAGGAAATGCCGTCGAGGCTCGTTTCGTTGGGGTTGAAGCGGTGGGTGAGGTCGCGCGCTTCGAGGGACGAAATGATGTTGCGCTCTTCTTCGATGATCCGCTCGGAAAAGTCGCACCGGAGGATTTGCCCCGTGTCGATGAGAATGGTGTCGCCGTCCACCAGGGGCGCGGCGTTGCGCACGGGGGTTTCGCCCACGAGGATCGGCCGGTCGGCCTGCAACACTTCCAGCCGCCCGACGCGGTTCTCGTAATCACACTGGATGCGCAGGAGCACGTCGCCCCCCGTGCCGGGCGAAAGAAGAATGTCGTCCTCTTCCAGAAGACTGGAGTTGTTGGAAACGAGGTATTCGCTCTTGTGCGCCTTTAGCTGGAAGCGCCCGCCCAGGGCCCGCGCCTTGCGCCGCAGGTCGTCGAGAGGAAGCTGGGAACCGTTCTTGAACCGGATGACGTCATCGAGCGTCCCCTCCGTGGTGGCCCCGGCCTTGAGCAGCGTGCCGTTGAGCACGGCGTCCACGTTTTTAAGCGCCTTGACGCGCACTTTGAGCCCGAACCGGACCTCCAGGCGCGAGTCGCGGCTGCGCTTCTTTTCCAGCTCCACCTCGCCGTCCTCGTCGATGGACAAATAGGCGTTGGCCACCACGACGTTCTTCTTGGCGTCGAAGTACCAGACGAGATCCTGGTAGGTGAGGACCTGTTCGCCCAGCAGGATGCGCTGGCCGGAGTAGACGCGGCAGAATTCGCCGGGCTGCAACGGACGGCTGCGCACGTAAACGGGCCGCTGCGTCTGGTTTTTGAAAAGGATCAGTTCGTGATAGCGGTAAGCCATCAGGCGCTCCTCCGGGGCTAACCCCTTGAGCGCCACATCGCACGCCGCCCCGCTGCCGAAACAGATGGATTCCAGGGGCGAGGCCCCTTTTTCGTAGATAGAGGGGTCGGAATCGTCGGTGGCGTTGAGCTGGTAAACGATGTCGATGGCCTGGGCCGCCATGCCGAGTTGCGACATGAAGGCGTAGAACTCCACCAACTGCTCGCTCTTGTTCATGTCGGCCTTGGCGATCAGGTCGTAGAGCTGCACGCCGAGCATGATTTTCCGGTCGTCGCTCAACTGCGAGGAGAGCTTCTGGGCCATGCTCGTCAGGTCCTGCTGCTCGTTGAGCGCCTGGCGGAAGAGTTTCCGCAGTTCGGAGTAGACCGCCTCCGGGTAATCGTAGCGCAGGAAGCCCAGCGAGGAGTCGATTTCCTCCTCCAGCACCTCGCCGTTGACCTTGGAGAACGCGGCCAGCACCTGGATCAAGAGCGGGAGCAGGTTCGGCCCCTCGGTGACCGTCCGGGGCATACGCAGCCCCCGGCGCACGAGAGTACGCACGGTGCTGTTCAGCCGGTGCAGGAACGGAGTAACCCCCCGAACCCGTCCTGTGATTTTCTCCACAAGCTCAGTCATTCAACGCAAGATGAGAAAGACTGTCTCACAAAAAGGGCATTGCGCAAAGCGGACATTTCCCCTGTTCAACCGCGCAAAACCGGCTAATCTCGCAACGCTCGTCCCCATGAAGATCATTGCCATAGCGAACCAAAAGGGTGGTGTCGGAAAAACCACGACCGCCGTCAACCTCGCCGCATGCCTCGCCGCCAAGCGCAAGCAGGTCCTCCTCATTGATCTCGACCCCCAGGCCAACGCCACCAGCGCGCTGGGCATGAGCGAAACGGAAGGCAAGAGCATGTATGAACCGCTGATCGGCGAGGCCGCCGCGGCGGACCACATCGTCGCCACCCGGTTCGAAAATTTGTGGATGATCCCCGGCGACATCAACCTGGCCGGGGCGGAAATCGAGGTCGCCCGGCAGGAAGACCACATCACGCGCCTGCGCACCGCCCTGGAGCCGCTGCGCACCCACGCCCCGCTGGATTACATTTTCCTGGATTGCCCCCCGAGTCTCGGCATCCTCATGACCAACGCCCTCGCCGCCGCCGACGAGATCCTGGTCCCCATCCAGTGCGAGTATTTCGCGCTGGAAGGCCTCAGCAAGATCGACCACGTGATCCACCAAATCGCCGACGCGGGGATCAACCCCGGCCTGGCGCTGACGGGCATCGTGATGACGATGTTCGACGCCCGCACGAACCTGAGCGCGCAAGTAGTGGAGGAAGTCCGCAAACACTTCGGCGAGCGGGTGTACAAAACGATGATCCCGCGCACCGTCCGCCTGGGCGAGGCCCCGAGCTTCGGCAAGCCGATCCTGGAATACGAGCCGGTTGGCGCGGGCGCGATCGCCTACTCCACCCTGGCCAAGGAATTCATCGCGCGCCACAAGGAAGCGTAAAGGCAGGACGCGGAACCCGTCCAAGCTCAGCGAGGGATTTTGATTAACCGCGCGGGAGCGGACGGCACGGAGTGCCGTCCCTACCCTCGCCGGAACCTTGTTACCCAATCTCCAGATTGGTAACACCCTTGTCCCCGAAACTTCGTTTCGCGACGCGGGGGAAGATCCTTGCGCGTTGCGTTTGGCGAAAGCGCCGTTTCCATGGCGAGCGCAAGGAAACAGCGTTTCCAAGACACTCCCGTTCCCAATCCGGAGCTTGGGAACGGGAAACACCTCCGCGCGCTCTCCGAAGGAACGCCTACGCGATCTTCTCGAACTTCTCCACCGCCGCGCCGCACACCGGGCAGCTCTTCGCGGGCAGTTCCACGAACGTGTCGCCGCAAATGGGGCAGACGTAGACGGGCACGTCCGCAAGTTTGCCCAGGTTGTCGAGGGCGTGCTGGTAAAGCGCGGCGTGCTGGGCTTCCACCTTGAGGGCGAAGGTCATCGTGCGGATGGCTTCGCGCGCCCCTTCCTCCTTGGCAACAGCCAGAAATTCGGGATACATCACGTCGCGCTCGTGCACTTCCCCCGCGATGGCCGCCTTGAGGTTCTCGGCGGTGGAGCCGGGCTTCACTTCGTCCAGCGCGAACGCTTTCACCTCGCCGCCGAGGGCCGCGATCGCCGCTTTGTGGCTGTCGCGGTGCAGCGCTTCGGCCCGGGAGGCCGCCCGAAACAGACGCGCCACAAAGGCGTGCCCCTCGGCGTCCGCCGTCTTGGCGAAGATCTGGTAGCGGTTGGAAGCGTTGGATTCGCCCTGGAAGGCGGCGTTGAGGTTTTCGATGGTTTTGGAGAATGCGTTGCTCATAAAAGGTTGCGTCAAAGACGCCATAGTGCCCCAGGACGCGCCGCCGCCGCCAGCCCAAAGCGCGGGTTTTTACTCCGAACCGCTCAGGCATTCCCGGAGCTTGTGCCTTTTTTCACAAGTTTCGGCTTGCGGCGGAAACCCCGCGCCGTAAAATCCCGCTCTCATGGTTTCTCAGACACCCGTTGCCTTCGATACAAAGTTCGAAAACAACGTCATCATCACCAAGCTCGACGAAACGATCAACTGGATGCGCAAAAACTCGCTCTGGCCGATGCCGATGGGCCTCGCCTGTTGCGCCATCGAGCTGATGGGCACCGCCTCCTCCCGGTACGACATTTCCCGCTTCGGCGCGGAAGTCATGCGCTTCTCGCCCCGGCAGAGCGACGTCATGATCGTCGCCGGCACCGTCACCTATAAAATGGCGCTCGCCGTCAAACGCATTTACGACCAGATGCCCGAGCCGAAGTGGGTCATCGCCATGGGCGCCTGCGCCTCCAGCGGCGGGATGTACCGCAGCTACTCCACCCTGCAAGGCGTGGATCAAATCATCCCCGTGGACGTCTACATCTCCGGCTGCCCGCCCCGGCCCGAAGCCCTTTTGGAGGGGTTGCTGACCCTCCAGCGGAAAGTGGAAACCAATCGATCCCTTCTTGGCCAGAAACGCCAAACCACCCCCAACCTCGCATGACCCTTTCCGAAGCCATCACCGCCCTGGAATCCCGGTTCCCGGTCCTCGCGAAGAAAGAATTCCGCGGGGAAACCACCCTCACCGTTGACGCCGCCCGCATCGCCGAAGTCTGCGCCTTTGTCAAAAAGGACCTCGGCTTCGACACGCTGGTGAACATCTGCGCCGTGGACAACCTGGGCAGCGCGCCCCGGTTCGAGGTCGTCTACGATCTTTACTCCCTGGCGGACAACCGTTACCTGCGCCTCAAGGCCCTGGTGCCCGAGGAAGCCCCGGAATTGCCCACCGTCACCGGCGTCTGGGCCGCCGCCAACTGGCAGGAGCGCGAGACCTACGATCTCTCCGGCATCCGCTTCACCGGCCACCCCGATCTGCGCCGCATCCTGATGTGGGAAGGGTATCCCTTCCACCCGCTGCGCAAGGACTTCCCGCTCGCCGGGCGTCCGTCGGAAACCGCCGAAGTCGCCTTCACCAAAGTCACGCCGCTGGAAGGCGGCCCCTTTGTCACCACCCCCGGCCCGGGCGGAGCGAAAGAGCACGAACCGCGCTCCAAGCAGTTTTAATAGAAGTTGAGAGTTTGATGTTGAGAGTTGAGAGAGCGGCATCGACGCTCTTTCTCTCAACTCTCAACTCTCCTCAACTCTCAACTTCTTCTTCCCAACAGGGTTGCGATTTTCCAGCGTTTGGCTCATGGTACATCCATGCAAATGACGATCTTGAAGTCCAAAATCCACCGGGCGGCCGTGACGGGGGCCAGCCTGCATTACGAGGGGAGCATGACGATCTCCGAGGATTTGGCCGAAAAAGTGGGCCTCCTGCCCTACGAACGCATCCTGGTGGGCAACATGGCAAACGGCGAGCGCTTTGAAACCTATGTCATTTACGGCAAACGCGGCGAAGGCGCCATCGAGCTTAACGGGGCCACCGCCCACCTCGGCAAAGTCGGCGACCGCGTGACGATCATGAACTTCGGGCAATACACGCCCGAGGAAGCCGCCACCCACCATCCCCGCATTCTTCGGCTCAACGAACACAACGAAGTGGTCAGCTACAAGGGGCCCGAGACCGCCGAATAGCCCGGCAGGAGCCCTTCCGCCATGGATTCTCACCTTCTGCTACAGCCCTTCGCCCTCGGGCTGGAACTCGGGCTCTTCCTGGCGGCGCTGGCGCTCTGGCACATGATCCGGCTCAAGCTGGAACTGCGCCGCTATAAACAACACCTGAGCGAGCGGCTGGAGCTGGATGCCGACTCGATCCAGAAAACCCGGCGCGAGCACGAGGCGGCGCGACGCGAAAACGAGCAACTGCGCCTGCGCGTCGCCGAGTTCAACGCCACGCCGGAAGGCCGTTTGCAGCGGGACCTGGAAGTCTACGCCCGCGCCGAGAAACGGATGTTCGTCAACGTGCCCGGCTTCGCCGCCGCGTGGGAAAACGCCAAAGCCGCCGCGCAGATGGAACTGGCCGACGAAGACGCCGGGAAAAGCCTGCCCAAGCGGGTCTTTTCCCGCCTGTTTGGGGCGGCGTCTCCTCAAAAAGAAGCGCTTCCCCCCTCGTCAACCGATATGGAAAGGTAAGGCCGCATCCTTCGCGAACGCAAGGACGGCCGGACCGGGAGCGAAGCCATGGGATGCCAGCCCACACTGAACACCAAGCGGCTTATCCTGCGGCCTTTCGCGCCGGAGGACGCCCCGGACTTGCTGCGCCTGGTCAACGCGCAGGAGATCGCCGCCACCACCGTGCGCATCCCCCACCCCTACCCG
>JAQTMF010000021.1 GCA_028714515.1 Chthoniobacteraceae bacterium | reverse complement strand
GGAAATACTCCAGAAGCTACCAAAAATCTACACTTTTCGACCGCTACCATAGGGCACGATACTGCACGAAAAACCGAGGCCGCTCCCGGGGATTAAGATGGCGAGAGTATCGCAACTCTCTGAAAGGCAACATTTTCAGAGTAGAAAATGGCGGAAGGGGCGGGATTCGAACCCGCGGTGACATCGCTGCCACGTTCGATTTCGAGTCGAGTGCCTTAAACCGGACTCAGCCACCCTTCCTTTCGAAGCCCCGGACGTTAGTCGCACCCGGGATGGGATGCAATGAAAAAGCGACCGGAGATAGGGCTCCGGCGCGGATCGCCGCCGCTATTCCACGTGCGCCCGCCGTCCGCGCGCTTCCCGCTCTTTGAAATAGAATTTGAGCGGCAGGCCCGTCCACGCCACTTCCTGGCGAATTTGCGCGTCCAGGAATTTGCGGTAGCTCGCCACAAGCAGGTCCGCTTGGTTGACGAAAAGCAGGATGGACGGCGTGGGAATGGGGCTGCGATGCGGGTCGTTCCGCTCCGGCTGGGTGGCGTAGACGATTTTGAAGCGCTTGTTGTTGCGCGCGGGTGGCGGATGCGCGGTGAGGGCTTCGGCCAGGAGCCGGTTGAGCGCTCCGGTGCTGATGCGCAGCCGCGATTGGGCGCGGATTTGCTCGATGAGCTTGAAGAGCCGCGTCATGCCTTCCCCTTTCAGGGCGGAGAGGACGATGATGGGGGCGTAGTCGACGAAGAAGAGTTCGACGCGGATGCGCTCCAGCAGGGCTTCGAGCTGTTCCTTGCGCGCGCCGAATCCGGCTTCGTCTTTGATGAGGTCCCATTTGTTGACGGCTACCAGGCACGGTTTCCCGGCTTCCTGGATGAGCCCGGCGATGCGCTTGTCCTGCGCGGTGACGCCCGCGGTGGCATCGACGACGAGGACACAGAGATCGGCGCGCCGGATGGTGCGTTCGGAGCGCATGACGCTGAAAATCTCGACGGAGGAGTCCTGTTTCCCGGCCGGGCGGATCCCCGCGGTGTCGATGAGGGTGTAGCGCCGCTCGCCGCGCCGGTAGGGAACGTCCACGGCGTCGCGCGTGGTGCCGGAGATGTTGGAGACCATGGTCCGGCTGTCTTCCAGGATGGCGTTGATGAGGGAGGATTTGCCGACGTTGGGGCGGCCGACGATGGCCAGCTCGATGGGCGTTTCGTCGGCGGGCGCCGGTTCGGTTTCTTCTTGGGGAAGCGGGGGGAGGAGCGCTTGGATGCGCGCGGAGAGTTCGCCGATTCCCCGGTTGTGCTCGGCGCTGATGGAGACGCCTTCCGGGAACCCGAGCCGGGCGAAGTCGGCGTCCAGTTCGGCGTGTTTCGCGTGGTCCACTTTGTTGACGACCAGGACCAGCGGCTTGTCGATCCGGCGCAGCCGTTTGGCGAGCGTCTGGTCCACGGGGTTAAGGCCCGCCTGTGCGTCCACGACGAAGAGGATCACGTCGGCGGTTTCCATGGCGAGCGCCACTTCGTTTTCCACCTGCTGGGTGAATTTTACGTCCACGTCGCTGCCGATGCCGCCGGTATCCAGCAGGGTGAACGGTTCTCCGTCTTCGGGGCGGCACTCCACGGCGATGCGGTCGCGCGTGACGCCCGGCTGGTCATGGACGATGGAGATGCGGCGGCCCGCAAGGCGGTTGAAGAGGGCGGATTTGCCCACATTGGGGCGGCCGACAATGGCGACGGTTCTCATGCGTTGGCGTGGTCTCCTGCTTGAAGTTGGCGGATGCCGTCCACGACGTATCCGATGCCTGATAGAAAAGTGAATAGCCCTGCGGCGGCGACGAGGCCGTCCATCCAGGGATGGGATGTGGCGCCGGTTTGGCCGGGGTGGTCGTTCTGCAACATGGCGGCCGTGATGGCGAGCATCTGAAGGGCGGTGGCGGCTTTGCCGGTCCAGCGGGGGCGGATGCGGACTTTGCCGTTGAGGAAGTGGAGCAGCAACGCGCCCGCGACGACCAAGCTGTCGCGGCTGATGACGAGGATCGGGAACCAGAGCGGGAACCCGTAGTGCCAGTTGGAGAAGGTGAGCGTGAAGAGACCGGCGAGGAGGAGGCCTTTGTCGGCGATGGGGTCCAGGATTAGCCCGAGCCGGGTCCGCTGGTTGTAATGGCGGGCGATGTAGCCGTCCAGGCCGTCGCTGACGGCGGCGAGGATGAAAACGGCGATGGCCGCGATGCGCTGCCATTCGTGAGGCTGGCCCTCTTGAACCCCCAAGCCATAGTAGACCGCCATCGTCACGAACACGGGGATCGCGAGGATGCGGGCTAGGGTGATTTGGTTGGCGAGGGTCATTGGGTGCCGGGCGGTTCCCTCAATCTACAGGGGCCGGGCGTAGGAATGCAACGCTTACCCTCAAAAGGGCAATGGATCGGGGCGGCGTCCTTTTTTAGGCTTCCCCGCCGATATCCCGCCGGGCCACGGCGCGGCCGGGCCAAAAGAGGCCGTGGGCGAAGACGACTTTGCGGACGGTGAGCGTGTTCCCTTCCAGTTCCGCCGCCAGCGGGCGTCCCATGGGGGTAAAGCCGCCGGTGTTGACGACCAGCCGCCCGCCCACGCGCCAGACGCCGCTGAAATGGGTGTGGCCGAGGATGACGCACCGCGCCTGGGGGACGCAGCGCGCGGCCAGGGCGTTGGCCAGGAACGGGGTTTGCGCCCAGCCGCCCAGGATGCGCAACGTCCGCCACGGCGGCCAGAAATGTTCGGCCAGCGCGTGCCACAGCCCCGGTTTGACGCGGGGCATCAGTTTCGCGCCCAGCGGCTCCAGGACTCTCGCCGCGCGCCGCAGCGCCTCCAGTCGGCGGGTGAGATCCTCCGGGTGCCCCAGCGCCGCGAGTTCCCGGTCGTGCGCCGCGCGCAGGACCGCGGCCTCCGTGCTCCACGGGGAGAGGCCGTGAAAGAGCACGTCGCCGTGGGTGACGAGGATCGCTCCATCGGCCAGCTCCAGGTGGTGGATCTCCGTCACGTCCGGGTCGTGGTTGCCGGTGAGGAAGACGGCGTGCGCTCCGGCGGTGTGGCAGACGTTCCGCAGGGCTGCCACGGCTTCCCGCGCCCGATCTCGTTCCTGGGGAAAGCGCGTTTCCACCGTGTCACCGTTAAAGAGCACCTCCTCCGCGCCCTCGGCAAGCGGCGCGAGTTGCTCCGCGGCTTTGACGCGGCTGCTCGAATAGCCGAAGTGGAGATCGGAGAGGATGCGGATCATCTCGCGCGCTCCAGGGCGTCGAGAACCCCGCGCTGGGTGAGAATTTCGGAGAGGACCTCCGGCGTGCCGCCCCCGGGCGGGATCACGGCGTAAACGGGGACGCCCGCGCGGCCCAGGCGCTTCAATTCGGCGGTGATGCGCGGGTCGCCCCGGGTCCAGTCCGCTTTGAGCAGGGCGAAGCGTTTCAGGGCATCGCGCACGGCCGGGGTATCCAGAACAAAGCGTTCATTGTATTTGCAGTTGAGGCACCAGTCGGCGGTGAAGTCGATGAACACGGGCCGCCCTTCCTTTTGGAGAGCCTCCGCGCGCTCCGGCGACCACGGTTCCCACGCCGCCGCGTCCGCCGGGTTTTGGCGTCCAGCCAGCAGGAACCCGGAACCGGCCAGCGCCGCCATCGCGGCCAGCGCCAGCAGGCGGTGGAGCGGGCGGGCCGAGGGCGTGAACCACGTGCCGAAAATCCAGCACGCGCTGCCGATGCCCAGGAGAATCCAGACCGCGCCGAGCGCCCCCGGCATGCCCTGTTGCGAGCCCAGCACGCTCAGGAGCCAGACCACCGTTCCCAGCATCAGGAAGCCGAAAGCCTGTTTGAGCCGGACCATCCACATCCCCGGCTTGGGCAGCAGGCGCAGCCAGCCCGGCCGGGCCGTCAGGAGCACATAGGGCGTGCTCATCCCGGCGGCGATGGCGGCGAACATCGCCAGCGTCACCGCCGCGTTTTGCGTGAAAGCGAAAGCGAGCGCCGAGCCCAGGAACGGAGCCGTGCACGGCGTGGCCAGCAGCGTGGCGAACATCCCGTGCAGGAACGCGCCCGCGTAACCCTCGCGCTCCGAGAGCCGGACGAGCTTGCCCGTCCCCGGCAGCCAGACCTCGAACACGCCCAGCAGGTTCAGCGCGAAGATGAACACCAGGAGCATCATCCCGAGCACGAACGCCGGGTTCTGAAATTGGAACGCCCAGGTGACTTGCACCCCGGAGGCCCGGGCCGCCACGATCACCCCGGCCAGCCCCAGGAACCAGGCAAAGATCCCGCCCACGAATGCCAGCCCCGAGCGGAAAACCCGTTCGCGCGACGCCCCCGCCTGCCCCAGGAAACCGAAAATCTTGAGCGCGATGACCGGCAGCACGCACGGCATCAAATTCAGGATCGCCCCGCCCAGGAACCCGAAGCCGAGCGCCCGCAGGACGGTCAGTTGCGGCGCGTCCGCGGCGGCTTTGCCCGGAGCCGTGACGGCGGCCGCGGGCGCGGCGGAGCCTCTCGCCGGAGCGGGGCTTTCCACCATCCAGCCTTGGCGCGAACCGTTGGCTTCCAACACCATCAGGCCCCGGATCAGCGACGGTTTTTCATCCGCGAGGGCGAGGCGGATGACGCCCGGGCTGGGCTGCTCCGCGTGCGTGGTCAAGGGGACAATCGGGAAAAACTCCAGCCGCGCCCCCTGGGCGAGCCCCTGGATTTTGATCCGTGTTTCCGTGTCGCCCGGTTCCCAGCGGAGGGCAAAAGGGCGGGCGCCGGATTGGGGCAATTGGGCGCGGGTGGCGGCAAACAGCTCCGCGTTGGCGGGTTGGGCCGAAGAAGCGGCGGGAAGCGTCAGGCTGAGGACGCCTCCGCCCGGCACGCAGGTCTTCTCGCACGCCAGCCAGGACGCCTTGGCCTCCAGCGTCACGGGCGCGCCGGAAGGGAGATCGGCGGGCGGAGTCAGCTCCACCAAAAGGAGCACTTCCCCCTCGTAGCCGTAGGTGATCATGTTCCCCTCTTCCACGTGCTTTTGCGGGACCGGCCATTGCAGCGGCCCGGCCCGCCATCCCTCGGGGAGCTTCCAGGCCAGCGTCACCGGCAGACCCGAGTCGCCGGGGTTTTCCCAGTACGTGTGCCAGCCGGGGGCCATCCGCAGGCGCAGCGCGGCGGTAAACGGCTTGCCGGGGACGGCGGCGGTCGTCTCGGCCACCAGATCGGCGGCGACGGGCGTGTTCCCCAAGGCAAGCTCCGCCCGAACCGTGGGCGCCATTCCGCAGGCCATCATCATCCAAAACGCGAGAAAAACCCGAAACATGGTCTTCCCTATACCACGGAGAAGCCGTTTGAGCAAACCGGATGGCGGCAAAACAGAAGGAGGAGGGCCACCTCGGGCTTGCCCTGCCGGCTCCAAACCGCGACATTACCGCCTCCATGCCTTCCGCCTTCCTGCTTCCGCCCGAAAACGTCGAATTCCTGCCCGAGGACTACTGCGCCCGCCTGGATCTTTCCGCCCTCTATCCCGGCCGGGAATCCGCTCCGCTGGAGGCCGATCTCGGCTCTGGCGACGGCGCGTTCCTCGCGGCCATGGCGGAGCGTTTCCCGGAGCGCAACTTCCTGGGCGTGGAGCGGCTCCTGGGGCGCGTCCGGCGCACCTGCCGGAAGCTGGCGGCCGCCGGGGCCTGCAACGCCCGGGTGATCCGCCTGGAGAGCCACTACCTCGTCCGCTACCTTCTGCCGGCCGGCTCCGTCCAGACCTTCCACGTCATGTTCCCCGATCCGTGGCCCAAGCGGCGGCACCACCCCAAGCGCCTCATCCAGACCGCCTTTCTCGACGACGCCTGGACCGCGCTGGCCCCCGGCGGGGAAATCCGGCTCACCACCGACGACGCCCCCTACTTCCAGCACATGCGGCGGGTCTTCGAGGCGCATCCCGGTTTCGCCGAGGAACCGTGGACGCCCGGGCCCGACTACCCGCGCACCGACTTTGAAGCGATGTTCCGCAGCCACGGCCTCCCCATTCACCGGGCGCTGTTGCGGCGGAAAGAGCGCGGGGAGTAAACACAGAACCGCCGTTCCCCGCGAAGGGACCGGCGGTCTGACATAGAACTTTGGCCCGGGAGGCTACGGGTTGATAAAGATGCGCCCGCTCACCGGATCCACCACACGGGCTCCGGGCCGGATGCCCCGAATGTCCACCATGGCGTGCGGCCGGTAGGGGCTGATGACATAGCCATAGTAGCGCGAAGGCGTCGCCACGCGGTAATGCTCCGGGTAAACGACAGCCTGGCCCTCCACGTAACCGGCGCGGCGTTCATCCTGGGCGATCTTGCCGACAACGGCCCCCGCGATAGCCCCCGCGCCCGCGCCGATGGCGGCGCTGCGGACGTTGTTGCCCGCGATACCGCCGATGATGGCCCCGGCGACCGCGCCGGTGCCCGCGCCCTGGCCGGGGGTTTCACAACCAGAAAAGCTCATCGTGACGAGCGCGGCTCCAGAAAGGACAGCAATGGGAAGTGATTTCATAGGTTAGGAATGAGACGGGATAGATTCCGCTTCATTCAATCAAACATTAGGCTGGTGTCCACACGTGTTTTGCGTCCGGTTTTGGGAAAGAATGCGGCCGCCGGCTAGTAGCCGTAGCGGTAGCGTTGTTCCTTGTTGATCTCGCCGATGGCGGCCCCGGTGAGAGCCCCCGCGCCCGCGCCGATGGCGGCGCTGCGGACGTTGCCCCCGGCAATCCCGCCGATGATCGCCCCGGTGGCGGCGCCCGTGGCGGCCCCCCGCGTGGGCGTTTCGCAGCCGGAGAACCCTGTAACGGCGAGCAGGCAAGCCGCCGCCGTGCTCATGATGGGTAGCGTTTTCATTTCAGAAAGGGCTTCGGAGATGCGCGAAGCTCTGCGCGTCGCGGCAAATGTTGCCGCTTGTGGCCCCAAACGCGCCGTGAAGCGGACGGCACGGAGTGCCATCCCTACCGCCCCCGCAGCAGCACGCGGGCGGCGATGGCTAATTTCTCCAGCCGGTTCAGCCGGTAGGAACGCTCAAAAACGCGGAAGCCGTCGCGGCGCATCTTCTGGAGGAGCCGGTGGTAGACGCCCCGCATGATCTCGGCGGGGGCCAGCGCGCGCCGGTCTTCCTTGGGAAACTCGGCGGCGGCTTGGGTGTAGAGCGCTTCCGCCCGCTCCGCTTCAAACGCCATCAGGCCGGGGAACCCGGGGCCGCCGTTCCGCTGGAGCAGGTCTTCCGGCGTTACGCCAAACCGGGCCAGGTCTTCCCGCGGCAGGTAGATGCGCCCGCCGTTGGACAGGTCCTTCGCCACGTCGCGCAGAATATTGGTGACTTGCAGCGCGTAGCCGAGTGTGACGGCGTAGGCGGGCGCGCCGGGGCAGCGGCAGCCGAAAATCTCGATGCTTGCCAGCCCCACCACGCTCGCCACGCGGTAGCAGTAGCGCAGCAGCTCCTCGAACGTCCCGTAGCGCGCCGGGGTCAGGTCCATCGCGCATCCCTCCACCAGCTCCGCCAGCAATCCCGGCCGCAGCGCGTATTTCGCCATCAGCGCGCGGACTTCCCCCGCCAGCGGCGGTTCCCCCGGGAACGCCCCGTACAAGGCGCGCCGCCAGGCGTCCAGCCGGGCCTGCTTTTCGGCCGTGGCCGCGCCCGGTTCGTCGGCGATGTCGTCGATGACCCGGCAGAACGCGTAGAACGTCGTCAGGTCGCCGCGCCGTTCGCGGGGCAGCGCCAGGAACGCGAGCGCGAAATTGCTCTTGCTGGAGCGGGTGATGCTCGCGGCGGTGGGACAGTCCGGGAGGGGGGAGGGGGGCATGTTTACGAAAGCAGGTTGCCGGGCTTCCAGTCGCGCACCACCCGGCCCTCCGCCATTTGCACGGCCCGGTCGGCAAAGCGGACGAGATCGGAGCTGGCGGCGGTGGCGATGATGCAGCACCCCTCCGCGCGCCGCGTGCCGGCCAGCAGGTCCAGAAGGCCGATCAGCGTGCTGTTGCGGGCGAGGGTGTCGAGGTTTTCCACAAAAAGCGCCTGGGGCCGCAGTACCAGCGCGCGGGCAAGGGCCACGCGTTGCTGGGCTTCCAGCGAAAGGTCTTCCACGGCCGTCGCCGCCTCGTCCGCGAGATCCACGAGGGTGAGTACCCGGCGTGTCGCCTCCCGCGCTTCCTCGGGGGTGGCTTCGGTGGTTTTGAAGAACGGCATGGCGATGTTCTCCGCGACGTTGAAGCCGGGGAGCAGCAGCGGGGTTTCAAAGACGAACCCGAAATGGCGGTCCCGCAACGCGGCGCACTGGTCCTCGTCCCAGCCTTGCGTGGAGGCACCCGTCACGACGATCTCCCCCGCTTCCGGCCGTTCCAGGAGCCCCAGGAGGCGCAGCAGCAGGTTGCGTCCGCTTCCCGGCGGGCCAAAGAGAAGGTGCAGGGCCGCCGGTTCGAACCCGAGCGTCAGGCCCTCGATCCGTTCGGGCGCGCTGCCGGTGCGGCGGGAGGCGGTGACGTTGCGTGCCAAGAGCGATTCCATGGATGAGAGAGAGATTTTGACGATTTTTTGCGAATTGCCACGCTAAAACGCGATCCCTTCCTCCGCGCGCTCCCCTTCGGCGCGCAGCTTTTGGAACAGGCAGACCCAGCTTGCCAGCAGCCATGCGGCCAGCAGCGCCTCCGGCAGGGGGGCGGCCAGTTGCCAGGCGAGGCCCGCGCCGGTCGTTTCGCCGAGGCCCAGTCTCAGCGCCTGGCTGGCCCAATGGAACCCGTAGAAATGAACCAGCGCGATGACGAGGAACCAGGCCATCGGCACGGCGTTGCGGCGCAGGAAGCGGGCGTGGTCCCGCAGCGCGTGCCGCAGCGATTCGCTGTGGAAAACCAGCGTGATTTGCAGCGTGGAGAACGCGATCAGGAACCCGGCCAGCGCGGGCCGGGCCACGGCGCTCACGTAGGCCGTCACCGTGGGAAACGCGGCGGGCCAGAACGGGGGGAGCGTCGCGGCGAAGAGCGGCAGGTCGATCAGCAAGCCGCTCAGCGCGAGCACCACCACCGCCCATTTCATCACCGCCGCCGAACGCCGGATGGCGAAGCGGAAGAGTTCCTCCGGGTCAAAGCCGACCCCGCGCACCCACGTATCGGCCAGCAAAATCAGGTAAACCTGGATGCCCACGCCCAGCAGGTATTCAAACACGAACGAGAGCCGGTCGATGGCGAACGACGCCGGGAAGAGGAGGTGCTCCGGCATCCAGCGGGCCAGCGCGGGCAGCCCGGCGTACAGCACAAACGGCTTCAGCAGCGTGGCCAGCGCCGAGGCGGTCAGCACGCCATAGAGCGCCCATCCCCACCCGCCGTAACGGCGGCGCAGCGCCTGGTTGAGCACCCCGTGCCCTCCCCGCCAGTTCACCAGCAGGAGCACCGCCGCGGCGACGGAGAAGGGGAACGTGGCGATGAGGTTATTGAAAAGGCCCGCCACGCTTTCCACCGCCGGAAGCGCCGCCTGCCGGGCCGCCTCCACGCGGAACGCATACGGGAGCGCCCACGGCTGGGCCCACGCAAACGCGGTTTCCTCCTTGGGCAGGAAAAAATTCTCCAGCAGGCGCACGCCCACGTGCTGGAACCCCGCGTAGCAGACCCCCAGCACGGCGAGCGTGATCCAGAGCGCGGGGAAGCGCCGCAGGCAGCGCGCCCCGTCGCGCAACGGTTTGCGGACCGGGTTCAGCGCCATGAGCAGGCCATACCCGGCGGCCATCCCTGCGATCGGCAGCCAGAAATGCAAATGCGGGTTCATGGGCGGGGAAAGAAGACGGGGAGACACGGGGAGGCGGAGGGAAAATCCTCCATCCCGCGGGGCCTCCCGCCGCTACACCAATCGCGTCGCGTCGATCTGCGTGATGTAGTTGGGCTTCAAAAACTCCGGCCCGCCCATCATCGCCGCGCCGACAAAGATTTCGGCATATTTGACCGCCATCTCGGTGACGCTTTGCACCTCGGCGACGGTCCCCCCCAGCGCGATCATCCCGTGGTTTTGGATGAGGACCAGCTTGGGGATCGACTTGTACCGATCCCGCCAAAGGACGATCCGGCGGCGGATTTCCTTGGCCAGCGCCAGCCCCGGGGGCATGAACGGGACGAGCACGCTCGCCTGGCCGCACGCGAGGATCTCCTCGGGCAGGTTGCGGCGGTCGGTGAACTGCCGGGCCCGGGGCGAACAGACGATCTGGTTGATCGGGACGGGCTGGGTGTGCAGGGCAAAGTGGACGCCTTCAAACGCGAAGAGATCGGCGAACGCCAGCGCGTCGCCGCTGGGGGCCGGGGCGGCGGGGTTGGTCTGCGTTGCGGCGAGCGCCTCGGGCGGGAGTTCCTCCAGGGCGAGAAGGGCCTGGGCTTTGGCGAGGTCGAAGCCGACGAGGCTCCCCGCCTCCAGCCGCGCCAGGCTGGTGCGCGCGGCGCTGACCGCGAAAAGCCCCCCCGGCAGCGTGGCGGCCACGGCCCCCTCCGTCCCGAGCACGAGGCGCGAGGGGTGGCTGCCGGCCCAGTGGGCCAGTTCGAGCAAGGCGTTGTTGGTCGGAAAAAGTTCGCTCATTTGATGAATCCCCAATGTTTGGTGAAGGGCCAGTAGACGAACAGCCCGCAGCCCATCAGGTTCTCCTGCGGCACCGTGCCCCAGTAACGGCTGTCGGCGCTATTGTAAGAATTGTCGCCCAGCGCGAAATAGCGTTTTACGGGCAGTTGAAACGGCGAGTCGGGGGTGGTAAGCAGGAATGGCCCGTTGGCATAGCCCCGGTAGGTGCCGTCCGGGTTGAGCTGGGTGCCCGACATCACGCGTTCAAAGCCTCGTCCCTTGGCAAGCTGGCCGTTGATGAAAAGCTGGGGCGGGTCGATCCGCAGGGTGTCGCCGGGGAGCCCGGCCAGGCGCTTGATGTAATATTGCGAAGGGCCGTCGGGATGGACCCGGTTTTCGTCCGTGGGGATGCCCAGCGTGCTGAAGACGAAGACTTCGCCCCGGCGGGGATCGCGGAAGTTGTAGGCCACTTTGTTGACGAACACGTGGTCGCCCGTATCGGCGTAGCCCTGGATGGCCTGGCCCGCTTGCAGGCGGACGCCGGGCTGGATGCCGAAGGTCTTGGCCACGCCGGTGGCCGGGGCGGGGATGAGGAGGGTCTGTTTGGCGCACCGCAGCTCCGTGTAATTGAAAAACCGGAACCGGGTGACGTCCCGCATCTCCATCACCGTGTCATCCACTTCCGGGACAACGCGGAAGTAACTCCTGCCCAGCACGGCCAGATCCCAGGTGCGCTGGATCAGGTTCGGGGGCGGCGTCTGGGTCGCCGAAACGAGGATGCCGTTGAGGGTCGGCTGCATGGAGCCGGTGGGAATCGTGAAGGGCTGGAGGAAGAACGTGCGGATGCCCAGCGCGATGACGATCGCCACCAGGAAGACCTCCACGTTTTCGCGGATCTCGGGATGCGAGGGGAGGGGAAAGCGTTTTGCGAAAAACCGGTTGATCTCCTCGCTGGCCGCCTCGGCGTCCTTTGGGTCGCGGCCGCGCAAGGCTTGGTCGAGGCGGGCAATCAGCGCCTCGGCGGCTTCCAGGTCGGCGGGGGTGAGGAGGTCGCGCTTGTAGGCGAGCATCTTGTGCGCGCCGTGGAGCGTTTCCTTCCCTTCCTTGACGTAGCGGGGAGTGAAAAAACCGATCATAAATTAGGGATGTCTCGCGCGCAGGCCGATCAGCGTCAGCGTTTGGGCTTGATACGCCGGGAGGGCTACCGCGCGGACGAGAGTCTCAGGCTTGGCGTAACGGGAATCAAGCTTTGTGGCACGGGAGAGCGCTTTGGCCGCCTCCGGCTGCCGTCCCCGGGCCGCTTCCGCCAGCGCGACGCCCACGAATGCTTCCGCCGAATGCTCCCGGGCGAGGACGCTGGCATGCTGATAAAACGGGAGCGCGCGGGCCGGATCGTTCCCGTCGAGGGCCGCGTCGCCCTGGCCGATCCAGCCATTGAGAGAAAGGGGGTTTTCCCGCGCCACCGCCGCCCACAGCGTCCCGCCGTCCCGCCAGAGCCGCTCCTGCCGCAGCGCCGCCGCCGCCAGCAGGATCGCGGCCGCGCCCACCGCCATTCCCGCCGCCAGTCGGGCCGGACGCCGGGTCAGCCCCGCCAGGGCCGTCGCCACGAGCAGCGCCACGCCGGTCATCGGCAGGTAAAGGTAGCGGTCGGCCATCGGGCGGTAGATGGGGACCAAATTGGAAGCGGGCAGCAGCGCCGCCCAGAAGAGAACGCTCGCCAGGGCGATTTTCCGGCTCCAAAACGCGCCCGCCGCCTGCGCGGCTCCCAGGGTGAGGATGGCCAGTAAAGCCCAGGTGGCGTCGATGGATTGCAAATTGAAGGGGCCGTAATCGGCGCACAGATGGGCGGGCCAAAGCAGACGCAGGAACTCGGCGCTCCAGATCCGCGTTTGGACGAGCAGCCAGTCGATCCCCTGCGCGGCGATGGCCGTTGGCGGGTTTTTGAAAACCAGCGATGGCTTGACCTCCAGGGCGAAACGCAGCGCGAAAAAGAGGGCCACCCCGGCCGTGGCCGCCCCAACGAGCCCCGCCCAGGCGCGCGCGTTCTCCCCCTTGCCGCGCCGGAAAAGCAGCCAGTAGGCCGCGAGCGCCACCGGGCCCGCCGCGCCCGACTCCTTGGAAGCCGCCGCGAGAAAGAAACTCCCCACCGTCAACAGCGCCGGGCCCCACGCGCGCCCCTTTTCCCCCGGCCGGAACGCGGCCGCCGCGTTCAACCCCAGCAGCAGAAAGCACGTTGCCAGCAAATCCTCCCGGTAGCCCACCTCCACCACCGTCTCCGTATGGATGGGGTGGACCGCGAACACCAGCGCGCCCAGCACCGCGGGCCAGAGGCGGCCGCCGGTGAAAAAGAGCAGCCAGCGCAGCAGCAACGCCGCCGCCGCGCCGTGCAGGAGCAGGTTTGTAAGCCGAAAGCCCGCCGGGTTTTTCCCAAAAAGAAGGGCGTCCGTCATCAACGAGAAGAGGTTCGCGGGCCGGTTCGCGTCCAGAACGTCCTCGCCCAGCACCCGCAGCGAGAGCACATCGGCGAAATGCCGGGGCTCGTGGATATAGGCGTCGTAATGGACCTGCATCACGGAGTCGTAGACGAAATCATACCCCAGCGACGGCAGATAAAGGGCCATCGCCGCCAGCGCCACGAGGAGCGTCCAGAAATTCCGGTTCATGCGCGCGCAGCCGTTCCAAACCGCCGTTCAAACACCGCCGCCACGCGTTCCGCCACGGAGCGGACCTCCGCCGGTCGGCCCGTTTCGCGTTCCAGGTTCGTCATCTCCACCCCCGCGATGCCGCAGGGGGTGATCTCGGTAAACGGCGCCAGATCCCCGCAGACATTCAGCGCGAACCCGTGCATGGAAATCCAGCGCCGCACGCCCACGCCGATGGAGGCGATTTTGCGATCCTCCACCCAGACGCCCGTGAGCCCCTCGCGCCGCCGGGCCGCGACCCCGTATTCCGCCAGCGCGTCAATGAGCACCCCCTCCAGGTCCCGCAGGTAGCGGTGCAAATCCTGCCCGCGTTCCACGAGGCGCAGGATCGGGTAGCCGACCAACTGACCCGGCCCGTGGTAAGTCGCCTGGCCGCCCCGGTTGATCTGCACCACGGGGTAGGGGAGATGGGCCGCGTCGCGCAAGCTCGACTGGTCCGGCGTCCGCCCAATGGTGTAAACCGGCTCGTGCTCCAGCAGAAGGAGGAGATCCGGCGGGAGCGGCGCGTCCGGCGCGGGAGCGGCCCGTTCGGCCACCAGGGCGTCCTGTAACGCGAGCGCCTTGTCAAAAGCGATCCGTCCCAGCCAGCGGGTTTCGAGTTTCATAAAGCGAAGTCCTAAATGCGGCGCAGCGTCGAGATGCCGCGCGTTTGCGCGTCGTGGGCGCGGAAGTGGGTCAGGCCGATGGCCAGCGCGTCGGCGGCGTCGGAGGAGGGCGTTTCCGTCAGCCCCAGGAGCGCCCGGACCATGAAGGCCACTTGGGCCTTGTCCGCCCCGCCCCGGCCCACCACCGCCTGTTTGACATCCCTCGGCGCGTATTCGAACACCGGGAGCCCGCGTGCCGCCGCCGCCAGCAGCGCCGCCCCGCGCGCCGCGCCCAGCGTGATGGCGGTGCGGTGGCTCTGGACGTAGATGATCGCCTCAAACGCCGCCGCCTCCGGCTCATGGCGGTGGATCAGCTCGGCCAGCCGGTCGTGAATGGCGACCAGGCAGGAGGAGGGGAGCAATTTGGCCGCGTTGGGGATCGTCCCATACTCCAGCGCCCGGATCTTGTTGCCTTCCCGGCGTTCCAGAACCGCAAAGCCGGTGCAGCGGAGCGAGGGGTCGATGGCAAGGAGACGCATGGGGCTTAGGGGTTGGGATGCAGCAAGTGGCGAATCGCGGGGCCGATCGAGCGCGCCTCGGGGGCGTTATATTGCAGGCAAGCCCCCGCGAAAGCCAGCGCCGCGGCGAGAATGAACACCGTTTTCCAGGTCTTCCGAAGGGTGATGCTCAGCCAGTGCTCGCGCGCCGCGATCCGCAGCCGCCGGTAAAGCCCCACCACGAGGAACGTGTCCAAAAAACCTTCCGCCATCAGGGCGGGCGCATTCAGGATATTGACGATCACCACGAGCAGCAGCCCGAAAAATACGAGGAGGCACAGCGCGGGCAGGCAGCCTTCCGCCGAATCCGGGATCAGGTCGGCGGGGCTGCTCAGCCAGTCCAGCCAGTCGAGCCATTTCCCCGAGGAGGAACTGGGCGGGCAACCGCCTCCTCCCGTGCTATGGACCGGGCATGCGCGGCGGACGGCTTCTTGAAATTCGGCATCGGCCGGGTCGAAACGCCGCCGTTCCCACTCCACCCACCCGCGCAGCATGCCCAGAAAAGCGCCATAGGCTCCCAGCACCGCCGCCGGATACCGGATCGCCATGGTCTCCACGCCAAGGTGAAGCAAGCCGTAGGAGATGAAAAATCCGCAAAGACCGGTCAGCGTGAGGAGGAACCCCAGGGTGAACGGCGTCAGGCTGCGCCTGCGGAAATAAGATCCCAGCGCGGCTCTCGCCTTGGTTTGCCATGCCGCTTGCTCGGGTTCCTTCATGGCGGGGAAGCGCTGCCGCTAAAACAACTCCCCGGCCTTGCCCGGCACGGCCACGCCCACCTTCCGGTAGGCGGGCGGCAGGGCGACGCGCCCTTGCGGGGTCCGCTTCAGGTAGCCTTGCATGATGAGGTAGGGCTCGTTGACCTCCTCCAGCGTCCCGGCTTCCTCGCCGATGGCCACCGCCAGCGAGTTCAACCCCACCGGGCCGCCCTGGAATTTGTGGATCAGCGTTTCCAGGATGCGCTTGTCCATCTCGTCGAAGCCGTCGGCGTCGATGTCGAGCATGGAGAGGGCGCGGTCGGCAACGTCGCGGTTGACCTTCGCGTCGGCCTTCACCTGGGCGTAATCGCGCACCCAGCGCAGCAGGTTGTTGGCCACGCGGGGGGTGCCGCGCGCGCGGGCGGCGATCTCCAGGGCCCCCTCGTCGTCGATCTCGATGTGCAGCAGCCCCGCGCTGCGCCGGATGATCTTCTGCAATTCCTCGGCCACGTAGTAATCGAGGCGGCTCGTCATGCCGAAGCGGCTGCGCAACGGGGCGGAGATCATCCCGGAGCGGGTCGTCGCGCCGATGAGCGTGAATTTGGGGAGGTTGAGCCGCACGCTCCGGGCGTTGGGCCCCTGGTCGATGACGATGTCCAGTTTGAAGTCCTCCATCGCCGGGTAAAGGTATTCCTCGATGGCCGGCTGGAGCCGGTGGATCTCGTCGATGAAAAGCACGTCGCCGCGCTCCATCGTGGTGAGGAGGCCCGCGAGGTCGCCCGCTTTCTCGATGGTGGGGCCGCTGGTGCTCTTGATATTGACCCCCATGGCGTTGGCCAGGATGTAAGCCAGCGTCGTCTTGCCGAGGCCGGGAGGGCCGCTTAAGAGCACGTGGTCGAGCACATCGCCGCGCCCCTGGGCGGCTTGCACCATCACCTCAAGCCGTTCGCAGACCTTCTCCTGGCCCGCGAATTCGTTGAACATCGGGGGGCGCAGGGAGATGTCGAAAGGGGTGTCGGGGGTCTCGAGGGTTTGGGTTACGAAATTGTCGGCCACGGGGGAATTGAAATGGCACCCGGGCCACTTTGCAAGCTAGACTATGGAGGAGAGGCTATCGTTTGCTCTCCCGCTTTTCTTCCTTGCGGGATTCGATCATCCGGTCGTGCGAGGCTTCCTCCAGCCCCTCGCTGATGAGTTCCTCGCCCAGGCTTTCGCTGCCTTCGATGTCCATCTCGTGCAGATGGCGGCCCAGCGTGGGGGCCACCGTGTCGGTTTCCATCACCGCGCCGAGCATCTCGGTTTCCTCCTCGTGGCCGCCCGGTTCGTGATGGCCGCCGTGGAGTTCCATGAAGGCGCGCTTCCAATCCTGTTCGCTGGGGGTGTCGCGGCCGTCAATGGCCGCCAACTCGGCGGCGCGCTGGCGGACCATCTCCGCAGAGGGGGTGCCCATGCCTTCCGCATGGCTGAGAATCTTTCCCGTAACTGGCCGCGAGATTTTCATGGTTACGAATACGCCCGGAAACGCCTCTTTTCAAGGGGGAAGCGTGCTTCTTGTGGCCCCGCTGGTGTTTATTGGGCGTGGTTTTTCGCGGACTCCGCGAAGAGCCGCCGGATGACTTCCTCGATGGGGATGTCCTGCACGTTCACGTCGGTCACTTGCTCGCGGCCCAGCACGGCCCGGCAGACCTCCGCCACCTCGGCGCGGGGGACCTTCAACTGGACGGTTTGCGCCGTCTGTTCCGTGACCTCGCCAAACGCGGCGAAGTCCCCCACGGCCGCCCCCTCAAAGGTGAACCGGACAATCTTGTGCGTGGTAAACCGGTCCACAATCGTGTGCAGCGGCCCGTCGAAGAGAATCCGCCCGTGGTCGATCAGGATCACGCGGTGGCAGAGTTCCTCGATGTCCTGCATGTAGTGGCTGGTGAGCATCGTGACGATCTGCCGCCCGGCGTTGTACTGCTTGAGAAAATCGCGCACCTTCTGGGCGCTCGTCACATCCAGGCCGATGGTCGGTTCGTCCAGAAAAAGGACGCGCGGCGCATGGAGCAGCGCGGCGATGAGTTCCATCTTCATCCGCTCGCCCAGGCTCAGCTCGCGCACCATTACGTTGAGCTTGTCCGAAACATCCAGCAATTCCGCCAGGCCGCCCACGACCCGGGTGAAATCCTGGCGGCTGATGCCGTAGATGGCCCGGTTGAGTTCCAGCGACTCGTGGGCCGGGAGATCCCACCAGAGGGCGTTTTTTTGCCCCAGCAGCAGGGAAAATTGCCGCTTCAGCGCATCCTCGCGTTCCCACGGCACGTGCCCCAGCACGCGCGCCTCGCCCCCGCTGGGGTTCAGCAGGCCGGAGAGCATTTTGAGCACCGTCGTTTTGCCCGCGCCGTTGGGCCCCAGGAAGCCGACGAACTCTCCTTCCTCGATGGAAAAAGTGACCCCCTCGGCGGCGCGCACCTCGTCGTATTCGCGGTGGAACAACCCCTTCACGGCACCCCACAGCCCCGCTTCCTTCCGGTAGGTGCGGTAAAGTTTCGTCAGGTTGCGGGTTTCGACGGCAGGCATGGCGCGTTAGGTTGTGTTCACGAATCCTAAAAGACAAAAGAGGGTCCGCAGATGACGCAGATTCTCGCAGATTTTCGGAATGACAAAAAGGGATCTTCTGCCTTTCAATCTGCGTCCCTCTGCGAAATCTGCGGATAAACCTCTTCGAATTCGTGGACGGGCCCCAGGATAGAGGATCGGCCCTCCGCTTCAATTCACAAATATTTCTTCCCGCGTTCGCCCTTGCCAGCTCCCCATTTCTGCATATGGTGGGCCACTTTCACTTCCTTCTCCTGCCATGAAATTGACTGCCCCGCTTGTTTTTGAACCCCTGTATATGGAACGCGTTTGGGGAGGGCGTAAACTGGAAACGCTCTTCGGCAAATCGCTGCCCAGCGGCGCGGTGATCGGCGAGGCGTGGGAACTGGTGGACCGCGCGGAGGCGCAAAGTGTCGTCCACACCGGCCCGCTGCGCGGCAGCACCCTGCACGAACTCTGGACCGGCCTGCGTACGGAAATCTTCGGCGCACGCTACGCCGGCCGCGAGGGGCGTTTCCCCATCTTTTTCAAACTGCTCGACGCCGCCGAGAAACTCTCCGTCCAAGTGCACCCCACGGCCGCCGTCGCGCCGGAATTGAAAGGCGAGCCGAAGACGGAAATGTGGTATGTGGCCGACGCCGAGGAAGGGGCGGACCTCTACGCCGGGCTCAAGGCCGGGACTACCCGGGAACAATTTGAGAAATCCCTGCAAACCGGCCGGTGCGCCGATTTGCTGCACCGCATCCCGACCAAGGCGGGCGATTGCATCTTCATCCCCAGCGGGCGCGTCCATGCCATCGGGGGCGGCAACGTGATCGTGGAGGTCCAGCAAAACAGCGACACCACCTACCGGGTTTTCGACTGGAATCGGACGGGCCTGGACGGCAAACCGCGCGCCCTGCACGTGGCGGAATCGCTGCGCTCCATCGACTTCGCCGATTACGAGCCGCAGATCCAGCCGCCGGAGAGCGCGCCGCTCATCGAATGCCCCTATTTCGCCATCGAACGCTGGGACCTCGACGCCCCGCGCGAAGCCGCTCCCTCGGGCGACTTCGCCGTCATCACCTGTCTCTCGGGCAAGATCGAATGCGCCGGGGAGACCTTTGGCCCCGGTCACTTCTTCCTGGTCCCCGCGACGCTGGAGGATCGCCTGCTCAAGCCCGCCGCGCCCCACACCGCCCTGTTGCGGACGACGCTGCCGTAAGGGCAGGGGAGGATGGGTCCGCGGATTTCGCGGATCGGCGCGGAGAAAGCCACGGGCTTCCGGCGAAAATCGGCGAAATCTGCGGACCCATCCCCTGTTCACGAGGGGCGGCCGCCGTTCGGCGGTGCATTACGCCGCCAGGGGCAGCACCGCAAAGTCGCACTCAAAGTCCGCCAGAGCGGCCACGCGTGCGGCTTCGGGAGGCACCCCTGCCTCTTTGTAGACAGCGGTCAACTCATCCAGAGCGCTGAACAGCGCCCCCAATGGGTCCGTTGGATTCGCCCGGAAGGGATTCCGGCCCGGGCTGCCAGGTTTGTTTGCGTTTGTATTCATATTTTTTGGTTGGTTGATTGGTTGGTTGGTTAATTTGGACAAAAAGAAAACCCACTGCCGTTGCCAGCAGTGGGTTTTTGGAAAGTCGTTGGAGTTTTTTCTCAGTTTCCTTTTCCCCTGCCGGCCATATCCGTCCACTGGACGGAACGATGAAAGCAAATGGCGCGTACAAGCTGGTGCATCGCACAGGCTTTGGCCGTTTTCATCGTGGTGGGATAGGTAAACATTTTGTTACTTGCGAGAGAGTCTCATAAAGGCGGGAGCGCCGTCAAGCCCCTCGTGGGGAAAAAATGCGAAAACGCGGGGCGGCAAGCAAACTACGGCCCTCCGGGGCAGACCCGCTCCAGGTCCGCCGCCTCCGCGCCCTCGATGCGCACGGTTTTGAGGCGCGCCGTTTCCCCCCGCACCAGCGTCACGGCGTGGGGGCGGACGCCGAAGCGCTCCGCCAGGAAGCGGAGCAGTTCCGCGTTGGCTTTCCCCTCCACGGCGGGGGCCTTCACCTTCACTTTGAGGCGCCCGCCCAGCCAGCCGACGATCTCGCTGCGCGGGGCGTTGGGGGTGGTTTGCACGGTGAGGGTCAGGGGCATGGCGGCGGCAGCATAGCGCCGCGGCGGCCCGTTTTTCAAAAAGGAACTTCCCGCAAATTCGCTATTTTCTGCACTTGATGTTGGGGCGGGGAGGGGGCATCTCTTAAGGGGATTTCCTTACCCCCCTTTCAGGTTTTCATGCGTACCCGCCACATTGTTGTCTACGCGATGCTTGCCAGCTTGCTGGCCGTGGCCGGTATTGTGGGGATCTGGTTTTTCACCCGGCCCTCCGCGCCGTTGAGCCCGGAGCTGGAAGGTCCCAAGCTGGCGCTGGAGCAGATGGCTCCCGAATTGCGCGCCCGTCCGCTCTTTTTTACCCGGGGGGATATTCCCGCCCTTCGGGAGCACTGGAAGGAGTGGGGCGCGGCGTTTGGAGCCGGGAACGGTTCCCCCGAAGCGCTGGCCGCCGAGTTTGAAGGGACGCTGCAATCCCCCCAGGCCTGGCGCGTTCTGGACCGCAAGTGGCGTTTCGGCGCGGTGCTTCTCACGGGCGAACCGGCGGCGTTCCGCCCGCTGCTGGAGCATCTGCGGCACGCGGCCGACTGGACGCTGACCCGCGTGGCCCCTTCGGGCTATCTCTTTGAACGCTCCCCCGCCCGGGCGTGGACCGTGAGCGGCGCGTCGTCCGTGCTGGAAGTTTTCAAGACCCACAGCCCCCTGGAACAGCGGACCGCGCGCATCCAATTGGCCCACCGGCTGATGTTCCTGGAGGAAATGACTGCCGCCAAGGGACTTTTGGAGGAAGCGCTGGCCCTGGCCCCCAAATCCAAGGAGGCCTGGACGGAGATGGCGCATTGGCACGGGATGGCGGGCGACTGGAACGCGGCCAACAAAGCGGCCGAGCATGCCCTGTCCCTCAGCCGCGGCTATCTTCCGGCGCAGGCGGCGCAAGCCGAGGCGCTGGCGGCGCTGGGCCGGTTTGACGAAGCGCTGCAAATCACGCGCGACCTCTACGACGCCCTGCCCGCCGACCCGCAAATCCTGCTTCTCCATGCCAAAGTGACCCACGGGGCGCACGCATACGATGAGGAAATCACTGTCCTGCAACGGTTAATCGGCCTTTTGCAAGGGCGCTCGCAATCGGTCGGCTTCTGGCAACTCTACCTGGGGCAGGCCTACGCCGCCACCGGCCGCGCCCTGCTGGCCGAGGACCAATTCAAAGCCGCGCTCAAGGACCCGGGCCTCTCCCCCTCCGACCGCGAGTTCGCGCTCAAAGCCCTGGACCAGCTCGAAACGAAATCGGACACCTTGAGCACCGCTCCGGCGCCTTCTCCTTCGCCATCTTCTCTGCTTGACGCTCCCCCGTACCGCCCATAGGGTAAACGGACTGTCTGAAGCGCGAGTGGGCTTAGCCCCACTCTTTTTTGTCTTCGGACATCATGTTTTTTTATGAACAGCGATCTCATATCTGGGTTGGACTATTTTGAACGCGAGAAGGGCATTAAGCGCGAGGTGCTTGTCGAAGCCGTGCAGAATGCTTTGCTCTCTGCGTCCAAGAAGGCGATTGGCCCCGCACGGGAATTGCGCATCGAAGTCGATGGCAAGACCGGGGAAATCCGCGCCCTCGCCAATTTGCTCGTGGTGGAGACCGTGCAGAACCCTCACGATGAAATAACCCTCGCCAAGGCCCGGGCCATCAAGCCCACCGCCGCCTTGGGAGAAGCCGTCGAGGTCGAAGTGACCCCGAAAAACTTCGGACGCATCGCCGCGCAGACCGCCAAGCAGGCGATGATGCAGCGCATCCGCCAGGCCGAGAAAGAGATGGTTTACGACGAGTTCAAGGACCGCGCGGGCGAGATCGTCAGCGGCACCGTGCGCCGGTTCGAACGCTCCGACGTCATCATCGACCTCGGTAAATTCGAAGCCGTCATGCCCTCGCGCGAGCGCGTCCAGACCGAAGACTACAACATCGGCGACCGGATTCGCGCCTACGTCGTCGCCGTCGAAGTCGGCCCCCGGGGCCCGGAGATCATCCTTTCCCGCAGCCACCCCAACTTCGTCCGCCGCCTCTTCGAGACCGAAGTCAGCGAAATCGCCGACAAAACCGTGGAAATCCGCGGCGTCGCCCGCGAAGCCGGCTACCGGACCAAGATCGCCGTCTTCAGCGCCAATGAAAAAGTGGACCCGGTGGGCGCTTGCGTCGGCATGAAGGGTTCCCGGGTGAAGAACATCGTCCGCGAACTCAACAACGAGAAAGTGGACATCATCCGCTGGAGCGCCGACACCAAGGAATTTGTCCTCGAAGCGTTGAAACCCGCCAAAATCAAGAGCGTCACCCTCGACACCGAGAAGCGCGCCGTGCACATCCGCGTGGACGAAGACCAGCTCTCCCTGGCCATCGGCAAACGCGGCCAGAACGCCCGGCTCACCTCCCGCCTGCTGGGCTGGGACATCAACATCGAAAAAGACGAAACCGCCAAGGAAGCCTTCGCCCAAAGCGTCACCAAAGCCGCGGGCGCCCTGGCCGCCGCCCTCAAAATCGACGAAGCCATTGCCCGTAAACTCATTACGGCGGGCATGAACAGCGCCGAAGTCATCGTGGGCGCGGAACCTCAGGACATCGCCGACGCCACCGGCGTCGATCTGGAACAAGCGCAGGCTATTTACAACGCGGCGCAGACAGAATATCAAAAGGGTGGCGCACAGGCCTGATAGGCCCCCGGCGCAATCCCGCATTTTTTCAATCTATAATGGCAACTCGAGCAACACCCAATCCTCACGGCGCAAAGCGACCCCTCCCCCGCAAAACCACGGGAGGGAGAGGCGCACCTGCCCGCGAAGCGGCCAAGCCCGAAGAAGCCACTCCCGCCGCCGAGGCCAAACCGGCCCCCGTCGCTCCGCCGGAAACCGTCTCGCTGATCGACAAGGCCAAACCGGTCCGCCGCCGCAGCACCTCCTCCGGCTTCCGTCCGTTTTCCGCGCTCCCGCCGATCTCCCGCATTCTCGCGCCGGAACCTCCTCCCCAGCCTGAACCGCTCCCGGAAGAGCCCGAAGCCCCCGTTGTGGAAGAAGAAGCTCCCGCCTCCGTCGAGGAGGCCGCTCCTGTCGAGGAGCCCAAGAGCGACGAGAAAGTCATCCACATCAAGCCGCCCATCACCGTCAAGGAGCTGGCCGCCCAGCTGAACTTGAAGCCCTTCCAGCTCATCTCCGAGCTGATGGAGATGAACATTTTCGCGGCCATCAACCACACCCTCGACCCCGAAATCGCCACCACGCTTTGCAAAAAGCACGGCTTCGTCTTCGAGAAGGAAAAGCGCAAAGAAGGCGGCGGCGTCCACAAGGTGGAGCCCGTCGTCGAAGCGCCCAAACCGCCGCCCGCACCCAAGAAAGACGAACTCAAGACGCGCGCGCCCATCGTCGCCTTCATGGGGCACGTCGACCACGGCAAGACCTCCCTGATGGACCACATCCGCAATTCCCGCGTCGCGGCGGGCGAAGCGGGCGGCATCACCCAGCACATCGGGGCCTACACCGTTGAGTCCAACGGCCACCCGATCACCTTCCTCGACACCCCCGGCCACGCCGCGTTTACCGCCATGAGGGCCCGTGGGGCGAACGTCACCGACATCGTCGTGCTGGTCGTCGCCGCCGATGACGGCATCATGCCGCAGACGGTGGAGGCCATCAACCACGCCAAGGCCGCCAAAGTGCCGATCGTTGTCGCCCTCAACAAAATCGATCTTCCTTCGGCCAACGTCGATCGCGTCAAAGGCCAGCTCCAGGAGAAGGGGTTGACCCCTGAAGACTGGGGCGGCGACACCATCGTCTGTCCCGTTTCCGCCACCAAAGGCACCGGCATCGATCAACTGCTGGAAATGCTGCTTCTCCAGGCCGAAATGCTGGAACTCAAAGCCAGCCCCGCGGTCTCCCCGCGCGGCACCGTCATCGAGGCCAAAGTCGAGCCCGGCCGCGGTCCCACCGCCACCATCCTCGTCCGCATGGGAACGCTGAAAGTCGGCGAGCCCTTCATCTGCGGCAACTACTCCGGCAAAGTCAAATCCCTCATCGACGACAAAGGCAAACACGTCAAACAGGCCGGCCCCTCCACTCCCGTGCAGGTCCTCGGCTTCGTTGGCCTGCCCAACGCGGGCGACGAACTGCTCGTCATGGAAAGCGACAAAGCCGCCAAGGCCTTGAGCGAAGAGCGCCTCAGCGAACAGCGCGAAGAAAAACTCGCCGCCCCGCGCGGACGCGCCACCCTGGAGAACCTCTTCGCCAGCCTCGCCGCCGACGCCCGGAAATCGCTGCGCATCATCCTCAAAGCCGATGTGCAAGGGTCCCTGGAAGCGCTCGTCGCCTCCCTCAACCAGATCCAGTCGAAGAAAGTCGACCTCGAAATCATCCACGCCGCCGTCGGCCCCATCTCGGAATCCGACGTGCTGCTGGCCACCGCCTCCAACGCCGTCATCATCGGCTTCGGCGTCA
>JAQTMF010000020.1 GCA_028714515.1 Chthoniobacteraceae bacterium | reverse complement strand
CGCAATAGGCGGCGTGCCAGTCGCCGTCGCGGGGCTGGCCCACGCTGCCGACGTTGATGAAGTATTTTTTGCCCGGCTCGATTTGCAGCACGTCGAGCGGGAGCGAGTGGACGGCCGTGTCGCGCATGTAGACGCGCGGCGAGTGGGTGTGGCCGTAGAAGCAGAGATTGGTGTACTGGTAGTTGAAGCTCGCGGCGGCGTCGAGCTGGTTGAAGACGTAGCCCCACTGGTGGGGGGTGTCCAGGGTGGCGTGGACGATCGTGAAATCCCGCACCTGCCGGATGAGCCGCAGGCTGCCAAGCCATCTTTTGTCGTCTTCGCTGAGGGTTTCGCGGGTCCAGCGGATGGCGGCGTCGGCCAGGGGGTTGAAGATTTCGCGGGAATCGCTCAGGCACGCCTGTTCGTCGTGGTTGCCTTGCACAACCGGGCAGCCCAGTTCACGTATGATCTGGACACACTCCCTCGGGTTGGCGTTGTAGCCGACGATGTCGCCAAGACAGACATGGTGAGTGCACCCCTGCTCCTTGGCGTCTGCGAGGACGGCTTGCAACGCTTCCAGGTTGGCGTGGATATCTCCGAAAATGGCGAAACGCATGGAAGGGTCGGGTAAAGGAACGCCTATTATGAGGGCGGACCCGGGGGATTGTAAACTCTTTGCTCCGGCGGAATTTTCAGGGCATCCTCCATCGCCTTGAGCCGCTGCAGCAGCGTGGGGGTGTGTTCGCGGGGCCCTTCGCTGTAGAGCTTGGCGAGGAGGGCGTAGGCTTGCGCCTCTTTGCCGGGGCATTTGGACAGCTCGTAGGCGGCAAAGCGTTTTTCGTAACCCATGCAATCCGGGAACTCCGCCGCCTTGGCATAGGCCTCGTAGGCGGCCTCGTGGTCGCCGATTTTGTTCATCAGGATGGCTCCGAGCCGGTTGTAGAGCACGTAGCGGTCGGGGTTGTTGCGGATGCCCCGTTCCAGGAAATCCCGACCCAGGCGCTGGTATTCGCGGCAGGCTTTGACGCGGAGGGTCTGGCGGGGCTGGTTGGGGTCGTTCAGGGAGGCCTGGGCGGCGTCGTAGGCCATGTAGAAGGCCGCCATTTCCCAGTGGAGCGTGACGCGCGGCTGGAGCGTGGTGATCTGGTCGTAGAAGAGAACGACGCGATCCCACCGCGTATTCTCCCAGGCGTCATTGGCTTTCAGCGTCAGCAGGTCGGCGATGACGCCCCGGAAGCCGCTCAACGCCGCGACGAACGCTCCCTGGCCGATCTGTTCCCGCAAGGGGAGGTTGAGCTGGGCCCCATGGAAGTACGCCGTGCGGTGGGTGCGGGTGAGCGCCTCTTCCATCGGGAACTTCACCGCTCCGAAGAGGAGCAAGAGGGCGAGGACTGCGGCGATCCGTTTCATACAGGCGCGCTAGAGTTCCTTTTTGGAGAACATCAAATAGGCCAGGCAGGTGTAAATGGCGAGGTAGAAGCAGCCCATCCCGGCGGTCTGGAAGAAAAGGCCCGGGGGTAGGGCGTTGCCGGCCACGATGTCGTCGGTGAGGTTGAAGAGCTGCAGATCCGGGAACATCAGGGTGAGGAGCGTCAGGAACGCCTTGGAGATCCAGGAGCCGTCGGTTTCCAGCAAATACGTCCGGGCGATGGGGACGAGGTGCCCGATCAAATACACCGCGACGGAGATGACGATGGTGAAGATCCACGACGAGGCGAATGTGGAGATGAGGAGCGTGAGGCTGGCGAACAGGGCCGCCTTGAAGTAGATGATGGCGATGCCGGGCACGAGCGACCAGGTGAACGTCGCCGCCTTCACGTTGCGCACGACCTCCGCCACCTGTTCCGGCGGGGCCTGCCGGAGTTCGCCGAGCGCGGCCGCGATGGTGGTCTGCTCTTTGATATACAGCGTCGCGGCGAAAAGCACCGCCATCACGCCGAGCGAAATGGCCAGCATAAACAGCACGCCCAGCAGCTTGCCCAGCAGGTATTCCAGACGCGGAACCGGCTTGGCGAGGATGGTGTAGAGCGTCCGGTCCTCGATGTCCTTGGGCAGCATCATGGCGGTTGCCAGGACGGCCAGAAGCCAGGTGAAGACGCTCATCGCCCCCAGGGAAACATCCTTCATCACCTGGAACTGGAGTTCCGGCCGCAAAAAGCCCATGAAGAAGGAGCAGCCGATCAGCGCCAGGGCGAAGATCAGCAGGAAGTAGAACACTTTTTGCCGGACCAGCTCCAGCAGCGTGTTGCCGGCGATGGCCCCGATGCGGCCGGGGGAAAAGAAACGATGGCGTGGCGGCATGGAGGAAAGAGGCTGGGCGCTTTGGGCTTGAGGGGTCATTGGGTTACCTCCAGGAAGAACCGCTCCAGGGTCGCGTGCGGCTTGCTTTTCTCCACCAGGCGCGCCCCGCAGGCGGCGGCCTCCGCTTCAAAGCGGGCCAGCAGTTCGGGCGAGGCGTTTTCGAAGATGAGCTGCGTCTGGTTCTCGATGGCGATCAGCTTTTCCAGCTCGCCCTCGCGCACCAGCTTGCCCTTGTGCAGGATGCCCACGCGGTCGCAGATCTCCTGCACCTGGCCCAGCAGGTGGGAGCAGAGGAGCACGGTGATCCCGCGCGTCTTGAATTGCAGGATGAGGTCGCGGATATCGCGCGAGCCCGCCGGGTCCACCCCCGCCGTCGGCTCGTCCAGCACCAGCAGGCGCGGCTCCTGCACGAGCGCCTGGGCCATCCCGATGCGCTGGAGCATCCCTTTGGAATACCCGCCGAGGCGCCGGTCGGCGGCGTCCTCCAGCCCCACGAGGTGCAGCAATTCGCGTGTGCGCCGCCGCAGCGGCTCCCCGCGCAGCCCGCAGAGTTTGCCGTAAAAGTGGAGCGTCTCCTCGCCGGTCAGGTATTTGTAGAAATACGGGTTTTCCGGCAGGTAGCCCACCTCCTCGCGGCTTTCCACGAACGAGGAGTCGCGCCCAAAGATGTGGGTTTGGCCGCGCGTGGCCGGGACGAGGCCCAGCAGGATCTTCATCGTCGTGCTTTTGCCGGAACCGTTGGGCCCCAGCAGGCCGTAGACCTGCCCCGGCTCCACGGAGAGCGTCAGGTCGTCCACGGCGGTGAGCCGCTCCCGCTTGAAGGGAATGGGGTAAATCTTCGTCAGGTTCTGGATCGAGATGGCAGGGTCTGGCATGGGATAAAAACCGCTGCAATTTGGACTCAAACCAGGGGGGAATGCAAATGAATCTCGTGATCGGCCAGGAGGATCGGGATGCCCCCCTGCACGGGATAGCCGATCCGGCCGTCTTCGCGGATGAGCACGGCCTCCAACGGCCGGGCCGGGTCCCATTGGGGCTGCGCCGGGTGCAGGTCCAGCGTTCCCTCGCGACGGCGGGCCTCCAGCCGGGCGAGGCATTCGGCCGGGGCGGGCGCGAGCCGTTGGCCGGTTTGCGGGCAGCGTAGAAGATCAAAAAGCTCGGGCGTGATGGACATCACCTCGCCGTTTATACCGTATCGCGCGGAATTCAATCTTCTTTTCCTCAAGCCCCGCTGCTGTTCTACTGGGCAGGCCATGAATCGTTTGCAAGCCATCCTCGACCACAAACGCACCGAAATCGCCCGGCTGATCCCGCGCATGGAACATTTGCGCGCGGCGGCGCTGTTGCGGGACGATTACCGGGGCTTTGCCTCCGCGCTCGACCGGGGGCCGGAGGCGCTGGGCTTGGTGGCGGAGGTCAAAAAAGCGTCGCCCTCCGTGGGGGTCATCGCCGAAAACTTCGATCCCGTGGCCATCGCCAAGGCATACGAGACCGCCGGGGCGCATGCGATTTCCGTGCTCACGGACGAGCAGTTTTTCCAGGGGCATCTGCGCTACCTCGCGCAGATCCGCAAAGAGGTGGGGCTTCCGCTCCTGCGCAAGGATTTCATCCTGCACGAGGCGCAAATCTACGAGGCGGCGGTGGCCGGGGCCGACGCGATCCTGCTCATCGTGGCCGCCCTGGAGCAGCCGGAATTGGAGCGGCTCCACGAAACGGCGACGACGCTGGGCCTGGACGCGCTGGTGGAGGTCCACTCGCTGCCGGAACTGGACCGCGCCCTGGATTGCGGCGCGCGGGTGATCGGGATCAACAACCGCAATTTGACCACGTTCGAGGTAGATCTGCGCGCCACGGAGATCATCAGCGAAGAAGTGCCCGAGGGGGTGCTGCTCTTGAGCGAAAGCGGGATCAAGACGAACGCGGACGCCCGGCGCGTTTTCGCGTGCGGGGTCAACGCGCTGCTGGTGGGCGAGTCGCTGATGCGCACGGGCGACGTGGCCGCCCAGGTGGCCGCGCTGCTGGATGTGGCTTGAGAAGCGCCGCCCCTAGTGGGCTGTTAGCAAAATAGACAACAAAACTCCGGCCAACGTGCTTGTCATCCCGAACGCAGTGAGGGACCTCGCAAACGTCTCAACGCTTTCCATTCTTCAGCATCCTGAAGCCATGGAGAGATCCCTCGCAAGCTCGGGATGACCCGTTTGGAGACCGCGTTTCCTTTCACGCTTTCTGCCACGAACTTAGCTAACAGGACACTAGTTGAACGTCAGGTTCTTGACGCCGGCTGCGCCCGCGGCGTTGAGCACGTCCATGATGCGATCATGGCGGGTGTCCGATTCCGGCCGGATGATGACCGGGTCTTTATTGCCACACTGCACGATGGCTTCCTTGAAGAATTCGCGCAAAGCGGTCATCTCCTTGTCGCTGGGGCCGCCAAATGCCTTGTTGTTGACGCTGACATTGCCGTCGCCGGTGATGTCGACCATGAGCGGCGTCGGCGGGAGATCGGTCTGGGCGGTGCTGGGCGTTTTGCTGCCGGGCAGGTTGATGTTCAGTTCGCGTTCGGCGACCTGGGAACCGGCGCTGGCCATGAAGAAGAGCATGAGCACGAAGACCACGTCCACCATGGGCGCAATCTGGAACCCTGCGTCGCCGTCATCGTTGCCTATGGATGCCATAAATCGGGAAGGGGGTTAGTTTTGAGGAGGAGGGCTGCCCGCGCCGGCTTTGTCGACGACGGCGAAGGTGACGTTGGTGATGCCCGCGTCGCCCACGGCTTTGAGGACTTCCCGTTCAAACGCCCAGCGGGCGGAGCGGTCCACGCGGACGAGGACGCGCGTCAGCGGGTTCTTCAGGAGTTCGTCCTGGAGCCGGGGGACCAGGTCGCTTGCGGTGGCAAACTTCTGGCTGTCCACCTCGATGGAGCCGTTGTTGTTGATGGGCACCCAACTGACGTTGACGATGACTTGCCCCGGGGCTTTCTTGGGCTGCTTGGCGTCTTTGGCGATGGCAAGCGGGATGGCCCGGTTGCTTTGCAGCACCTCGGTGGAGCTGATCGACATGAAAAAGACGAGCAGCACCAGGAGGATGTCGATCATCGGAGCGATCTGGAACTCCGGGTCCTCTTCGGCAGGATTGCGCGTTGCGGCGCGTGCGGCCTTGCCTTTGGTGGGATTGTGCATGGAGGGGAGACTTAGTGAAGCGTCAGGCGCCGGGCGCCGTTATTGCTGCCACTGGAGGGTTGCTCCACAGTGCGGACACGGGTTCTGGCCCGGGGAGATCGCGCCGTTGCAGACCGGGCAGTTGGTGGAAAGGGACATGGAGACTTTCCGCGACTGGCTGGCCTCGGGGGTCGCGGCTTCGCCGCCCGCGCTGAAGGCTTCGCCGACTTGGACGCCGGAGAGGTCGTCGTAGGGGATGTCGCGCACGAGGGCGTTCAGCATGTCGTCGGTGGTGACGATGGCCATCTGGGCCTTGTTGCGGAAGATGTAGTAGAAGATGAAGGCCGGGATGGCGATGAACAGACCGCTGGCGGTGGCCAGCAGAACTTCACCGATTTTCCCGGAGAGGGCGCGCGGGTCGGAGATGCCCAATCCGGCCAACACGGAGAAGGCCCCGATCATGCCGACGACCGTTCCGAGCAGACCGATCATGGGGGAGACGACCCCGATGACGGAGAGGTAGCTGTTGCGCGTGCGGATGGCGGTGGCTTCGCGCAGGCCGTGTTCGGCCAGGGCGTCTTCCACGGCTTCCTTGCCGCGGCCGAGGCGGCCGAGACCCGCTTTGAGGACGTTGGAGAGGTAGTTCTGGTTGGCGTTGCAGGTCTCCCAGGCTTCCTGGTAGTTGCCCGCGGCGATGATGGCCTTCAGGGAGTCCACCAGGGTGGGCGGGGCCAGTTTGTTGAGGCGCAGCGTGAAGAAGTTCTGGATGACCAAAGTAACCATCGTCGCGGAGGTGCACAGGATGAGCAGCCAGATCATCATGATCAGCGGGCCGCCGTTTTTGATGGTATCGACGATGGTTTCCTGCGGATGGCCTCCCGTGGCTTCCTGCGCGTGCCCGGTGGAGACGGCGAGGAGGAGGAGGCTAAGCCCGAGGGCGCTGGGGAGGAGTTTGCGGAGTTTCATGGGTTCAGGAGGAAGAAGTGGTGGATGTTGTGAAAAGGAGAAAGGAAATTTAGGGAACGATCAAGGACGGATCCTGCTTGCGCAGCACGGCCACCCGTTCTTGAGCGGCAGCCACGGCGCTCTGATCCTCGGCGTAAAGGGCTACCGTGCGCAAATAGTTTTCGAGGGCGAGAGCCGGTTTTTTTTCCGCTTCAGCGATTTGCCCCAGGAGCAGGAACGCCTGGCTGTAGGCCGGGCCCTGCCCAACGGGAGGCGCTTTTTGCTTCAGGGCGGCTTCGGCGATGGGGTCCAGTTTTTTCCGGGCTTCGTCGAAGTTTTTGCGGGCCACGGCGATGCGGGCCATGCCGACATCGGTTTGGAGGGAGCCCGCGCCGGGGTAGAGCTTCTGGTATTCCGTGTAGGCGGCTTCGGCTTCCTTGAAGCTCCCCAGGGCCACGTAGCTGTCTCCCACCATGCTGGTGGCCTGCCGGACCCAATCCACGGGGAGCCCCTTGTATTTATCGGCAATGCCTTTGAGCGCCGGGAGGGCTTTGGCGTATTGCTTTGCCGTGTACGCGGCGACGGCCGGGGCGAATTCGGGCGGGGGAGCCATGGTCACGGAGGCGATGTCCGCCAGGGGGACGCCTTTGCTTCCGCCGGGGATCTGGACAATAACCATGGTACCGTTCGCGCTAAGGACTTTGACATCCTGCGTTCCGCCGGTTTTCATTTGGAAGCGATCTTGTGCGTAGGCTGGCGTCCCCTGGCTAAAGAGCCACAGGAGGCTAATACCAAACGCAAAAAGAGACTTCTGGGAGGAAAAGCTGCATCTGAGCTTCATTTTTTCAAAGACCAATGGTAATTAATCTTTTCCCCGAAATCAACCGCAACCCGAAAACATTTTTGCTTCCATGGTTCATCTGCTTCGAAAATACCAGCAACCGGTGATGATCGGTATCACCATCGTGATCATCATCGCCTTCGGATGGTTCTTTACGCCTGGCAGCGGATCCCGGTCCACCGCCCCTTCGGGAACGGTGCGGATTTACGGCCACAACTATCTCCAGGAAGAGATCGACCGCCGGGGGCGCGGCTTCCGCGTGGCGCTGGCCGCCGGGCTCAACCACTTGGTCTTTGGCCTCACGTTTGGCAACCCCTACGGAGAGCGGGCGGGCTCCGACTTCATCGTCAACAGCTTCGTCCTCAACCACGAGGCCGAGCGCCTCGGCATCACCGTCCACGACAACGAGGTGGCCGCGCTGATCGAGAAACTCCCCGCCTTCCAGACGAACGGCGCGTATGACAACGCCAAGTATCAACTCTTTGCACAGAGCGTTCTGCGTCCCCAGGGCTTCACCGTGGAGCGGCTGGAGGACCTGGTGCGCGACCAGTTGCGGATGGAGAAGCTCGTGGCGCTGATCGGCAGCACCGTGGAAGTCACCCCGGCGGAGTTCCGCGCGGATTACGTGAAGAACTACGAAAAGATGGACGCCTCGCTGGTCCGGCTGGACCTTGCTTCCTTCAAGGCCGCCGTGACGCCCACGGAGGAAGAAATCGCCGATATCTTCAAAAAGCGGCAGAGCACCTACAAAGCGCCGGAGAAACGGACCGTTTCCTACGTCAAGCTGGACTTGAGCGACGCCGACAAGGCGCTCAAGGGCAAAAACCTCATGGCCGCCCGCCAGACCCTGGCCAACCACGCCAACGATTTCACGCAGGACCTCATGCAGGCAGGCGCCACCTTCGCCGGGGTTGCCAAAAACGAAAAATACGGCCTCGAAGTCAAGACCTCCCCGGAGTTCGCCGAGTCCCAGCCCCCGGCGGATCTCGCCGCCGTCCCCCAGGCCGCCGCCGCCGCGTTCCAGTTGACCGAGAAAGAGGCGTCCAGCGATCCCCTTCCCGCGGGCACCGGTTACTACATCCTTCACTTGGATAAAATCACGCCCAGCCGCCCGCTCTCCTTTGAAGAGGCGAAACCGCAGGTGGTCGAGGAGATCAAGACCGAGAAGGCGAATTCGGCCCTCGCCGCCAAGGGCGCGGCCGTCCAAACGCAGATCACCGAGGCGCTCAAGGCCGGGAAGTCCTTCGCCGACGCCGCGAAAGAAGCCGGGCTCACCGCCGAAAACCTGCCCCCCTTCTCGCCGTCCGAACCGTTGGAGAAACAGGCCGACGGCTCGCAGATCCTCATGAAGGCCGTGGAAACGCCCACCGGAACGCTGAGCGCCTTTACGCAAACGCCCACCGGCGGCTTCTTCCTCTACCTCGACAAACGCGAGCCGATCGACGAGGCCAAGTTCAAAAAGGACGAGGAGGCGCAGCTTTCCGAAACCCGCGAGAGCAAAGGCTTCCTGGCCTTCCTCCAGTGGATGGAGGCCCGCCGGAAACTCGCGAATGTCTCGGGCGGGGAGGCATAGTCCTCTCGAATGCAAGAGCCTTCTTTTGTCCAGCACCTCTTTGGCGCCATCGCCCGGCGCTATGACCTGGCCAACCACCTCCTAAGCGGGGGCCTCGACTTCCTCTGGCGCCGCCGGGTGGCGCGGATCGTCGCGGGTTGGCAGCCCGAAACCCTTCTCGACCTGGCCACCGGCAGCGGCGACATCGCCCTCGCGCTGCGCCGCCGCATGCCGCGGGTGCGGATCGTGGGCGCGGATTTCTGCGTGCCGATGCTGCGCGAGGCCGTTCGCAAGGGGGTGGACCCCGTGATCGCCGCCGACGGGCTGGCCCTGCCCTTCGCCGACGCCGTGTTTGACGGCGTGACCGTCGCCTTCGGCCTGCGCAACATGGCCTCGTGGCCCGGGGCGCTGCGCGAGATGCGCCGCGTGCTGCGGCCCGGGGGGCATCTCCTCATTCTCGATTTTTCGCTGCCGCCCGCGCCGTTGCGCTGGGTTTACCGCCCGTATCTGCACCGCGTTTTGCCGTGGATCGCCGGGCGGCTTACCGGCGAGCGGGCGGCGTATGAATACCTCGGGGATTCCATCGAGCGCTTCCCCTCCGGCGCGGCCATGTGCGCCCTGCTGGAGGAAGCCGGGTTCGCCTCCCCGCGCGCGGAGCGCCTGAGCTGCGGCATCGTTTCCCTCTACACCGCCACCGCCGCATGAAGCCCCGGCGCGTCGTCATCACCGGGCTGGGCCCGCTGACCTGCTGCGGCGTCGGCCGCGAGGCGTTTTGGAAGAACATCCAGGCCGGGCGGAGCGGCATCGGCCCCATCACGGCGTTTGACGCCGCCCCCTTTCACGCCCGCTGCGCCGGGGAAGTGCGCGACTGGGACCCGGCGAGCGTTTTCCCGCTCCACCGGCGCAAGCGGCTCGACCGCTGCTCGCAGTTCGCGCTGGCCTCCGCCCTGCTGGCGCTGGAAGACGCGAACCTGCCCTGGTCGCGGGAACGCCCTCAAGCGCGCGCCGGCGTCTCCTTCGGCTCGGCGCTGGGAGGGATCGCCCAGGCGGAGGCCGAGCACGTGCGATTCCTGGAAAAAGGGCCGCGCGCCGTCAACCCGTCGCTCGCCCTGCAAATTTTCGGCGGGGCGGCCCACGCCAACATTGCCATCGAATGCGGCTTCCGGGGGCCGGGCACAACCAATGCCAACTCGTGCGCCAGCGGCGTCGTCGCCGTGGGCGAGGCGCTGCGTTACGTGCGCGACGGCCGGGCCGACGTGATGATCGCGGGCGGCTCCGAGGCTCCGCTTTCCCCGCTGACGTTCGGCGCATTCGATAATATCAAGACCTTGAGCCGCTGGCGGGGCGAACCGGCGGCGCACGCCTACCGGCCCTTCGATCTCCACCGCGACGGCTTCGTCATGGGCGAAGGGGCGGCCAGCCTCGTGCTGGAGGAATACGGCCATGCCGTCCGGCGCGGCGCGCGCATCTATGCCGAGGTGATGGGCTACGGCCTGACCAACGACGCCTACCACATGACCACCCCGCACCCGTCCGGCGAGAGCGTCGCCGCCTGCATGCGCGAGACGCTCGCGGACGCCGGGATGGAGCCGGGGGAGATCGGCTACATCAACGCCCACGCCAGTTCCACGCAGCTCAACGACGCCAACGAAACCGCCTGCATCAAGACCGTCTTTGGCGCGCACGCCCGGCGGCTGGCCGTCAGCGGAACAAAGCCGTTCACGGCGCACCCGCTCGGGGCCACGGGAGCCATCGAGACGGTGATCTGCGCGCTCGCGCTGGCCGAGGGCTACGTGCCGCCCACGCTCCACCACCAAACGCCCGATCCCCGGTGCGACCTCGACATCGTGCCGAACCGGGGCCGCCGCCAGAAGTTGCATGCCGCGTTGAACAACGCCTTCGGCTTTGGCGGCATCAACGCGAGCATTGCATTGAGGGTCATATCGTAATCGCGACATATCCCGCATCTCGTTCCCCATCTCCGGCTGCATCGTTTCCAGCTTGGGAGGGGACGCAACCGCCATCGGTAAATAGCGCTACTCCAGCCGCTTGTAGATGGACAGCCTGCCCCCACTGGAATTCCAAAGGAAGGAACGCCAGTGCCGCCACGACGTATCCGTTGTTCCCCACGGAAGCTCGGCTTCCATCCGTCAGGAACCGCCGAGGCGCCGCCCGAGTTCCGCCTCCCTGCCGGGGCCGCTCAACACAGCCGCGGTGACAGTCCGCGCCATTGCGGGATCAACGGCGGGCGAGGAATCAAAGAGAATGTTCCTGGCCCGCATTTTGACCGGATAATAGGCCGCAAACTCGGTGGACATCCCCATGAGAGGGACGTCGTCACGGGAAAGATGGCTGTTCACGAAGGTCTCGATTTTCTTTTCGTTCTGGAGAGTGTCGCCCCCCGCGATCCCCAAGACCCTTCGCGGATAGCCCGGCAATACGGACAAAGCGGCCACGAACAGGATCGCCAGCCGCAGACGGGGGTTGGCGCATTGTTCCCAGAAAAAGAGAAGGCCCGCCGCGCACGGCAGGATGGACATCCAGGAATAATAGATGGTGTATTTGCCCACGGCATACATCACAAACGGGACGGCGACGCCAAAGACAACCAGCGCGGAAGCGGCCCGGCGCTTGAAAGACAACGCCGCCGGGAACTCCCAATTCCGGGAAGCCCAAAGCAGGGCGAGCCCCAGGACGATCACGGCCATGCTGGTTGGATTTAAGGGGCCGGCGACCAAGATATCCAGCGGAGAGCTCCATCCCTGCCGCCTGATCGCCTTTACGAAAGCAGGCAGGTACCCCATCAGATAATAGAAAGCCAGCAGAGAGAGGATTCCGCAGGACATGCCGATATTCCCGGCAAGGAACCCTCGAATTCCAGATCGTTTCAAGATGGCGAGGTAACAAAGCGTCGCGATCCCAAAGAAGGGGAGAAGCTGCAAGCCCGCCCAGGGAAGAAGGGCGGCCGCCGCGAAGAGAAGAAGATCGGACTTTAGGGAAGCGTCCCGCCGGCAAACCGCCCAAACCGCCACGGAAACCAGCAACACCCCCAAAGCGTCATACCGGCCATTGCGGAAAACGGCGACACATCCGGTGGCCCCCAATGCGATGAGAACAAACAGGAACCGGGTGGCGGCGGCGTGCAAAAAGCCCGTTCGGCGCAAGGCGGACCACAAGATCCCCACGGCAAGAAT
The DNA here is from genome assembly GCA_028714515.1 of Chthoniobacteraceae bacterium. Taxonomy (GTDB): domain Bacteria; phylum Verrucomicrobiota; class Verrucomicrobiia; order Chthoniobacterales; family Chthoniobacteraceae; genus UBA695. The sequence goes on along the minus strand of JAQTMF010000020.1, from coordinate 12,348 downwards.
ATAATAAACGATGCTGGCGCTGCGTACGGTGCCGATGCCAAAGCCAAACACCTTCATCCATAGACAAAGAAGGAATTGATGAAGCGGAACGTTGCCCACCCAGAATCCCTTGCCCGCTTCCTCCCAAAGACTGCTTTGAAACCCGCCCCCAAAGAACCATGTCGCGGCGGGATCGGTATAGGAAACCTCATCCAGCCATGGAATCGGCGAGAAAGCGGCCGTCGCCACGTTGAAGAGGGCAAAGAGCGCGAGAAAGATGATGCCGGCCGCTCTCTCTTTTTGGGTCAGATAACGAAAGTCCATTGTTGGCTGTCTTTTGCGGTTTTTCCGGTAGGGGGCACGCATTCTCCGGGCGTGCACGGTTTCGACTCGATGGCGACTAGACCTGTCAAACGCCGCGATCGAACGCAAGCATGAATTCGCGGAAAGGCCGGGAGCGCCTTTCCTCCGACCGCGCGGAAACAGGGGGGCCCTCCCCTTTCCCGGCAAACGAGACAGCTCGAAAAGCGATTGCAGAAGGTTTACCCTTGTGACACCCTTCTGTCTCTCCTTGCCTCTCTCCATTTCATGAAACTTGAGCGCCTCCCCGAGTATATCACCATCGTGGTCACTGTCGCCTGCGGGATGCTCTTGGCGCTCTGCGTCGGTATATCCACCGGCAGCGGGTCCGACACCCCCATGAAGGTTCTCGCCATCATCGTGGCCGTAACGCTCGCCCTCGTCCTGCGCGCCAACGTCTGGCTCCTGATCCCGCTGTGCGCGTCCCTCTCGGGAAGAATCCCCGGGACGCCCGGAGGCTTTGGGCTGCGCCACGTAGCCGTCTTCTACGTTTTCGCGGTTTACCTGGCCCTTAAGGCGCTAAAAACCGTCCGCAACAAGCCTCTTTACAGTTGGATCGATTACCTGCTTTGGATCAACCTTGCCTATCTCCTGACGGCCTACATTCGCAACCCCGTTGGGACCCTGGGGCTGGGCTTCGAGAAAATCGGAGGCAAGCCTTACGTGGAGGTGCTTATCGGCCTCCTCGCCTATTGGTCTCTCAGCCATGTCACCGTTTCTCCCAAGACGGCAAAGCGCCTGCCGTTCGTGATGATCGTGGGAGGCGTGTTCGACACTTTCGCCGGGGCGATTTCTACCTACATTCCCTCGCTGGGATCGGTCTTGAGCCACCTCTACACAGGATTTGGAGTCGCCTCGCCCGTGGTGAGCGACAGTTCGTCCGCGAATGACGGATCGGCCGCCGAAAACGTTCAACGGGAAAATTACTGGATGAGCGGCAGCACCGGCACCATCAAGGCCTTGTGCTCTTATTTTTCGCCCTTGTCCCTGCTCAACCTACTGAACCCCATCCGGTTTCTATTGCTGGGGCTGGCCGGGGTTGCGCTCTTGAAGACGGGGTTCCGCTCCGTGTTTTTTTCCATGGGCCTTTTTTTCCTGATGGCCACCTATTTTCGCAAGGGATTCGCCACCGCCATGCGCGTCCCCGTGCTGCTCCTCCCAATTCTTGGCTTCATCGTGATCTGCCACGGGACGCTTTTTGAGCTGCCCCTCAACATGCAACGGGCCCTTTCGTTTCTGCCCGGGCAGTGGAGTTATGTCGCCAAAGGAGACGCGGAAGGCTCCACGGAGTGGCGGCATGAAATCTGGGCGAACGTCTGGAACTCCGGGCACAAGTACATCAAAAACTGGTGGTTTGGAGACGGCTTTGGCATGACCCGGAGCGAGCTTCGGGAATCGTTCCAGAGCCTGGAAGGCTCCCAGGAAAGCCTCACCATTTCCGGCGACTACCACAGCCTCCCCCTCTCCACCATTCACACGGTGGGCTATGTCGGGCTGGCGTTGCTCCTCGTCCTGATGGGAGCGATGAGCTACTACGCGTGGACGCTGATAAAACGCGCCAAAGGCACGCCGTATTTCCCGATCGCGCTCTTTGTGGGAGTGCCCATCGTCTATGAAATTTTTTACGGCAACTTGATTTTCGGAGGATTCAACATCACGGCTCCGGCCAACATCTATGCCATCGCCTGGATGCGGCTGGTAAGCCGGTCGCTGGACGCTTACCTCGCCGAAGAGAAAGAACGGGAGCAGCAGCCCTCCCCCTTCCCGCAGTTGGAAATGCCGTCGTTCTCCCGGCCGTCCCTCCCCTAGAAATTCCTTATGAAAGTGGTCATTCTCTGCGGCGGAAAAGGCACACGGCTCCGGGAAGAAACGGAATACCGGCCCAAACCGATGGTTCCCATCGGCGGCCGGCCGATCTTGTGGCACATCATGAAGACCTACGCCTCCCACGGCTTCCGGGAATTCATCCTCTGCCTCGGCTACAAAGGCGACATCATCAAGAACTACTTCCGCAACTACCAATGGATGGCCGGGGATGTCAGCATGAAGCTCGGCAAAGAGCCGCGCGTGCGCTTTCACGACAAACACGACGAGGAAAACTGGTCCGTCACCCTCGCCGAAACCGGGGAAGAAACCATGACGGGGGGCCGCATCGAGCGCATCCGGCGGCACTTGGGAGAGGACGAAGAATTTTTCCTCACCTACGGCGACGGCGTCGGCTCCGTGGACATCACCGCCGAACTCGCCTTCCACCGCAAGCACAAGAAACTGCTCACCCTCACGGCGGTGCATCCGCCGGGGCGGTTTGGCGAACTCACCCTGGCCGGGGACAACTCCGTGCAGGCCTTCAACGAAAAGCCCCAAACCGAAGCGGGCTGGATCAACGGCGGCTACTTTATCGCCTCGACCAAAATCTTCGATTACTTGCAGGATACCGACAAAGTGATGTTTGAGCAGGAACCCATGCGCCAGATCGCCAGCGGCGGCCAGTTGATGGCCTTCCACCACGAAGGCTTCTGGCATCCCATGGACACCTACCAGGAATACCTGCTCCTCAACCGGCTCTGGGAACAGGGCAACGCTCCCTGGAAAATCTGGTAACCGCTCCTTTTCCCACCGTGTCCTCCACTCCCGATACCGCCGCCACCCTCTTTTCCGGCCTCTTTGCAGGCAAGGAAGTCCTCGTCACCGGCCACACGGGGTTCAAAGGCTCCTGGCTCTGCGAGTGGCTGCTCCTGCTGGGAGCGCGCGTCCACGGCCTCTCCCTCGCGCCGGAAACCGCCCCCTCCCTCTTCGAGCAACTGGGCCTCGCCGCCCGGGTGGACCACCGGCTGGGCGACATCCGCGATGCCGGCCTCGTACGCCGGACCATCGAGGCCGTCCAGCCCGACTTCGTCTTTCACCTCGCCGCCCAGCCCCTCGTCCGGCTCTCCTACCGGCAGCCGGTCGAGACCTACGCCACCAACGTCATGGGCACCATCCACGTGCTCGAAGCCCTGCGCGCCCTGCAAAAACCGTGCTCCGCCGTGCTGGTCACCACCGACAAATGCTACGAAAACCGCGAATGGCTCTACGGCTACCGGGAAGAAGACCCCATGGGCGGCTTCGATCCCTATAGCTCCAGCAAAGGCATGGCCGAGCTGGCCATCGCCGCCTACCGCCGCTCCTTCTTCGCGGGCCGGGCCGTCAAAATCGCCAGCGCCCGCGCGGGCAACGTCATCGGCGGGGGCGACTGGGCGCTGGACCGCATCGTGCCCGACTGCATCCGCGCCCTCCAGTGCGGCGCGCCCATCGGCGTGCGCAACCCCCGCGCCACCCGCCCCTGGCAGCACGTCCTGGAACCGTTGAGCGGCTACCTCTGGCTCGCCGCGCGGCTGGCCGGGCTCGCCGCGTGCGATTCCCCCCTCTGCTCCGGCTTCAACTTCGGCCCCGGCCACGACGCCAACCGCACCGTGGGCGAACTCGTCACCGAAATCCTCAAGCACTGGCCCGGAACCTGGGAAGACCAGAGCGCCCCCAACGCCCACCACGAGGCCAGCCTCCTCCAACTCTGCACCGACAAAACCAGCGCCCTGCTGGGCTGGTCGGCCACGTGGCGCTTTGCCGACGCCATCCGCGAAACCGTCACCTGGTACCGCGACACCGCCCGTTGCGCGGAGCCCTCGCGGTTTCAGTCGCTCACCCGCGGCCAAATCGCCGCCTACACCGCCGCCGCCACCGGCGCGGGGTCCGCATGGACGCACCCTTCCGCATGAAAACGCCCTCCGAGCTGAAAGCCGAGATCCTCCGCCTCACCCGCGAATACTCCGCCCTGGTCCACCAAGCCAACCGCCCGGCCGCGCAAGCCACCGTCCCCTTCGAGCCCGGCAAAACAACCGTCCCCTACGCGGGCCGCGTCTTCACCGAAGACGAAGTCGAGGCCGCCGTCAGCAGCACGCTCGACTTCTGGCTCACCCTCGGGCCCGAAGGCGCGGCGTTTGAACGCGAACTGGCGGGATTGCTGGGCGTGCGCCACAGCCTGCTCGTCAACTCCGGCTCCTCCGCCAACCTCGTCGCCTTCGCCGCGCTCACCAGTCCCAAGCTCCCCGCCGAGCAGCGCATCCGGCCCGGCAACGAAGTCATCACCTGCGCCGCCGGGTTCCCCACCACCGTCGCCCCCATCCTGCAAAACGGCGCCGTCCCCGTCTTCATCGACAACGATCCCGTCACCGGCAACGCCGACGTTTCCCAGCTCGAAGCCGCCTACGTCCCCGGCAAAACCAAGGCCGTCATGATGGCCCACGCCCTGGGCAACCCGTTCGACCTGGCGGCCGTCCTGGAATTTTGCAAAGCCCGCCGCCTCTGGCTTATTGAAGACAACTGCGACGCCCTGGGGTGCACGTATTCCCTGCCGCTCGAACGCGCGCGCGCCCTCGGCATCGCCGAAAACTCCCCCGGCATCCCCGCCGACGGCCAGACCGTCACCCGCTACACCGGCTCGTGGGGCGATCTCTCCACCCAATCCTTCTACCCGCCCCACCACCTCACCCTCGGCGAAGGCGGGGCCGTCAACATCGTCTCGCACTCGCCCTTGAAAATCTACGCCGAGAGCTTCCGCGACTGGGGGCGCGACTGCTGGTGCGCCAGCGGCCAGGACAACACCTGCCACAAGCGCTTCGACTGGCAGCTCGGCGAACTCCCGCGCGGCTACGACCACAAGTACATCTACAGCCACCTTGGCTACAACCTGAAGCCGCTCGACATCCAGGCCGCCATCGGCCGCCAGCAGCTCAAAAAGCTCCCCGCCTTCATCCAGGCCCGCAAGGAAAACTGGGAGACCCTCCGGCGCGGACTGGCCGATCTGGAGGAATTTTTCGAATTCTCCCTGCCCACCCACGCCACCGGCTGGAGCGAATGCGGCTTCACCTGGGACAAGAGCGGCTGCCGCACGGACAATAGCTGGTTTGGCTTCCTGCTCCTCGTGCGGGAGAGCGCCCCCTTCACCAACAGCCAGCTTGCGCGCGCGCTCGACGCCGCGAAGATCGGCAACCGGATGCTCTTTGGCGGCAACCTCGTGCGCCAGCCCGCGTTCATCCAACTGCGCAAAGACAACCCGGCGGCCTTCCGCGTCGTGGGCGGCCTGAAAGGCGCGGACCGCATCATGAACCAAGCCCTTTTCCTGGGCACCTACCCGGGGTTGACCTCGGCGATGCTGGCGTATGAAATCGGGGTGATCCGGGATTTTGCGAAGCATCGTTAACCTCGCCTCCGCCACACGCATATGGATCTTGATCTGCAACACAAAACCGTATTTGTGACCGGCGCATCCAGCGGCATCGGGCTGGCGGCGGTGGAGTTATTTGCAAAGGAAGGCTGCTTCGTTATCGCCGGATACCGATCAAACGCCGAAGCAGCGGAAGCCCTCATCAGCAAGATCAGGGCGGGGAGCGGCGACGGCATGGCGGTTCACATCGATCTTGAGAGCCCTAAAAGCATTCGCGAATGCGTGGCCGCCATTGTTGAGCGCACCGGTTCGATTTATTCGGTGATCTTCAACGCCGGGGCGAATAAATTGACTGCTTTTGATGAAATCCAAGAAGAGGAGTGGGACAGCATCATGGCGGTTAACCTCAAAGGCCCTTTCTTCCTCATGCAGGCGATCGCGCCGCATATTACCCCGGGAGGTTCCGCCGTTTTTGTATCCAGCATTGCCGGCCAAATGGGAGCGCCGGGGCATGTTCACTATGCCGTATCCAAGGGGGGAATCATCAGCCTGACAAAGAGCGCCGCCAAGCGGTATGCATCAAACATCCGGGTGAACTGTGTCGCCCCCGGAGTCACTCTCACCCCCATGGGCGAAAATGCGGTCAAGGACGCCGATCCAGATTACGCAAAGCGAATGCTGCTCTCCCGCAGATTTGCGGAACCGGCCGAAGTGGCAAAGGTTATCGTCTTCCTGGCGAGTCCTGCCGCCTCGTTCATTTACGGGGCGACGATCGACGTCAATGGCGGCAGGGAATTACGGTAGCTATGAAAAGGATTTTAGTGACGGGAGCCACGAGTTTCATCGGCCGCGTTCTGTGCCGTCAGCTGCGGGATTCGGGAAAAGAGGTTTGCGCGCTCGTTCGCCCCTTGTCCGCGAATGCGAATCTTTTCCAAGGCGAACCGGGAATCCAGACCATCGCCGGGGGGCTGGAAACTCTCCAATCCTCCCTGTGCGGGATCGGCGCGATTGATGCGACTATCCACCTCGCATGGGATGGCGTCGGGAGCAAAGGGCGCGCCGACGTTGCGATCCAGGAGCGGAATTACGCCCACTCCATGGAACTCATTGACTTGAGCGCGGCCGCCGGGTGCCGCGTATTTGTCGGAGCGGGATCTCAAGCCGAATATGGATTCACGTCTGATATTATTTCTGAGGAAACGCCGTGCCGCCCTGAAATCGAATACGGCAAAGCCAAGCTGCGGTTCACGCATGACAGCGCCACCGCTTGCCGGAAGCTGGGCATCCGGTGGCGAATGCCCCGCATCTTTAGCGTCTACGGCCCGCACGACCATCCTTGGGCTTTGATCCCATCGCTTTTGAGAGCATTGATGCGCGGCGAGGCGATGCCGTTGAGCGATTGCAGCCAGTATTGGAATTATCTTTATGTGGATGACGCCGCCAGGGCCCTGGAAACGTTGGCGGAACCAGAATGGGAAGACGGCATCTACAATGTCGCCGGCGGCATTTCCGCCCCGTTGAAGGATTTCGTAATGAACGTGTGCGCCCGTTTCCGAAATGCCGCCGCCCCTCGATTTGGAGCCGTGCCGCATGGCCCGAGGGGGCCGCTTTCACTTCGTCCGTCGGTGGAAAAAATCATGAAAAACACCGGTTGGCGGGAATCGACCAGCTTTGCGGAGGGGATTGAAAAAACCGTCTCATTTATTCAACACGATTTGTCGACTTCTTTATGAACAAGACCTGCCGACTCTGTGGCCAGGCGCTTCCCCCAAAGCCGCTTTTCGAACTGGCAGGCATGCCTTCGGGGGCTCAATACTACCCAACTCCCGCGGAATTCACCGGAGACACCGGCGTCCATTTGCGGCTGTTTGTCTGCGCTGCCTGTGAACTCTATCAGTTGGACAGTGCAGCCGTTTCCTACTATCGCGATGTCATTCGCCCGAGCGGTTTTTCCCGGACAATGATCGAATTTCGGCGAAAGCAATTCGCGGAAATGGTGCAGAGGTTCAACCTGACAGGCAAAAAAGTTTTTGAGTGCGGCTGCGGGCAGGGCGAATTCCTCGCTCTCTGGAATGAATTTCCCGTCGAAGCCTACGGGGTTGAACACCATGCGGACCTCGTCCAGTCGGCCCGCTCCAAGGGGTTGAGGGTGCAACAGGGATTTGTTGGTTCTGGCGAGGACACGCTGGCGCAAGGGCCGTTTGATGCCTTTACCTCATTCAACTTTCTTGAGCATCAGCCGGACCCGAACGGGATGCTCCAGGGCATTTATCGGAATCTTGCGGAAGGCGGCGCGGGTCTCATCACCGTCCCAAGCCTGGAGTATATTCTCGATAACGACGCGTATTACGAACTGATTGTCGACCACCTCCTCTATTTTTCCCGCAAGACGTTCACTTCCATCCTCCAAAAGAACGGCTTCCGCGTTGTTCAATTCGACGATACGATCGAGGATACGCACTGTGCCTTTGTCGTAAAGGAGACCCCGCCGGACCGGGAAAGGCTCAACCGATGCCGCATCCGGATCGACAGCGCGCTTGCCTCCTTCGTGAAGCAGCAGGGAGAAGGGGGCGGACGAATCGCGGTTTGGGGAGCCAGCCATCAAGGGTTCACGCTTCTTTCCGGCGCGGGCATTGCATCGTCTGTGGATTTTATTATCGATTCGGCCCCATTCAAACACGGCAAATTCGCTCCTGTCAGCCATCTGGAAATATTGCCTCCAGATGTGCTCGCCGCCGAAAAATTGGCGGCCATTATTGTGATTGCGCCAAACTATGCCGAAGAGATTTTCCAGATAATCCGCCAGAAATATCACCAGCACTGCCCGGTTGCCATCGTGCGCCGGGGGCGGCTGGAAACAAGGTCTAGTTGACCATTGGATTTGCAGCCTCTTTCGTGGAAATATTTCATTCGTCGAACACCTATTGGGTTAGAATAATCCCTTATGACTAAAATCCGGCTTTCCGACTACGTCTTCCAAACCCTGGTGCGCCACGGCATCAACCAGGTGTTTTTGGTCACGGGCGGCGGGGCCATGCACTTGAACGACGCCATCGGGCGCTGCGAGGGGTTGAAAGCCATTTGCTGCCATCATGAACAGGCCTGCGCCATCGCGGCGGAGGGCTACGCCCGCGTGACCGATCTTCCCGCCATCGTCAACCCCACCACCGGGCCTGGCTGCCTGAACGCGTTGACGGGGGTCTTCGGCGCGTGGACAGACTCCGTGCCGATGATCATCATTTCCGGCCAGGTCAAACGCGAGACATGCATGGGGTTTTACGAAGGAAACCGCCTGCGCCAGCTCGGCGACCAGGAGATCGATATCATCAGCATTGCCAAGCCCATCACGAAAAGCGCGGTCCTTTTGCGCGAGCCGGAACGGGTGCGCTATGAACTCGAACGGGCTTTGTATCTCGCCACCACCGGGAGGCCCGGCCCCTGCTGGATCGATATTCCGCTCGACGTGCAGGCGGCGCTCATTGAGCCCGAAAGCCTGGAAGGTTTCAGCGCGCCCGCCGATTCCTCCGCGCGGACGGGCTCGGAAATTGACGAGCAGATCGGCGAGATCATCGACTGCCTGCTCGCGGCCAAACGCCCCGTGATTCTTGGCGGCAACGGTCTGCGCGCGGGGCGGGCCCGGGGTGAATTCCAAAAGCTGCTGGAATGCCTGCCCGTCCCCGTCGTGGCTTCGCGCTCCGCCTGCGATCTCCTCCCCTCCGAGCATCCGCTTTTCATGGGACGTTCGGGGCTGGATGCGGACCGCGCGGGCAATTTCGTGCTCCAGAGCAGCGACTTTCTGCTGGTTTTGGGCAGCCGCCTCGGGATTCGCCAGATGGGCTACAACACGGCCATGTACGCGCGGGAAGCCACCATCGCGCATGTGGATATTGATCCCGCCGAACTATCCAAACCGGCCCTGCTGGCGAAGACGAAGTTCAAGGTTCGGGCGGATCTGAAAGTCTTCCTCGCCAAGCTGACGGGGCGGTTGTCCGCCCGGCGCGGGGAAATCCCCGATTGGTGCGAATGGACGCAGTGGGGCAAGGATATCTTCCGCCGCTATTACGGGGCGCGGCCCCACCACCGGCAACACGCGGGCGCGATCAATCCCTACGGGTTCCTCGAGAAACTTTTTGAGCAACTGCGCGATGACGACATCGTTGTCTGCGGCAACGGGTCCGCCTTTATCATGACCTCCCATGTGGCGCGCATCACCGGACGCCAAAAAATGTTCTTCAACTCGGGATGCGCCTCCATGGGATACGACCTGCCGGCGGCCATTGGGGCGGCCATCGCGGGCGAAGGGCGGCGTGTTCTCTGCTTTGCCGGGGAGGGGAGCCTCCAAATGAACGTCCAGGAATTGCAAACCGCGAAGCATCACCATCTCAACCTGATCCTTGTGGTGATCAACAACGGAGGCTACCTCTCCATTCGGACCACGCAGGAGGGTTTCTTCGGATTCCGCTTTGGCGAAAGCGCCGAGACCGGCGTCTCCTTCCCCGACATGACGGCGGTGGCGAGCGCCTACGGCCTGCCTTCCGTGCGGATTTCCGAAACGGACTTTGAAGGCCCGCTAAAAAACGCGCTCGCGCAGCAGGGGCCGCTGGTCATGGAAGTCCTGGTGGACCCGGGCCAAAAATTCGAGCCGCGCATTGCGTCCAAACAACTGCCCAGCGGCAAAATCGTTTCGCCCCCCCTGGAGGATATGTATCCCCATTTGAGCGAAGAAGAATTGACTCAATGTATGAGGATCCCCCTCGCCCGGATGCAGTGAGATGAGAGAAGCACGATGAAACGCCCTCTCGTTACCGTTTGCGTCCCCGTATACAATACCGCCGCTTACATCCGGCAATGTATCGAAAGCGTCTTTGCGCAGGAATGCAAAGACTGGATATTGCTCGTCTCGGATAATTGCTCGACGGACGGCACGTGGGAGATTTTGCAGGAACTCCAACACCCGCAACTTCGGCTGTTCCGGCAGACGCAAAACATCGGGCCCAACGCCAACTGGAATTTCCTGCTCGAAAAGGTGGAGACGGATTATTTCTGTTTCCTGGGATCGGACGACTATTTTTACCCCAACCATCTCGGCGAAAAAATCCGGCTCTTGGAGCAATACCCGGAAGCGCCCTTTGTCCATGGGCGGACGGATTTCGTCGATGAGAACGGCGAAAAAATACAAACGCACGATTACACCGGTGCCCTGCCGCCAACGGAAACCAGCCGGGAAGCCTTGGCGAGGTTGGTTCAAGCAAACTACATGGTCATCACCGCCGCGGTCTTCAGGCTGGCGGCCCTGAGGGACAACGGCATTTGTTTCGACCGCAGGTTGAGGTTGTTTGGCGACTGGGATCTGTATATCGAGCTTTTGCTTCGCTATCCCCTGGTCGTGCACGACCAGCAAACGACGCTGGCTTACCGGGTCCATTCCCGGAGCGATACGAAGCAGAACATCAAGGGCTACCAGTGGGCCATGGAGGCGGGCGAAATCTTCGCATGGAGTTTTGAGGAGCACCGGTCCCAATGGGAGGCTCTCGGATTTGACACCGCCAAAATAGGGAAACGGAAGACGGCGCGGCTGTGGGCGCTGGCTTTCCAGCAGTTGAGGGGCGGCCATTTCTCCAACGCAAAACGGGCTTGGCGTTGCTACCGGAAAGCCCATTCGCCGGTGGAGCCACTACTGGACATCCCCCGCTGGCTTGCCGATAGTTGCCGCCGGGCCACTCACCAATGAGGCTTCGCAACACCATCCTGACCGGGGCCGCCTCCTACATCCAAATGGGGGTGGTCCTCGTCACGCAGTTGGCGGCCATCCCGCTGGCGCTCCACTTCCTGGACGCCGAACGCTTCGGCCTCTGGGCGTTCGTGACCCAGTCGCTCGGCTATCTCCTGCTGCTCGATTTCGGCGTTGCCAATTCCATTGGCCGTCTGATGGTGGAGCCGCTGCACAACGGGGACGAGAAAACCTGGAACGGCTGGTTCAATATGATCCTGGCGGTGCTCTTCCTCCAGGGGGCGCTGTTTCTTGGCGTGGGCCTGGCTTCCGCTGACGCCATTCTGCATTGGTTCAATCTCTCTCCCGCGTTGTTTCCCGAGGCGCGGCGGCTGTGGATCTCCGTCCTGGCGCTCTATGCGATCGCGTTTCCGTTCCGGCTGATGGCGGGAATTCTGAGCGCGCAGAACCGCTATTACCGCTATCTCCTTGCGACCAGTCTCGGCCTCATCGTCTGGCTGGCCGCCTTTTTTTGCTGCCTTCACCTCGGCTTCGGGAGCCAGGCATACGCTCTCTCCCTGGCGGTGCAAATGGTGGTGAGCATCGGCGTGCAGGCGGCGGCCATCGTATCCGGCCCGAATCGCTTCCGGATTTCTCTGCGGCATATCCCATGGCGCCACGCCCGGGAGCTTTTTGGCTTCAGTTCAGCCGTCTTCGTCTGCGGCATCGCCATCCAGGTCGCGTTCATGAGCCAGTCGCTCATCATCACGAAGATCCTCGGCCTGGGAGCCGTGGCCGGGTTCACGGTGTGCAGCAAGGTGCCGATGCAGTTGATGCAGTTGATCTGGCGGCCTTTCGACGCGTTCGGCTCGCGCTGGCAGATTTTCTGGGCAAAGCTTGAAACGGAGCCGCTGGCGGCGGAGTTTACGCGGATGCTGCGCCTGACTCTCGGGTTGGCGCTCCTGGCCATGACGTGCAGCCTGGCCATGAACCGATGGTTCGTCTTCATTTTCGGCAAAGAGACGCTCTACCAAGGCAAGGTGTTCGACCTCTTCTTTGTCCTCTTTGTCCTGGCCCAAGTGTGGGCGCATTGTCT
>JAQTMF010000019.1 GCA_028714515.1 Chthoniobacteraceae bacterium | reverse complement strand
TCCTGTGCTGACGGCGAAACGGCTCCAGGTGGAAGCCGCCAAGGGGGACGCCCGCGCCCAGTGTCTGCTGGGCCTCTGTTACGCGGAGGGGCGGGGCGTGCAGAAGGACGTGGCGCAAGCGATTGATCTCATGCAGCAGGCCGCCGCAACGCTCCCCATGGCGCAAGCCGTGCTCGGGTCATGGTATGCCACGGGCAAAATACTCCCCCGCGATGCCGCCAAAGCGGAACTCTTTTTGCGCAAGGCCGCCGAGAGCGGAGTGCCCACGGCGCAACGGGACTTGGGGTGTTTTCTGTCGGAGAGCGATCCCTCATCCGCCGCCGTTTGGTTCCGCAAAGCCGCGGAACAGGGCGATGTGGAGGGCGCGTATGCCACGGCTCGCTGTTATCACGAAGGGACGGGCGTTGCGAAAGACCCCGGCGAGGAGGTCAAGTGGCTGGAGCGGGCGGCGGCGCTGGGGAAATGCGAGGCAATGGAACAGCTCGCCACCTATTTCTATAGTGGAACCGGCGTCGCAAAAGACCCGAATGAGACTTTCCGGTGGCTGCGGGAGGCCGCGCGCGCGGGCTCCCTCAAAGCGCAACGCAACCTGGGGTTTTGCCTCTGGTATGGGTTCGGGGTGCCCATGGACAAACAGGAGGCGATCCGGCGCTTTACCGAGGCGGCCGAACGCGGCGACGCGCTTTCGCAAGATTACCTCGGCACGATGTACGTCAACGGCCTGGGGATTGACCGGGACTTCAAGCAGGCGCTTGCGTGGTATGAAAAAGCGGCGGTCCAGGGAATCGCCCATGCGCAGTGCATGACGGGGATCGGCTACCTGCAAGGCCAGGGGGCGGCGAAGGACATCAAAACGGGCGTCGATTGGCTGCGCAAAGCCGCCGGCAACGGCGACGTGCTGGCCCAAAGCGAACTGGGCCTTCTTTACCAGCGGGGAACCGAGGTGCCCCGGGATATCGGCGAAGCCCTGCAATGGCTGCGCAAAGCCGCCGGAAGCAAGGACGCCCGCGCGGCCTTCCTGCTGGCGAATTGCTACTATCACGGAGACGGGGTTGAAAAGGACCCCGTGAGCGCCTTGGACTGGCTTCAAAAATCCGCCAAGGGCGGATTTCCGGACGGGCAGCTCTACTATGGGCAACAACTGGAGCGCAAAGCCGTCGGCCCCAAAGAGGCGGAAGAGGGCGTGGAGTGGGTGCGCAAAGCGGCCGAGCGGGGGCACGCCAAGGCCGAATACCAGTATGGCTGGTATTGCCTCCATGGGATCGGAACGTCCCGCGATATCAAGGAAGCGGTGCGCTGGTTCCGCTTTTCAGCGCTCCAAGGTCTGCCGTTGGGGGAAAACAACTATGGTTACGCCCTCGCCACGGGAGCCGCCGGAGAAACGGACCTCGTGGAAGCCTTCAAATGGTACACCCTGGCCATCGGGCAGACCGTGGATCAGGAAGCGAAGAGCCGCGCGGAGGTCAACCTGCGAACGCTTCTGCCGCAGATGACCCCGGAGCAGATCGAGGAAGGCAAAAAGCGGGCGGCCAAGTTCACCCCGCTCCAGGAAAAGAAAAACCAGGACGCCGATCTTTCTCCGTTGCCGTTCCTTTCGTAGCCCGGGCAAGTGTGCCACAAAGTGGGCCAAAAGCGTGGCACAGTTGTGCCATCGTGGCGCACATGCCGGGCTGCGGTGAATCGCCGTATTTCTTAACGTGCTTATTCTTAGGACGTTACAGCTTTTCTGGAATCCGGCCCGGCACTTGCTGAAGGACAAGCGCTCACAGGCAACCTACTTTCTACACTTTTTATGGCAAAGATCCTCGGTATCGATTTGGGAACGACCAACTCCTGCATGTCCGTCATGGAAGGCGGGGAGCCGGTCGTTTTGGAAAACTCGGAAGGCGCACGCACGACCCCCTCGGTGGTTGCCTTTACGAAGAGCGGCGAACGTCTCGTAGGCCAGGCCGCCAAGCGCCAGGCCGTGACGAACCCGGAGAACACCGTTTTCTCCATCAAGCGCTTCATGGGCCGCAAGTATGACGAAGTGCGCGACGAGCTGCACCGGATCCCCTACAAAGTCGTCAAGGCCGCCAATGGCGACGTCCACGTGCAAGTGAGCGTTGGCGGGGAAATCAAATCATACTCGCCTCCGGAAATTTCCGCGATGATCCTGGCCAAGCTGAAAGCCGACGCCGAAGCCAAGCTCGGCGAGAAAATCACCCAAGCCGTCATCACCGTCCCCGCCTACTTCAACGACTCCCAGCGCAACGCCACCAAAGACGCGGGCAAGATCGCGGGTCTCGAAGTCCTCCGCATCATCAACGAGCCCACGGCCGCCTCGCTCGCCTACGGCCTCGACAAAAAGAAGGACGAAAAGATCGCCGTGTATGACCTCGGCGGCGGCACTTTCGATATCTCCGTGCTCGAAATCGGCGACGGCGTCTTTGAAGTCCGCGCCACCAACGGCGACACCCACCTGGGCGGCGACGACTGGGATCACCGCCTCATGGACTGGATCATCGGCGACTTCAAGCGCGACACCGGCATCGACCTGACCGGCCAGCCCGACGCCGTCCAGCGCATCAAAGAAGAAGCCGAGAAAGCCAAGATCGCCCTCTCCTCCGCGCAGGAATACGACCTCAACCTGCCCTTCGTCACCGCCGACCAGACGGGGCCCAAGCACATCATGCAGAAGCTCACGCGCTCCAAGCTGGAGCAGCTCTGCGACGACCTCTTCGAGCGGACCATCACCCCGGTGAAAGCCTGCCTCAAAGACGCCAAACTGACCGAGCGCGAAGTGGACGAACTCGTCCTCGTCGGCGGCATGACCCGCATGCCCAAAGTCGTGGACACGGCCCGTGAGCTGATCGGCAAAGAGCCGCACAAAGGCGTCAACCCGGACGAAGTCGTCGCCATCGGCGCGGCCATCCAAGGCGGCGTGCTCAAAGGCGACGTCAAAGACGTGCTCCTCCTTGATGTGACCCCGCTCACCCTCGCCATCGAAACGGCGGGCGGCGTGGCCACCTCCATGATCCCGC
This sequence comes from Chthoniobacteraceae bacterium, assembly GCA_028714515.1. Taxonomy (GTDB): domain Bacteria; phylum Verrucomicrobiota; class Verrucomicrobiia; order Chthoniobacterales; family Chthoniobacteraceae; genus UBA695. Next base: position 22,179 of record JAQTMF010000019.1, on the reverse strand, counting down.
GCAACACGACGATCCCCACGCGCAAATCGCAAATCTTCTCCACCTACAGCGACAACCAGCCCGGCGTGGAAATCAAGGTTCTCCAAGGCGAGCGCCCGCTCTCCCGCGACAACAAGAACCTCGGCACCTTCCACCTGGACGGCATCCCGCTCGCCCCGCGCGGCGTCCCGCAAATTGAAGTCACCTTCGACATCGACGCCAACGGCATCCTGCATGTCGGCGCCAAAGACCTCGGCAGCGGCAAGGAGCAGAAAATCTCCATCACCGGTTCGTCAGGGTTGAGCAAAGACGAAGTCGACAAAATGCAGCACGAGGCCGAGGCCCACGCCGAGGAAGACAAGAAGGCCAAGGAAGCCATCGAGATCCGCAACAACGCCGACAGCCTCGCCTACCAGTGCGAGAAGCAGCTCAAGGAATTGGGCGACAAGATCCCCGCCGACAAGAAAACGGACATCGAAGCCTCCATCGCCGCCGTGCGCGAAGCCTTGAAAGGCAGCGATGTGGACGCGATCAAGAGCGCCTACGACGCCTTGCAAACCAAATTCCAGGCCGCCAGCGAAGAGCTTTACAAAAACGCCGCCGCCCAGGCCCAAGCCGCGGGCGGAGCCGAAGGAGCCGCCGGTCAGGCTGGACCCGGCCCGGAAGCCGGAGCCGCGAAGCCGAAGAAAGAAGGCGACGTGGTGGACGCTGAATTCGAAGTCGTCGACGACGACAAGAAGAAAGAATAAGGATCCGCACCTTGCGCCCCGTTCCCGATCAAAAGGTTGGGAACGGGGGCCCTTTCCTCCAACAGTAAACCAGCCCAAAATCCCCAATGCCGAAACACATTCCCCATCGTTTCGCGCTGATCTGCGCTGTCGCGTTCGGTTTGTGTGCTCTTTCGAGCCAGGGGGGCGAGGGGCTCTCCCTTTCCTCGCTGAAGAGCGGAGACGAGGGGACCACGGCCCGCCAAGACGGCATGACCGTTGGAAAGGGCTTCGTCGCGCTTCATTCCATCCGCCTCGACCGGGCGAACGTGGAGAGTTTCCGGGAGATCGTCAAAAAGTTCGACGAATGGTCCAAAATCGCCGTGAACAACAAACTGGAACGCGTCAGCAAGCCGCTTACAAGCGGCAAATTGACGGCGGTGTTCAGCACGGACAGCGACAAGGATGACGACGGCAAGCCTGTCATCCGTTGCTTCTTGGCATTGCAGGGCACCGAATTTGGAACCGAAGAGCTGCACGAAATGGTCAAGTCCCTCGACCTCATCCCGGAACTCGACCGGCAAATCCAGAAAGCGGACAAGTTGTTGAAATAGCCTGCGATCCATTTCAAAAGCTCATGGAATACACCGCCAAAGAACGCGAAATTCTCGACCAGGTAACCGCCGCCCTCCACGGGCATTACGGCGAGCGCCTGAGCCGCGTCGTGCTCTTTGGCTCCCGCGCCCGGCGGGATCACCGCGAGGATTCGGATTATGATATCCTTGTCGTGTTGAAAGGACCTCTCAGCTACCGTAAGGAACGGCCCGAGCTTTCGGATTTAGTCTACCCGATATGCTGGGAACACGACGTGGTCATCTATGGCTTGGCCGTATCGGAGGAGGACTATCACAAGCAGAACCTCCCTCTCATGATCAACGTTCGCGAGGAGGGGGTGACCCTATGACGAGCGATCAACAGGGATTTCTCGAAAAAAGCCGCAGGAGCATTGATGCCGCGAAAGAATTGCTCAAGGGCGACTTTCCCGAATTCGCCGTCTCCCGCGCGTACTATGCCATGTTTTATTGCGCGGAAGCGCTGCTGCTCTCGCAAAAATTAACTTTTTCGAGCCACTCCGCCGTCATTTCGGCTTTCGGGCGTGAATTCGCCAAAACCAGCCTTCTTCCCCAACATTTGCATCGTTTTTTGAAAAACGCAGAGGATATGCGCACCGACGGCGATTACGCCTTGGCCGCCGATATCTCACGGGAAAATGCCATCGAACAGGTGACGCACGCCGAGGAATTCCTGGCCGAAACTCAACGGTATTTTTCCAGCCTCCATTAACCATTTCAACCTAACCATTTACCGAAACCGCCTAGGCGACAGCCCCGGCGGCCGAAGTAAAACAACACCAAAACCAACAGAAAAACCTAGCTATGGCAGTCAATGTCAAACCTCTCGGCGACCGGGTGCTCGTGCAACCGCTCGAAGAGAAAGAAGTTGTTAAAGGCGGCATCATCATTCCTGATACGGCCAAAGAAAAGCCCCAGGAAGGCAAAGTTGTCGCGCTCGGAACCGGCAAAACCGACGAGAAAGGCAAGAAAGTCGACTTCACCGTCAAGGTGGGCGACCGCGTGCTGATCTCCAAATACGGCGGCACCGAGATCAAAGTCGACGACGTCAGCTACCTGATCCTGCGCGAGGACGACATTCTCGGTATCCTCGGCTAACATCCCAACCCATTTTTTCCAACCAGCCAAATACTTATGCCAGCTAAACAACTCCAATTCGACGAGGCCGCTCGCCAGGGCCTCCTGCGCGGCGTCGAGAAACTCGCCCGCGCCGTCAAGGCCACCCTCGGACCGTCGGGCCGCAACGTCATCCTCGACAAAAAATTCGGCAGCCCCACGATCACCAAGGACGGCGTCACCGTCGCCAAGGAAATCGAGCTTGAAGACGCCTACGAAAACATGGGCGCCCAGCTCGTGCGCGAAGTCGCCAGCAAAACTTCGGATATTGCCGGTGACGGCACCACGACGGCCACCGTTCTCGCCGAAGCCATCTACAAAGAAGGCCTCAAGAACGTGACCGCGGGCGCCAACCCCACCTCGCTCCAGCGCGGCATCAACAAAGCCGTCGCCGCGATCGTCGAGGAACTCGCCGCCATCTCCAAGAAAGTCAGCGACCGGACGGAAATCGCCCAGGTTGCCACCGTCTCCGCGAACTGGGATGCCTCCATCGGCAACACCATCGCCGACGCCATGGACAAAGTCGGCAAAGACGGCACCATCACCGTTGAGGAAGCCAAAACCATCGAAACCAGCCTCGACGTCGTCGAAGGCATGCAGTTCGACAAAGGCTACCTCTCGCCCTACTTCGTCACCAACGCCGAGTCGATGGAAGTCGTCCTCGAAAACGCCTACATCCTCATCTTCGAAAAGAAGATCAGCAGCCTCAAAGATCTGCTCCCGCTGCTTGAAAAAGTGGCCAAGAGCAGCCGTCCGCTCCTGATCATCGCCGAAGACGTCGAAGGCGAAGCCCTGGCGACCCTCGTGGTCAACAAACTGCGTGGCACCCTGCAAATCTGCGCCGTCAAGGCCCCCGGCTTTGGCGATCGCCGCAAGGCCATGCTGGAAGACATCGCCGTCCTCACCGGCGGCCGTTGCATCACCGAAGACCTCGGCATCAAGCTCGAAAACGTCACCGTGGACGACCTCGGCAAAGCCAAGCGCGTTACCGTGGACAAAGAGAACACCACCATCGTCGAAGGCGAAGGCAAGCAGGCCGACATCCAGGGCCGCGTCAACCAGATCCGCCGCCAGATCGAGGAGACCACCTCGGACTACGACCGCGAGAAGCTCCAAGAGCGCCTCGCCAAGCTGGCCGGTGGCGTAGCCGTCATCAACGTCGGCGCCGCGACCGAAACCGAGATGAAAGAAAAGAAAGCCCGCGTGGAGGACGCCCTGCATGCGACCCGCGCCGCCGTGGAAGAAGGCATCGTCCCCGGGGGCGGCACCGCTCTCCTGCGCGCGCAGAAGGCTCTCGACAAACTCACGCTCACCGGCGACGAGAAGATCGGCCTCGAAATCATCCGCCGCGCCGTGGAAGCCCCGCTCCGTCAGCTCGCCAACAACGCGGGCCAGGAAGGCGCTCTCATCGTGCAGGAAGTCAAGAAGCGCAAAGGCAACGAAGGCTACAACGTCGCCACCGGCGAATACGTGGACCTCGTCAAAGCCGGCGTCGTCGACCCGACCAAGGTCACGCGCAGCGCGCTCCAGAACGCCTCCTCCATCTCCGGCTTGCTCCTGACGACCGAATGCGTCGTCGCGGAACTCCCCGAGAAGGAGAAGCCCGCCATGCCTCAGGGCGGCGGGATGGGCGGAATGGGCGGCATGGACTACTAAGCCCTTCCGGCTTGAACTTATAGATACCGAAGTGAAGGGGCAGACGGCCGCTTGCGGCAAAAACCCCCTTCCTCCGGCAGCCTTTCCAACCGGACCTCGAGATAATCGGGGTCCGGTTGTTGGCGTTTTTCCCCGTGACGCCCGGCAAAAATCGTCTCATAGTGAACAAACGCTCGGGGAGGATGTGGAATGCCTGAACGCCGCCGGGCCATCTTCCGATTCCTTCCTCTCCGGGGTGCTGCCATGAATCCCACTGACTCTACCAAGACTTCCTCGCCTGCCGCCACGATCCTATTGGTCGACGACGATCCGTTTATGCTTCGCCTGATGGATCTGATCTTGCGCGACGCGGGCTACCAGATCGTGCAGGCCCGCAACGGGGAAGAGGCGCTGGCCGCCATTCGGGAGCAGCCCCGGGTGGATCTCGTCATTTCCGACGTCGTCATGCCCGGCATGGACGGCGAACTCCTGCGCAACACCGTCAGCCACCACTGGCCCACGTGCAAATTCATCGTCTGCTCCGGCTACCCCGACAAATGCTGGGACCTGGCCAACGGCGAAATCCCCGTCGCCACCTTGCCCAAGCCGTTTACCGCCAGCGTCTTGAAAGACCGCGTACGGGAAGTGCTTGCGGCGAACTAAGGCCTGTTTACGAAGTCAAAGAGGTTTATCCGCAGATTTTCGCAGACTTATTTTATAGGAGGATTTTAATCTGCGTTCATCTGCGTAATCTGCGGATTCTTGCTCTGTGACTGTAGAATTCGTATCAGACAGTAGGCGTGCAAGCGGAAAAGACCTCCCGCGAGGACAAAGAAAAAAGCCGTGGATCGCTCCACGGCTTTTTTGAAGTCTGACGTTGAAAGAGGCTTATTCCGCGGCGGCTTCGGCCTTTTTCTCTCCGGCGATTTCTTCACCGACCATATAGCGGGTGAAGCGGCGGATGACCATGTTCTCGCCGAGTTCGGCGATCTTGCTCTTCAAGAGGTCGCCCACGGTCTGGTCGGGGTTCTTGATGAACTTCTGGTCGAGCAGGCAGATGTCGGAGAAATACTTGTCGAGTTTGCCTTCGACGATCTTGTCGATGATGTTGGCGGGCTTGCCTTTCACTTGGTCGGCGGCGATTTCGCGCTCGCGGGCAACGAGGTCGGCGGGGACCTGTTCGCGGGAAACGCAGATCGGGCTGGCGGCGGCGATGTGCAGCGTGATGTCTTTGACGAAGTCGCGGAAGGCTTCGTTCTTGGCGACGAAGTCGGTTTCGCAGTTCACTTCGACGAGCACGCCCACGCGGCCTTGCATGTGAATGTAGGAGGCGATGACGCCTTCCTTGGTGGCGCGGCTGGATTTCGATCCGGCTTTCAGGATGCCTTTTTTGCGGAGGAGGTCCTCGGCTTTTTCGAGGTCGCCGCCGACTTCGGCGAGGGCGCGTTTGCAGTCCATCATGCCGGCATTGGTTTTGTCGCGAAGCGTTTTGACGAGTTGAGGATTGATTTCGCTCATAGAAAAATGGGTGGTTGAAAAAGAAGCGCGGCCGGAGGTGCGCTCCGGCCGCTGCGGGAAAAAGGAGACGGTTATTCCGCCACGGCGCTCATCGTTTCCTCGGTGGAGGCAGCCGGAACGTGACCGCTGCCGGAGACGAGGGCGTCCACGAGTTTCTGGAGGATGATGCGGATGGCGCGGATGGCGTCATCGTTGCCCGCGATGGGGTAATCGATGAGGTCCGGGTTGGCGTTCGTGTCGACAATGGCGACGACCGGGATTTTCAGGCGGCGCGCTTCGGCCACGGCGATGGCTTCGCGGGTGGTGTCGATGACGATCATCGCGTCCGGGTTTTTGTCCATGTCCCGGATGCCTTCGAGGTTGCGGAAGAGCTTCGCGCCTTCGCGTTTGACGGCGGCGATTTCCTGTTTGCCCATCTTGGAGTATTCCGCCTGCTTCTCGAGGTTCTCGATGTATTTGAGCCGGTTGATGCTCTTGCGGATGGTCGTCAGGTTGGTGAGCGTGCCGCCCAGCCAGCGTTGGTTGACGTAGTAGTGGCCGCAGGCGACGGCCGCTTCCTTAACGGCTTCCTGGGCCTGCTTTTTGCAGCCGACGAAAAGAACCTTGCCACCTTTGGCGGCGATGCCGCTGAGGAATTGCGTCGCAACTTTGAGCTGCTCGACGGTGATGCTGAGGTCGATGATGTAGATGGAGCTGCGTTTTTCGAAGATAAAGGGCTTCATCTTCGGGTTCCAACGCTTGGTCTGGTGACCAAAGTGGACGCCGGCTTCGAGCAATTCCGTCATGAGTTCGGTGGACATAATAAGGATTCTATGGAGTTCGTGTGAAAGAGCGCGTATGTCCGCTCTTTGGGTTGGGCGCAAGGAGTGGGCTCCTTCGCGTCCGGTTGGTTGTTAATTTTGAGTCGGTTGACTGTGAAAAACCATTTTTCGCTGAAACAGGGGCCTATTGCAAGGTTTTCATGCCGGGAAACCGCTAGGCGGTGGTTTCGGGAACGTCGGAAGCGGCCGCGGCTTCCTTGGTTTCCACCCAGCGGGCCCAGAGCCAGAGGAGGTCGGAGAGGCGGTTCAGGTAGCGTGGAATCTCGGCGCTCAAGTCCGGGTCGGTTTCGCGGAGGGCGATGATGTCGCGTTCGGCGCTCCGGCAGGCGGTGCGCGCGAGGTCGATGGCGGCGCACCCCATGCAGTCGCCCGGCGTGGCCCAACGGTGAAACTCGATCTTGTGATTCTGCTCCAGGTCGTGGACGAGGCCGGTGAGGGCGTCGGTCATCGCGGGGGTGACGACGGGGAATTGGGCGGCGTGCCGTTCGTGGTCCCCGGGGGCGACGGCGATCTGCCCCATGACGGTGACGAGTTCTTTCTGGATGGCGAAAATGCCTCCGGTGATGAACGGATCGCCGGGCGTTCCCTTCAGGCTTGCCCGGGCGAGGCCGAGCCGGGCGCTCAGTTCGTCGACGGCGCCGTTGGCGCGGATGTGCGGGTCGGTTTTCGGCACGCGCTTCCCAAAGAGGAGACTGGTGTCGCCTTGGTCGCCGGTTTGGGTCGCGATGGACATACGGCAAAAAGTTGAGAGTAAAAGATGTTGAGAGTTGAGAGAAGGAACGCCGGAGCGCCCGCTTTCACTCAACTCTCAACTTTTAACTCTCAACTTCGGTTAGGCCAAGGGTTCCTCGGACTCGGGCTCCGCGGCGAAGACCGGCTCGGGGAGCGGTTCGCCGTGGGAGACGAGTTTGATATTCCGGTGGGTCTGGAAGCCCGTTCCGGCCGGGATGAGGTGGCCCATGATGACGTTTTCCTTGAAGCCGCGCAGGTGGTCGATCCGCCCCAGCGTGGCCGCTTCGGTGAGAACACGGGTGGTGTCCTGGAACGATGCGGCGGAGATGAAGGAATCGGTTTCCAGCGAAGCCTTGGTGATGCCCAGCAGCACGGGGCTCGCCTCGGCGGGCTTGCCGCCCTTCTCGACGACGCGGGCGTTTTCGGCTTCAAACTCGAGTTTGTCCACCTGGTCGCCCCAGAGGAGCGTGGTGTCGCCGGGATCGGTGATTTTCACCTTGCGCAGCATCTGGCGGACGATGATCTCGATGTGTTTGTCGCTGATTTCCACACCCTGGAGCCGGTAAACTTCCTGCACTTCGTTGACGAGGTGCTCCTGGAGTTCGTGCGGTCCGCAGATGTCGAGGATTTCGTGCGGGACGACCGGGCCTTCGGTGAGCTGGCTGCCCTTTTTCACAAAGTCGCCCTTGAAGACGATGATGTGTTTGTTGAGTGGGACGAGATGCTCTTCTTCGGATCCGGTGTCCGGGTCCTTGAGGATTACGCGCCGTTTGCCGCGAACAGAGCCGCCGATTTCGACGATACCGTCGATCTTGGCGATCTCGGCGGAGTCCTTCGGGCGGCGGGCTTCGAACAGCTCGGCCACACGCGGCAGACCGCCGGTGATGTCCTTGGTTTTCGCGACTTTACGCGGCGTTTTGGCGAGCAACTGTCCGGCCTGGGCTTTGTGGCCTTCCTGGACGGTGATGTGCGCGCCCGCCGGGATCGAGTAGCTGACGCCCACTTCGCCCTTGTCATCAAGGATGACGATCTGCGGGTGGAGGTCTTCTTTATGCTCGATGATGACGGCTTCCATGACGCCGGTGGCTTCGTCCACTTCGCGTTTGACAGTGACGCCGGAGATCATGTCGCGGAATTCGATCTTGCCCGCCATCTCGGTGAGAATCGGGACGTTGTACGGATCCCACTGGACGAACGTTTCGCCCTTCTTGACGGGCTGGCCGTTGCCGACGGAAATGACGGCGCCGACGACGACGTTGTAGTGTTCCAGTTCCTTGCCGTCTTTGGCATGGACGGTGACGGTGCCGCTCTTGTTGAGGACGATCCAGGTGCCGTCCACGGCCTGAACGGCGCGCAGGTCATCGCTGAATTCGATGATACCGTCGTTTTTGGCTTTGACGATTGGCTGCTTGAACGTCTGGGACGCGGTGCCGCCGACGTGGAACGTACGCATGGTGAGCTGCGTGCCGGGCTCGCCGATGGACTGGGCGGCGATGATGCCGACCGCCTCGCCGAGCTTGACTTGCAGGCCGGTGGCCAGGTTGCGCCCGTAGCACTTCGCGCAGACGCCGCGTTTGGATTCGCAGGTGAGCACGGAGCGGATTTTGAGCTGTTCGACGCCAATTTTGACCACCTTGTCGGCGGCGATTTCGTCGATCAACTGGTTCGGGACGATGACCTTGGCCTTCGTGACGGGGTCGATGACCGATTCGCAACTCGTGCGGCCGATGATGCGCTGGCCGAGGTCCACGACTTCTTCGTCGCCCTCGTAGATCGGGCGGACGATGATGCCGTTGACGGTGCCGCAGTCTTCCTCGGTGATGATGACGTCCTGGGCGCAGTCGACGAGCTTACGAGTGAGGTAGCCGGAGTCAGCCGTCTTCAACGCCGTATCGGCCAAGCCCTTGCGGGCGCCGTGCGTGGAGATGAAGTATTCCAACACCGTCAGACCTTCGCGGAAGTTGGAGGTGATGGGCTGCTCGATGATTTCGCCCGAGGGCTTGGCCATCAAGCCGCGCATACCGGCCAACTGTTTGACCTGCTGGCGGTTGCCACGAGCGCCGGAGTCCACCATGACGTAGACCGGGTTGAGTTCCTTGCGGCCTTCGTTGTGTTCCAGGGTGCGGAACATGACGTTGGAGATCTGCTCGCCCGCGTGGGTCCAAACGTCGACGACTTTGTTGTAACGTTCGCCGTCGGTGATGATACCGCTGCGGTATTGCTTCTCGACCTGCGCGATTTCCTTGTAGGCGCGCTCCAGTTCGACCTTCTTCTCGGTCGGGATGATCATGTCGGCGATGCCGATGGAGATGCCCGCCCGGGTGGCCCACTTGAAGCCGAGTTGCTTCATCTTGTCGAGGGTCTCGACGGTCTTTTGCGGACCGGCGACCTGGTAGCAGCGCCAGATGATGTCGGAGAGCTGTTTCTTGCCCGCGGCTTTGTTGAAGAAGCCGAGGTTGTCCGGCCAGATGGCGTTGAAGAGCACGCGGCCCACGGTGGTTTCGATGACCTTGAGGTCTTTGTTGCCGTAGTGGGTCTTCTTGCCGAAGTCGGGGTTGACGAACCGGATGCGGTCGGCGATTTGCACTTTGCCTTCCGTCAGCGCGAATTCCACTTCGCCTTCGTCGGCGAAGAGGGGCAGGCGGTCGGGCACCTTGGTGCTCTTGCGCGGGTTCTGCGAGAGGTAGTAGCACCCCAGGGTGATGTCCTGCGAAGGCGTGGTGATAGGCTTGCCGCTGGAAGGCGAGAAGATGTTGTTGCTCGCCAGCATGAGCATGCGGGTTTCCATTTGCGCCTCGATGGAGAGGGGCACGTGTACGGCCATCTGGTCGCCGTCGAAGTCGGCGTTGTAGGCCGTGCAGACGAGCGGATGGACGCGGATGGCTTCGCCTTCGATCAACTGCGGCTCGAAAGCCTGGATGGAGAGGCGGTGCAGCGTGGGCGCGCGGTTGAGGAGCACGGGATGCCCCCGGGTCACTTCGTCGAGGATGTCCCAGACCTCGGGGGTCTGGCGCTCGATCATCTTTTTGGCGGAGCGGACGGTGTGGACGTAGCCGAGTTCCTTGAGGCGGCGGATGATGAACGGCTCGAACAAAACGAGCGCCATCTTCTTGGGCAGACCGCACTGGTTCAGTTTGAGTTCGGGCCCGATGACGATGACCGAACGGCCGGAGTAGTCGACGCGCTTGCCGAGCAAGTTCTGGCGGAAGCGGCCGCCTTTGCCCTTGAGCATGTCGGAGAGCGACTTCAGCGGGCGGTTGCCGGCCCCGGTGACGGCGCGGCCATGGCGGCCGTTGTCAAAGAGGGCGTCCACGGCTTCCTGTAACATGCGCTTTTCGTTGCGAATGATGACTTCCGGCGTTTTGAGCTGGAGCAGGTTTTTCAACCGGTTGTTGCGGTTGATGACGCGGCGGTAGAGGTCGTTCAAGTCCGACGTGGCGAACCGGCCCCCTTCGAGGGGAACCAGAGGCCGCAGGTCGGGCGGGATGACGGGCAGCACATCCAGGATCATCCACTCGGGACGGCTCTTGGAGGTCATGAAGCCCTGGACGAGCTTGAGGCGCTTGGCAACCTTCTTGCGGATCTGCTTGGAGCGCGTGGTGGCCATCTGGTCTTCCAGCTCTTTATTGAGGGAAGCGAGATCGGTCTGCGCGAGGAGGAGCTTGATGCCCTCGGCACCCATGCCCGCGTTGAAGCTGCCGTCGCCGTATTGGTCGAGGGCTTCGCGGTATTCGTTTTCCGTGAGGAGCTGGCAGCGCTGGAGCGGGGTGTTGCCCGGGTCGATGACGATGTAGTCCTCGTAGTAGATGACGCGCTCAAGCTGGCGGCTGGACATGTCCAGCATCAGGCCGATGCGCGAGGGCATGCACTTGTAGAACCAGATGTGCGAGACGGGCACGGCCAGCTCGATGTGGCCCATGCGTTCGCGGCGGACGCGCGAGAGGGTGACTTCCACGCCGCAACGGTCGCAGATGACGCCCTTGTGCTTGATGCGCTTGTATTTGCCGCACGAGCATTCCCAGTCCCTCGTGGGGCCGAAAATGCGTTCGCAGAAGAGACCGCCTTTTTCGGGCTTGAAGGTCCGGTAGTTGATGGTCTCGGGATTTTTGACTTCGCCGCTGCTCCATTGACGGATGGTGTCGGGAGCGGCGACGGCGATGGCGATCTGGTCGAAACCCATCCCGCGGTCGGCGGGAAAAATGTCACGGAAGTTGGGATCACTCATACTTGGGAAGATACTTTATTGTGCGCTTTGTTGATGCGAACGGCGGTTAGGCGAGGCCTTCGGGCAGGGCCGGGGTGCTGGCGCCCGCACGAACGTCAAGGCAGAGGCTCTGCATTTCTTTGATGAGAACGTTGAACGATTCAGGCGTTCCGGCTTCCAGCGAGTTGTCACCTTTGACGATGGACTCGTAGATGCGCGTGCGGCCTTGCACGTCGTCCGATTTGACAGTGAGCAGCTCCTGGAGGGTATAGGCGGCTCCGTAGGCTTCGAGCGCCCAAACCTCCATTTCGCCGAAACGCTGACCGCCGTATTGCGCCTTGCCGCCCAGCGGTTGCTGGGTGACGAGCGAGTAGGGTCCCACGGCGCGGGCGTGGATTTTGTCCGCGACCAAGTGGCCCAGTTTCAGCATGTAGATGTAGCCGACGACGACTTGCTGGTCGAACGGATCGCCGGTGCGGCCGTCAAAGACGGTGGCTTTGCCGTTTTCCTCGATCCAGGTGTAGCCGTCGATCTTCTTGGCATCCTTGAGGTAGTTGAAGATTTGCGCTTCCTCGATACCGTCGAACACCGGCGTGGCGACTTTGAAGCCGAGCGCCTTGGCGGCGACGCCGAGGTGGGTTTCCAACACCTGGCCGACGTTCATGCGCGAAGGCACGCCCAGCGGGTTCAGGACGATTTCCACCGGGGTCCCGTCCGCGAGGAACGGCATGTCTTCTTCCGGCACGATCCGGGCGACGACGCCCTTGTTGCCGTGGCGGCCGGCCATTTTGTCGCCGACGGAGAGTTTCCGCTTGCTGGCGATGTAGACCTTGACCTGCTTGATGATGCCGGGATCGATTTCGTCGCCCGCTTCGATCCGGTCCATGGAACGCTCGGTTTCGAGGTCGAGTTCATGGAAGCGGTGTTCGAACTGGCTGATGATCTCGCGGATCTTGTTGCGGATCGGCGAGGGATCGATTTCGACGTGATCGTGGACGCTGGCCAGCTTGCGCAGGAGCGTTTTGGTGATCTTGCGGTTGGCCGGGATGATGATCTCGCCGGTCTGGGCGTTGACGACGTCGAGCGGGATCTTCTCGCCCAACAGGATGTTGGAGAGGGCTTCCGTCAACTGTTCGTGCAGTTCGTCCTTGCGGCGGTTCAGGTCTTCCGTGGCGGCCTTGATCTGGCGCTTGGTCTCGGCGGGGGTCAGCTTGGACTTGGCGATTTCCTTGCGGGAGGAAACCTTGACGTCCATGACGATGCCGTAGGTGCCCGAGGGGACCGTCAGCGAGGTGTCTTTCACGTCGGCGGCCTTTTCGCCGAAGATGGCGCGCAGGAGGCGCTCTTCAGGGGCGAGTTCGGTTTCGCTCTTGGGCGTGATCTTGCCGACGAGGATGTCGCCGGGCTTGATCTCCGCGCCGATGCGGATGACGCCGTCGGGGCCGAGGTTGCGCAGGGCTTCCTCGGAGACGTTCGGGATGTCCCGCGTGATTTCTTCCGGCCCGAGCTTCGTGTCGCGGGCGCCGATTTCAAATTCGTCGATGTGGATGGAGGTGTAGATGTCCTCCTTCACGATTTTCTCGGAGATCAGGATGGCGTCTTCGAAGTTGTAGCCGTTCCACGGGGTGAACGCGACGAGCACGTTGCGGCCGAGGGCGAGTTCGCCGTCCTGGGTGTTGGGACCGTCGGCGATGACCTGGCCTTTCTTGATGACCTGGCCTTTTTTGATGATCGGCTTCTGGTTGACGCAAGTGCTGGCGTTGGAACGCATGAACTTGCGCAGTTCGTAGACGTAAATGCCTTCTTCCGGGACGTTCTTGACCTTCTTCTTCCCTTCGGGCAGGGAGCCGTCGGGGGTGATGACGATCAGGTCGGCGGTGACGGAGGCGGCGACGCCGTCGGATTCGGAGAGAATCACGGCTTTGGAGTCGCGGGCGACCTTGCCTTCCATGCCGGTGCCGACGAGCGGCGACTCGGAGACGAGAAGCGGCACGCCCTGGCGCTGCATGTTCGAACCCATCAAGGCGCGGTTGGCGTCGTCGTGCTCCAGGAACGGGATCAACCCGGCGGCCACGGAGACGAGCTGCTTGGGCGAGATGTCCATGTAGTGAACCATGGTGGGCTCCACTTCAAGGAAGTCGCCACGGTGACGGACGGAAACTTTTTCGGCCAGGAAGTTGCCTTTGGCGTCGATGGCCGCGTTGGCTTGGGCGACGTAGTAGTTTTCTTCGCGGTCGCCGGTCAGGAAGTCGATCTTCTCGGTGACGCGGCAGTTTTCCACCCGGCGATACGGGGTTTCGATAAACCCGAAGTCGTTGATCCGGGCGAAGGTGGACATGGAGCTGATCAGACCGATGTTCGGGCCTTCAGGCGTCTCAATCGGGCAAATACGGCCGTAGTGGGAAGGATGAACGTCGCGGACTTCGAATCCGGCGCGGTCGCGGGAGAGACCCCCTGGCCCGAGGGCCGAAAGACGGCGCTTGTGGGTCAACTCGGCGAGCGGGTTGGTCTGGTCCATGAACTGCGAAAGCTGGGAGCGGCCGAAGAAGTCGCGGATGACGGCGCTCAAGGCTTTCGGGTTGATGAGTTTTTGCGGCGTCATGCCCTCGATGTTCACATCGAACAGGGTCATGCGCTCTTTGACGAGGCGCTCGGTGCGGGCCAGGCCGACGCGGCACTGGTTGGCGAGCAGTTCGCCCACGGTGCGCACGCGGCGGCTGCCGAGGTGGTCGATGTCGTCCAGCGAGCCTTCGCCACGGCGCAGGCCGATCAGGTATTTCATCGCGGCGATGAAATCGTCCTTCGTCATGATGCGCTCGTTGAGGTCGATTTCGAGGCCGAGCTTCTGGTCGATCTTGTAGCGGCCGACGCGCCCGAGGTCGTATTTCTTCGGGTCGAAGAAGAGGCGCTTCAGGAGGCCGCGGGCGTTCGGGACGGTGGGCGGATCCCCGGGGCGCAAACGGCGGTAGATGTCCTTGAGGGCTTCCTCTTCGTCGTGGGCGGGGTCCTTTTTGAGGGCCTTGATGATGGTGTCGTCGAGCTTGGTGTCGACGACCTGCACTTCTTTGACCCCCAGGGTGAGCACCTGGCGGATGGTCGCCTTGGTGAGGGGTTCAAAGGCGCGGGCGACGGTGATTTCGCCGTCGCGGATGTCGCGGATGAGGACCTTGCTGCTGATCTCGTCTTCTTCGAGCTTCTCGCTGAGCTTGAGGTTCTCGACGGTGTAGAAAAGTTTGATGATCTCTTCGTCGCTCCCGTAGCCGATGGCGCGCAGGAAGGTGGTGGCCAGGAACTTGCGACGGCGGCGGCGGCGGTCGAGGTAGATGTAGAGGAGGTCGTTCGTGTCGAACTGGACTTCCAACCACGAACCGCGGTCGGGGATGATGCGGAAGCTGAAGAGGACCTTGCCGTTGAGGTGGATGGACGACTCAAAGGCGATGCCGGGCGACCGGTGCAACTGGCTGACGACGACGCGCTCGGCGCCGTTGATGACGAAGGTGCCCTGCGGGGTCATGAGCGGAATTTCGCCCATATAGACCTTTTCTTCCTTGGTCCCTTTTTCGTCGGTGAGGCGGAAGGTGATGTGGAGCGGGGCGCTGAAGGTCTGGCCTTCGCGCTGGCACTCCAGGGCGCTCATCTTGGGATCGCCGATTTCGTAGCTGACAAAGTCGAGCGTGACTTTCTCGTCATAGCTCTGGATCGGAAAAACTTCGCGGAAGACCGCTTGCAAACCGATGTCCTTGCGTTTACTGGGGGACAAGTCCCTTTGAAGAAACTCGATATAGGAGTTCACCTGAACCTCGATGAGGTTTGGCGGTTCGCTGACTTCCTTGAGTTTACCGAAGTAGATTCGCTCTGACATAGGTGGTGCGGTTGGGTTGAGTCGTCTGCCGGCTAGAAAGGGAGCGCGGAGGCGGGAAAGGTGACGATGAATCTCGGAGTCCCCGGTACAATACAGGCCAGGGAAAAGCAATAGGCCGAAAGTCGCGGGTCGTCAAACCCAGGAAGGTTTGACCCGCGGCTTTCGGTCTCTGATAAGAGGATCGGTGATACGCTGAGTTGTTTCAGAAAAGTGCGTGCTCCCCTTGGCAAAAGTGGGTTTCAAGCCTACGAGACAAATCGGCGTGCGGCAAGCGATTTCTGCCTGCCGCACGCGCAAAAAGTTCGATTTCTCGAATTTATTTGATTTCGACCTTGGCGCCAGCGCCTTCGATCTTCTTCTTGATCTCTTCGGCTTCTTCCTTGGTCACGCCTTCTTTGACGGTCTTGGGAGCGCCTTCGACGAGGGCTTTGGCTTCGGCCAGGCCGAGACCGGCGACAGCGGCGCGGACTTCTTTAATCACGCCGATCTTGTTGCCGCCCACTTCTTTGAGGATGACGTCAAAGGTGGTCTTCTCTTCAGCGGCGGGAGCGGCGGCTCCAGCGGCGGGAGCGGCGGCGACGGCCACGGGAGCGGCGGCGCTAACGCCCCACTTGGTTTCGAGGTTCTTGACGAGTTCGGCGACTTCCAGAACGGTGAGTCCGCTGAGCGTTTCGACGATTGCGTTGATATCGGCCATAGGATGTTTTCGGTGTCGTCGCGATCCGGGGGCACCCGGTTATTTGAGGCGGACTGCCGTCCGCCCGACGAGGAACCAGTTGGATGTTGTGTTTTTTGTTTCGCGGGGAAGGGCGAACCCCTCCCCGCAAAAGTCTTTGGGTTAAGTGAAGGTTAAGCGGCGGGTTCGGCTTCGGCCTTTGCCTTGAGGACGCGGGCGAGGCACGAGGCGGGCTCGTTGAGCAGGCGGACCAGCGCGCTGGCCGGGGCTTGCAGAACGCCGAGGAGTTGGGCGAGCAGGACTTCGCGGCTCGGGAGATCGGCGATGGCGTTGATCTGTTCCGCGCTCACGACGAGGCTGTCGACCACGCCGAGCTTGATCTCGGGTTTCTTGAATTCTCCGACGAAGGTCTTGAGGACCTTGGCGGCGGCGGCGACATCTTTCTCTCCGATGATGATGGCGGTCTGGCCTTTGAGGTCAGCGCTGATATCGGGGAGCCCCGCTTCGCTCATGGCGCGGCGGAGGAAGGTGTTTTTGACGACTTTGCATTCCGCTCCGTTGTCGGCGAGCCGGTTGCGCAGGATGGAGAATTGGTCCACCTGCAGCCCGGTGTAGTCGGTGACGAGAACGAACGGCGAGGCGTTCAGCTTCGCCTGCAAATCTTCGATGATAGTGATTTTCTCAGGTCTCATGGGATGCGAAGCGGTTAGATTTTGGTGAACGAGGAGGCGTCGACCTTGATCCCCGGCAGGATGGTGGCGGCCAGGGTGATGTTTTCGACGTAGGCGCCCTTGGCGGTGGCCGGACGGGCTTTGACGACGGCGTCGATGACGGCGGTGCCGTTCTCAAGGAGCGCTGCTTCGCTGAAGGAGAATTTGCCGACGGGAACGGCGACGTTGCCGTTTTTGTCGAGTTTGAACTCGACGCGGCCCGCTTTGACTTCCTTGACGGCCTTGGCGGTGTCTTCGGTGACGGTGCCGGTCTTCGGGTTGGGCATCAAGCCGCGCGGTCCGAGGACCTTACCGAGTTTGCGGACTTCGCTCATGGCGCCGGGAGTGGCGACGGCGACGTCGAAGTCCTGGAAGCCTTCCTGGCACTTCTTGATGAGGTCTTCGAAGCCGACGAATTCGGCTCCGGCTTCGCGGGCGGCGTCGGCGGCCTGGCCTTGGGCGAAGACGAGAACGCGGACGGTTTTGCCGCTGCCGTGGGGCAGGGGGCAGGTGCCGCGGACCATTTGGTCGGATTGTTTGGGATCGACCCCGAGACGGAAGGAAATAGTGACCGTCTGGTCGAATTTAGCGGCCGGAAGGGTCTTCAGGAGACTGATGGCTTCCGTGAGTGGATACGCGCGGGATTCCACCTTTTCGGCGGCGGCGCGATAGCGTTTGCTTCTGTGTGTTGCCATGATGTGTTGCAGTGGTTGCGAGTGGACTCGGGCGGAGCGCCGCTCTCCTGCGGTTGGGGAAGGGGAGGTGCTCCCCTTCGGGTTTAGCCTTCGATTTCGATGCCCATCTGGCGAGCGGTTCCCGCGATGACGCGGAAGCCGGCTTCGTCGTTCCGGGAATTGAGGTCTTTGGCTTTGATTTTGACGATGTCGAGAACCTGTTTTTTGGTGATCTTGGCCACCTTGGTCTTGTTCGGCTCTTTGGAACCGGCGGCGATGCCTGCGGCTTTCTTGAGGAGAACAGCGGCGGGCGGCGACTTGGTGATGAAGGTGAAGCTCTTGTCTTTATAGACAGTCAGGACGACCGGGAGGATGTCTCCGGCCTGCTTCTGTGTGGCGGCGTTGAATTCTTTGCAGAACGCCATGATGTTGACACCATGCTGACCGAGGGCCGGGCCGATAGGAGGGGCCGGGTTGGCCTGGCCGGCCGGGATCTGCAGTTTGATTTGCGCGACGACTTCTTTTGCCATGGGAAATGTTTGGGATGCGGATTAGTTGGAGAAAATGAGGCGGTGAGACGGCTGCTTGCGGGGCTAGCTGCGTTCGACTTGCCAGTATTCGAGTTCGACCGGGGTGGAGCGCCCGAAGATGCTGACGGAGACGCGGAGTTTGCCGCGCTCGGGGTCGATCTCTTCGACGATGCCGCTCTGGTTTTGGAAGGGGCCGTCGGCGACTTTGACCGTTTCGCCCACTTCAAAGGAAACTTTCGGCTTAACGGTGTCTTCGCGCTCGGCCATTTGGGCGAGCATGGTTTGCACTTCCTGGTCGCGCATCGGGATCGGGCGGTCTTTGGTCCCCGCGAAGCCGATGACACCCGGGGTTTCCCGGATGAAGTACCAAGTGCGGTCCACCAACTGCCCTTGCTCGTCGAGCAGGTGCATGTTGATGATGAGGTAGCCGGGGAGCAGTTTGCGGATCGTTTCGGTCCGCTTGCCGCGCTTGACTTCGGAAATCCGCTCGGTGGGAATCAGGACTTCGAAGACGAGATCGCCCATCTCTTCGGTCTTGATGCGTTTGACGATGTTGTCATGCACCTTCTGCTCCTGACCGGAGAGAACGTGCACGGCGAACCATTGACTGCGTGCCGGATTAGCCATTATTTGCTCCAACTCCCGCCGGTGAGCGCACCGACGACATACAACAACACGAAATCCAGAAGCGCCACATAGCCGCTGAGTAACAGCATGGCGATGACGACGACGATGGTGGAATCGACCAACTCCTTGTACTTCTTGAACCCTTTTTCTTTCGGGTCCCAAGGCCAGCTGGCTTTGGCGAGTTCCCCCCGGACTTCGGAGATGAATGTCTTGGTGCGCGCGAGCATGAAGTGTTGAAAAGAAGAAACAGGCCAGGAGGGACTCGAACCCCCAACAGGCGGTTTTGGAGACCGCTACTCTACCAATTGAGCTACTGGCCTAAGGTTTCTTCGGGTTATGCGGACTAGGCGACGATTTCGGCGACACGCCCGGCGCCCACGGTCCGGCCGCCTTCGCGGATAGCGAAGCGGATGGTTTTTTCCATGGCGATGGGGGTCAGGAGTTCGACCTCGATGGTGACGTTGTCCCCAGGCATGACCATTTCCACTCCCTCGGGCAGTTTCACGCTTCCGGTCACGTCAGTGGTGCGGAAGTAGAACTGCGGACGGTAGTTGGAGAAGAACGGCGTATGACGGCCGCCTTCTTCTTTGCTCAAGACGTAAACTTCGGCCTTGAACTTGGTGTGCGGGGTGATGGTGCCGGGCTTGGCGATGACCTGTCCGCGGAGGATGTCCTCTTTCTTCACGCCGCGAAGCAGAACGCCGACGTTGTCGCCAGCGCGGGCTTCGTCGAGAAGCTTGCGGAACATTTCGATGTCGGTGGCGGTCGTCTTGAGGGTCGGTTTGATGCCGACGATCTCGACTTCGTCCATCTTCTTGAGGATACCGCGTTCGACACGGCCGGTGGCGACGGTGCCGCGGCCTTCAATG
Organism: Chthoniobacteraceae bacterium; assembly: GCA_028714515.1. Lineage (GTDB taxonomy): Bacteria > Verrucomicrobiota > Verrucomicrobiia > Chthoniobacterales > Chthoniobacteraceae > UBA695. The sequence continues at coordinate 2,887 of JAQTMF010000019.1, read as the reverse complement.
TTGAACACGTCTTCAACCGGCATCAGGAAGGGCTGGTCGAGCGGGCGCTCGGGCTGCGGGATGTATTCGTCGACGGCGTCAACGAGGGCGAGGATGGCCTTTTCGGCTTCCGGGTCGCCTTCGAGGGCCTTGACGGCCGATCCCTTGATGATCGGGATGGTGTCGCCCGGGAATTCGTACTGGGTGAGAAGGTCGCGGACTTCCATTTCGACGAGTTCGAGCAACTCGGGATCGTCGACGAGGTCACACTTGTTGAGGAAAACGACCATGGCGGGCACGCCAACCTGACGGGCGAGCAGGATGTGCTCACGGGTCTGCGGCATGGGGCCGTCAGCGGCGCTGACAACGAGAATGGCGCCGTCCATCTGGGCCGCGCCGGTGATCATGTTCTTGACGTAGTCGGCGTGGCCGGGGCAGTCGACGTGCGCGTAGTGGCGCTTGTCGCTCTCATACTCAACGTGGGCGGTGTTGATCGTGATACCGCGCTCTTTTTCTTCGGGAGCGGCGTCGATTTCATCATATTTCTTCGCCTGGGCCTTGCCCGTCTTGGCGAGAATAGTGGTGATGGCGGCGGTCAGACTGGTTTTGCCGTGGTCGACGTGGCCGATCGTGCCGATGTTCACGTGCGGTTTATCGCGCTTGAATGCTTCCTTAGCCATTTGATGGTCTCCTCGTTCTCTGTGTTAGGTGTTTGTTTTTGTTAAAATGTGGGTTCAATCCGGCTCGCCTCGCCGTTCGGCCTGCTTGCGGGAAAGGTGGAGCCCATGACCGGGTTCGAACCGGTGACCTCGTCCTTACCAAGGACGTGCTCTGCCAACTGAGCTACATGGGCGTCTCTCCTTCTCGCGGAGCTGTCGGCGCTCGGGGCGGGCGGGTTTGTAGCCACACCAGTCTTTTGCGCCTTCTCCTTCCGCCTCACGGGTTAGGGCGAAAAACCCCTGAACCGACGCCAGCCTCCCGGCAAGCACGATTTAGGGTCCGAATTTCACTCTTGGCTCGTAAAAGCGAGTGGGGAAGGTAGCAAATGCGCCGGGGCTGTCAAAAGGTTTTCTTTGGTTTTGTTGGGATTTTTCTGCGCCGGAGTGAAAATTTTCCTCGCCAGCGCGAAAGAACCCGCCTAAAAGGCTCTCCCTTTTTCGATGAGCCAAAAGATTCTCAGAATCGGCCTGCCCTCTGGCAGCTTACAGGAACCCACTCTGGCGTTGTTCGCTAAGGCGGGGTTTCATATTACCGTGCCCCGGCGCTCTTACAAGCCCGCCATTGACGACCCGGAGGTGGAAGTCCGCCTCCTGCGTGCCCAGGAAATTAGCCGGTATGTGGAGCACGGCTACCTCGATTTCGGCCTGACGGGCCGGGATTGGGTCGTGGAGAACGGTTCGGATGTGGAGACGCTGGGCGAACTGACGTTTTCCAAGGTGAGCAGCGCGCCGACGCGCTGGGTGCTCGTGGTTCCGGAGGAATCGCCGATCCGTTCGGTGAAAGATTTGCAGGGCAAGGTGATCGCCACGGAGGCCGTCGGCATGACCAAGCGGTTCCTGGAGAAAAACGGCGTCGAAGCGAAAGTGGAATTTTCCTGGGGAGCCACCGAGGTGAAGGTGCCGGATCTGGTGGACGCCATCGTGGATGTCACCGAGACGGGATCCTCCCTGCGCGCCAACAAGTTGCGCATCGTCGAGACGCTCATGGAGTCCTCGCCGCAAGTGATCGCCAACAAAGCTGCCTGGGCCGACGAATGGAAGCGCGCCAAGATGGAAACGCTCTTGCTGCTCCTGAAAGGGGCGCTCAATGCGCGGGACAAGGTCGGGCTCAAGATGAATATCGAAGAAAAGGCATTGCAGAATCTGCTCAATGCCCTACCCTCGCTCCGCAATCCGACTATTTCGCACCTTGCCCAGAACGGGTGGGTCGCCGTCGAAACGATTATCGACGAAAAAATTGTTCGGGAGATTATTCCCCAGCTCAAGGCGCTCGGCGCCGAGGGCATTATCGAATACCCCCTCAACAAAGTCGTTTATTAAAAACGCTCTAAACCAGTCAAGTAGAACAGCAGCCACGTATGGGTTCCTTAAAGAAACGCCGCAAATCGAAAATCGCAAAACACAAACGCCGCAAGCGGATGAAAGAAAACCGCCACAAGAAGCGTTTGCGTTACAAGAGTTAGTAGCGATCTTGGAGCCCATGAACCCGTGGAGAACGCCCGTCCTTACCGGATGGCGGCTCCCACGGGTGACATCGCTTGGGCGGCGTCTGATGCGCCGTTTCATGATCCCTTTCGCAACCGGTCTCCTGGCCGGTTGCGTTCCCGTGATGGGATTGGCCGCGCCTTCGGTGCAGCCACGCCCGGCGGAATCGTCCGCTGTGGCGGGAACGGGATCCGAAGGCGCACCAAAGACCGCATCCGCAGCCGGCGACCTGGCATTGGGCCGGGAAGGGGAGCGGAAAGCGGACGCGCTGGCAGCGTTTGCCCAAGGGCTTCTCGCAGAGGAGGATGGGGATAACGACCGGGCGTTTGAAGCGTACCGGCGCTCTCTCTCGGCCGACGCCAACAACACCGAACTAGCCGTCAAGGTCGCCTTTGAACTGGCGCGCCGCGGCGAAGTCTCGGAAGGCATCGGATTGCTCAAGGACGCGGCCAAAGCCTCGCCCCGGGACCCGCTCCCGCCCTTGTGCCTCGCCCAGATCTACGCCCAGTTCCTCAAGAAGCCGGCGTTGGCGATCAAACAGGCCACCACGGCGCTGGAACTCGACCCCGGCGCGATCGGGCCCTATTTGGTGCTCATCGAGCTTTACAGCCAGGGAGGACAGCCGAAAAAGGCCGAGTCCGTCCTCGAAAAAGCCCTCAAAAGCGACAGCAAGGACGGCGAATTCTGGAGCCAGCTCGCGGAGC